>NZ_CP021983.2:4815000-5115000 GCF_002075285.3 Halomicronema hongdechloris C2206 | reverse complement strand
GCAAGGCAGCTGGGTCGACTACCGGCAGAATGTCCCGCCCTTACGGACAAGAGATCTCTGATACGGTATGCTAGCCCTGTCTTGCCAAAGTTCTATGGCTAGCGATTACCGGATTCCTAGACGAGGCTTTAAGCCAAGCTTAAGCAAATAAATAATCGTTAGGGAAATAGCTTAAAAAATGAGCACAGTGGCTTCAGGTTGGATCCGCAAGCCATAATGAGAGTACTTTGCCGCAGGATACCTTATTGTCGCGCTCCCCAGTGATGTCAGGGATGTATCCCTCTGCCGCTACTGCCATGAATGTCAAGCAGGTGCTGAACCAGGGCATTGTCAAGGCTCGTCAGGGCCGCTATTGGCAGGCGCTCGATTACTTTAATCAGGCCCTGCAGGTCCAACCCGACTGCGCCACGGCTCTCTACAATCGCGGCTGTGCCCATTATGATCTGCAGAATTATCAGGCGGCAATTACTGATTTTTCCAAGGCACTGCAGCTGATGCCTAGCCACGTGCGGGCCTATATCAATCGCGGCAATGCCCACCGTTACCTGGGCGATCACCATCGCGCCCTGGCCGATTTGAATCGAGCGATTAAGCTGCAGCCTTTAGCCCACAAGGCCTATGGTGGCCGCGGGCTGGTCCGCCTGGCCCTGAAGGACTACGACGGTGCGATCGCAGATTTTGATTGGGTGCTGGAACGACAATCTTGCTTCCCAAAGCTTTACTTCTGGCGTGCCATCGCTCGGTTGCAGCGGCTGGCCGATTGGCAACATCCGTTAGCGGTTTACCGCCAAGCCCTGGCCGATTTCGATTTGGCCCTGCGGGATGCCCCTGACTTCGTGGAAGCCCACTACTATCGAGGGTTGACCCAGTTTCATCTGGGGAATACCTACGAAGCGGTCTTGGCCTTGAACCGCACCCTGTTGCTGCAGCCAGATTTCCTGGAGGGGTATCTCAACCGAGCCTTGCTGCGGCAGTATCTGGGAGATGCTGCCGGTGCCCTGCAAGACGTTGAGCAGGTATTGGCGCTAAATCCTAGCTTAGAGCAGCCGACCAGGGATATCGATCCGATCTTGACGGGCTGGGCCTTGTGGCCCCATCAGCCCACGCCGGAGGCGACGGTACTGCCCTTTCGCCAGCCGTTTTACCTCTCCCAGGTCTATCGCCAGCGTGGCCAACTGTGCTGCCATCTCGGAGATGAAGACGGTGCGATCGCAGCCTATAGCCTAGCGCTGCACCTGAACCCGGAAGACGCTGTCGCCTACTATCAGCGGGGGCTGATCTATCAGCGCCGCAATAATTTTGCCGATGCCTTCCAAGATTTCAGCTTGGCCCTACACCTAGATCCCAAAGACGCCGTGGCCTACAGCCGCCGTGGTGAAGCCCTGGCCCAAGCCGGCTATCTCTGGGAAGCCCTAGCTGACCTTAACCAGGCCCTACAGCTCAATCCTGGATTGGCAGAGGCCTACCGCAGCCGGGGTCACATTCGCCTACAGCTAGAAAAAGACCCCGCCTTGGCCCAAGCCGATTACCGCAAAGCCCTAGAACTGTCCTGGCATGAATCTCGCCCCAAGATTGAATCTTAGAGTTAAGGGGTTTTCTCCTCATCTTCGTCGGGCCAAACCTCGAAGGAATCCACTTCAATGGTTTTCCCATCGTCATCCTTGGACGCCGACCTATCCTGCAGCTGGTCGCGCCCCTGGCTAGCCCTCTCTTGAAATTGCCCCCAGACCTGCCCCAGCTGTTGCCGGGTTTGATCCGCAAAGCGGCGAGTTTGCTGCTGCAGTTGCTCAGCCAGGGCCTGACTCTTATCCACCACCGACTCGAAGTCTTGCTGGGTCTGGGAATAATCCTTCTGCAAGAAGCTGGCGGCCCCGGCGGCCCGCTGACTCAACCCTTCACTAAACAACTCGGCGTCTTCAATGCGGGCATCCTGCACCATGATCCGCTTGCGCCCAGCACTGACCACGCCTCGAGGCGACAGCGCATAGATGCCCTCGGTCAGTCCTCGCAAGCCCTCGCCAGCAAATAAATAGAGGGTAATGGCTCCTGTGTTTAGCTCAATGCAGTAGTCCACCAAATGCCCCACCCGTTCCCCAGTGTCGGACCAGACTTCCTGGGTGGTCATGGCAATGGCATCGTCCAGGCGACGGGAGGCAAATTCTGTGCCTGGCTTCACCACGACACTGTCAGGCCCGATGGATTCCACCTGGACCCAGCCAAAGGCCTGCCGCTCCCGTCCCAGGAAGCCTGCCTTACAGACCAGGCCCTCGACTTGATGAACCGCAGTATCTACTAGCAGTTGCGCCACACGACCCACCTCCTCGGTGGTATCGATGTTGATCACCAAGCGATTCAACAGCTCACTGTGCTTAATGGTGGCAGTATCAGATGGGCTCATGGTGGCTCCTTTCGCGATCAATGGCGGGTCTACCTCTGTTATAAACTCTCCTGCTGCTGGTGCCAGGTGTCTGCCTGTTGATGAATCACCGTCCGTTCTACCGCCGACATCTTATCCAGGTGCCGCAGGATAAAACTCATGCGGCCCTGAGATGGCAGCTTTTCCCGATGGCGATCTAGAAAATCCCAGTAGAAAACGTTAAATGGGCAGGCCTTGTCGCCAGTGCGCGCTTTAGGGTCATAGGCACAACCACGGCAGTAGTCGCTCATGCGGTTGATGTAGTTGGCGGAGGCGGCATAGGGTTTGGAGGCCAGCAGCCCCCATATACGTTGTCTCTCCTGGAGGCAGTTGCTGAAATCCGGTTGCTCTGCCGTGATCATGGTAAACCCATAACTCCTGTAGAAGTTGTTTCCCATGAGGATTGCAACCCCATCATTACGTCATTCCGGGCAAGCGCAGCGCGACCCGGAATCCAGGTCGAGCGCTCCGGGCCTAGCCGAGATTTACGCCCTAGATTCCCGCCTTAAGGCCTCCGGCCTCGCTTCACGAAACGCGGGAATGACAGATAAACGTTTTCCTAGGTGATTAACCGGATTTTATATCAGCAGGAAAATTTCTAGAGTGGCTGCCATTCTGGCACTCGGCTATTGCTTGCAATCAGAGCCTGCTTTTTCTTACGGCTTCAGCCCTGGAGTTGCTTTTCCCTCTGAAAGGCGATGTCGATGCGATCGCATTCTTGGCAATACACCACCTTACCGGCAATCGTTTAGCTGTGTAGTTGACTCCAATGCAAACTCAGCCCCTTGTTCAGGACTAGGACTCAGTTAGACGCCTTACCCTGCCAGTCGCTGCCAAATCTGGCGGATTTCCCGTAATGTGTCTTGCATAAAAACGCGAAACTCCTCATGCTCAATGCGATTGCGCTCTTCAGCAGCTCGCTGTCGCAACCGATCTGCCCTGGCCTCTGCTAGAAGCGTGTTAAATCGCTGGTCTGTTTCGGCCTGCTGCTGTCCTAAGTCGCTGATCATCGAGACGGTATCAGCAATATTTTCATTGAGTCGCTGTCGAGACTCTTCTGATAATTCCCGCAAGTTCTGCCTGAGTTGGCGGGTTTCCTCGGCCCCGGCGGCGATGGCTCGGGCATTTGAATCAGCGATGTGCTGTGTTTCTTGGATAGAGGCTTGCAAGCTTTGCCGAAGTTGGCGGGTTTCCTCGGCCCCGGCGGCGATGGCTCGGGCATTTGAATCAGCGATGTGCTGTGTTTCTTGGATAGAGGCTTGCAAGCTTTGCCGAAGTTGGCGGGTTTCCTCGGCCCCGGCGGCGATGGCTCGGGCATTCGAATCAGCGATTTGACGGGCTTCACTCAGGTCAAATCGGTCATGCTCCTGGGCGTCACGCATGGCTGCAATCGCTTCTGCATTGGCGTGAACAAGTGCCTCAATTCGCTCCAGGCGATCACCGTTGTTGGTCATGGGAAAAACGAGTGCTGACAGTGCCATTATCTCTGATCTAGGATGTTCGGTGCTATACGAGATGCGATCGCATGTTGCATAGCCAGGGCCACGCAAGCTGCAACCGCGCACCGTGATGCTGCCCACTGAGTTCATTGTGATGATCTTAAGCAAAGCGATGCGGCAACTTCTCAACCCGCTCTAGGGTCAATTTGAGTCATCCTAGTGTTTAAGGTATTTACATCCTGGGCGTGGGGAAGACTATGGCCAACACTCTAGTGGACTGCATCGAGCAAACCTTCATTCTGGCCCACCGGGAGGTCACGGATTGCCTGGAGCAGACCTTGACCCGAGCCGGCTGCCGCTGTCAGGTGCTGCGGCAAACCCACCGTCCCGAATACCAGGGCTATTCCCGCAGTTTTCTCTGCCTGCTGAACCATCGCCGCGCTTGGGAGCGAGCTCGACACAGTGATAAACCGACTCTGATTGTGGAGGCTGACTTCGTGCCGGTGCAGACCTTTGGCCAGTTACCGGCTAGCTTCGACCCCGAAGATCCTAGCCTGGGCATCGCCTGGCTCTACACCTGCGCCCCCCAGGTCTACCGGGTCACTCCCCAGGGCTATGGGATTGGCTATTCCACCTCCCTGGTGGCCTATGTGATTACGGCCAAGAGTGCGGCCCATTTGATCAAGGTGGCTGATGGGGTAGCTCACGATCCCGGCCCCAGCCACTACACCCCCTGGGATTCTGGCTTGGACTATTCCCTACGCGATCGCAACTTCACCAACTACGTGCCCTTCCGCAACTATGGCGAACATGGGGGGCTGCCCAACCCAGAGCATCATCAGAATCGCCTCAGCCGAGTGCACCGGGCCGATGTCCTCCATGGTCCCCTAGCCTTTCCGCCCCTCTATGCCAGCCTGGCCAAGGGCCGACCGAGTTGGCTCGCCTACCTGCAGGAACGGCTCTATGGCCGTGGCAAAGGGCTGGCTCGACTCGTCTTGGCTAAATATCTGCGGTTTCCGGTCTGGCGAACGGCCCAGCGCCGCGGTCCCCTAGCTTGGTTTGCGCTCAGCCGTCACTTCACGCTGCAACTCTAGGTCTGGGAGGA
Source organism: Halomicronema hongdechloris C2206 (assembly GCF_002075285.3). Classification (GTDB taxonomy): domain Bacteria; phylum Cyanobacteriota; class Cyanobacteriia; order Phormidesmidales; family Phormidesmidaceae; genus Halomicronema_B; species Halomicronema_B hongdechloris. The sequence goes on along the minus strand of NZ_CP021983.2, from coordinate 5,110,040 downwards.
AGACTTAGAACGACCCATGAGCCGCTGTACCGCCAGCTGCATGCCCAGTAGGAAGAGCCCCACGGCGGCGATGGCGAATACCCCGGCCCCCAGGGCCACGATACCCACCACCAGGGTGCGCACGGCCGCTGAGATATTGACCACCGCCGGATTGTCGGAGGTGACTGGTTTATTGGCAAAGGTCACAGCGATAGTCGTCATAAACCGGTAGAGTATCATGCCCAGACTACCGGCGATGAAGGCCCCACTGAAGCAGCGCCAGATTTTTGCCGGGGGTGTCGGTGTCGATTGGCTGGTTTCGACCTTGGGCGTCGGTGAATTATCCATACCCACCTCTCGGTTTAGGGGGACGCTTACTAGCATCCCATAGATGGCTCAATCCATCAGCCGCACACCGGTGGGCGTAAAACGGGCCACCCAGAGCTCCAAGTCTGTATCAGCCAAGCGTTCAGAAACCTGATGTTTTAAGGTCTCGGCCTCTTCCAGGGTGGCGGCCAGGGTGAAGACCGTAGGCCCAGAGCCTGACATCAGAGTGCCTAAGCCGCCCATCTCCGCCATCACCTGGCGTAGCCGATCCACCTGGGGATAGGCAGGCAAGACCACGTTTTCTAGATCATTCTGCAGGGCCTGGCCGATCTGATGGCCGTCCTGGCGCCCCAGGGCGGTGACCATGGCTCCGGAGCGAACCCGGGCTTGCCGGGCTTGCCGACTGACGTCATCGCTGACGTAGGTATGACTAAATTGCTGACGATAGCCTTGGTAGGCCCAAGGAGTAGAGACAGATAGCTGCCGGTACTTGGCCAGTAAGACCCAGAGACCGTCGAGGCCGTAGAGAAAGTCGAGTTGCTCTCCCCGCCCGGTAGCGATGGCGGTTCCCCCGACTAAAGAAAAGGGCACATCTGACCCCAACCGTGCTCCCAGAGTTTGTAGCTCTAGCTGAGTCAGGCCCAGGTCCCAGAGCAGATCTAGCCCCACCAATACTGCCGCGGCGTTGGCTGACCCACCGGCTAATCCGGCTCCCACTGGGATGTGTTTTTCTATGGTGATTTCGACCCCGCCGTATTTGGCCATGATGTTAGGGAACTCCTCTACCAGCAAGGCGGCGGCGCGATAGGCTAAGTTGCTCCCATCGGTAGGGACTTCAGGATGATCGCAGCGAATCCGAATGGTTTCTGGGCCCAGACTACGGACGGTAACCCGGTCGGCCAGATCGACACTTTGCATCACCATCACCAGTTCGTGGAAGCCGTCGGGCCGATCGCCGATGATTTCTAGGTAAAGATTGATTTTGGCTGCGGCCAGCAGAGAATACAGACGCATAGGGATATAGCAGAAGGCAGAAGGATGAATTAAAATGCCTTGAAAACGAGTATTGCCACCATCAGCTCAGGACAGAGTCAGGGGATCCCTCTTCAGCATCTCATGGCACCTGCCTCAGAGGCCATTTGAAAACTCGGCTGAAAGCCCTGCCAGGTAAGCGTTTTAGAGCCTATGGCTCTGTTGACCAGACTCCAGTCTGGAGCAAGGTTGCAGGGTGCTTTCCAAATATCCTCTCACGGCGATGGGGGTTTCGAGCCACTGCTATCCTTTCGTCTCGGGCTCGGGCTCGGGGGTCAGGGTCTGATTACTCAGGGCCACCCATTGCTCGACGCTGAGATCTTCGGCCCGGGCCTTGGGGTCTAGGCCCAATTGTTCCATCACTGCCATCAGATGATCTCGATCGATGACGCCCTTGAGGTTGTTGCGCAACATCTTGCGCTTGTTGGCGAAGCCCAGGGTGACCCACTGTTGCAGCTTTTGAGGATCTTTGACGACCCAGGGTTGGGGCCGTGGCGTCAGCCGCACCACGGCGGAGTCTACCTTGGGTGGCGGCTGGAAGGCCTGGGGAGGCACAGGACAGATCAACTCACACTGGGCCAGATACTGTACCCGCACCGATAGGGCGCCGAAGGTCTTGGAGCCAGGGCTGGCGTAGAGGCGTTCGGCCACATCCCGCTGCAGCAGCAGCACGATCGAGTCGTAGGGATGGGGGGCAGGCTGGGCCATGGTGCCCAAGAGCCGCTCTAGGATAGGGCCGGTGATGTAGTAGGGGATGTTGGCGACGACTTTGTTGGGCCACTGCGTGTCGGGATACCGGGCCAGGGCCTGGCTCAGATCTAGCTCCAGAAAGTCTCCCTGCAGTAGCACTAAGTTATCGGCCTGGTGGAATTGGTTCTGCAGACTGCGGCAGAGATCCCAGTCGATTTCGACCGCGATCACCGTGTCTGCCAGGGAGAGCAGCCAGCGGGTGAGGATGCCCTGGCCGGGGCCAATTTCTAAGATGCGATCGCACCGCGACACCGCCGCCGCCTCAAGAATGCGATGCAGCACCTGCTCGCTGCGCAACCAGTGCTGACCAAAGCGTTTGCGAGGATAGGCCACCGAGAATCATCCTCTCCCTATCAACCTTTAGCCCAGCTCAAAAGACTTGGTTCCACTTGTAAACCTGATAGTCGGTCCAGATGCCATGCTGCCAGTAAGGGTCCGCCTCGACCAACTGCCGCACCGTCGCCTCGTCCGCAGCCTCATAGATGCCAAAGACATGGGTATTGTCGACAGTGGGACCCAGGGATACCAGAATTCCCTGCGCTTGCTGCTGCTTCAGGCCCTGCAGGTGGGCCTCTCGGTAAGGCTGGCGTTTTTCCAGCACGTTTTCACAGTAACGCCCCCAAAGCACGTATTTAGCCATGGGTTAACCTCCCTGTTCAGCGCAATACGCACCATAGCATCCGTGACTGCGATTGTGCCCTAACCGTAGCAGATACTGAGGCTGCCGCAGCGGCCATGCGACACCTAGCCGACGCATTAAAGGCCATGCCGGCCCTACAAAATGGTCATTTATTGTGTCTAGCAACGCCGAATTACAGGTCCTGGTGCAAAAACAAGACACCCTATTGCAAGCATCCGACGACCTCGATACCAAGCTACTGGCTCTAGAAGACACCTCTGAAGAAGATGCAATAGTGATGCCATCAATGAGTGTTGCGGTGTGGCAGAAGCAACTACCGAGTAAGCCGGGTGAAGTAAGTCCTAGGGAGCTTTCCCTGACCTCAACCTTATGAAAACATCGCTTCTAGACTTTGGTAAGCTTAAACTAAAATATGAATCTCTTGTTTGGACCCTACTTTTTCCAAAGCTGAGCCATCTGCCTCCATGATTCAATCTATGGATCCGAAGTTCCTCACTTAGATAATTGCCATGACCACTAATATTTATCAACTTCCTTTGAACTTTGACCAAATCCTAATGCTCGTCAGGCAGCTCTCTGAGTCCGAAAAAATTAAGCTCGGTCAAGAACTAGAAAAAGAGCTGAGAAACCAAAAGTTGTCTCAGCTACTCGATGCTTTTCGTACCAATGAGCTGTCAATGGAAGATATTACTGCAGAAGTTGAAGCCGTGAGGGAAGAACTTCATGCCCGGCCACAGTCCCCTTAAAGTGATCATCGACACAAATCTCTGGATCAGCTTTTGTAATGCCTACTAGCGTTTAGGTCTGACCTGGACAAGATCCAAGATCCAATCAAAACAACGTCAGGATATAGATCAGCGTAAACAGAACAATCCAGACGATGTCTACGAAGTGCCAATAGATTTCGGCCATTTCGACGCCAGTGTGCTTGTTGGCGTTGTAATGACCCGGGCGACGCGACCGCCACAGCACACCCAAGATTAGCAGTAAGCCAATGAATACATGGAGACCGTGGAAGCCGGTCATCAAGTAGAAGCAGTTGCTGAACAGATTAGTACGAAGACCATAACCCAGGGTGGCGTACTCATAGATTTGACCACCTAGGAATACCGTTCCCATCAGGGCGGTGACGATATACCACTTACGCAGGCCCGCTACATCGCCTTGCTTGATGGCCGTATCTCCCCAGTGAATGACAAGACTGGAGGACACCAGAATCACCGTGTTAACGGCAGGCAACAGCAGCTCCACCTCCGTTTCTTCCGGTGGCCACTCCGCCAAGGCCGAGCGATAGATTAAATAGACGGCAAAGAAGCCACAGAACATGAGAAATTCCGAGGCCAAAAACGTAATCAGCCCCAGCACTCGCAAATCAGGATGCTCTTCGTGATGATGGGCTGCTGTGGCTGTGGAAGCAGCTGGCTGAGAGTCGACGGTACCTTGCATAGACATCCATTGAACGACAACGTCAGGGTTAACCAGAACCAGAGTGAAAGGGAAAGCCCCTCAGTGGGGCCCCAATCACGACTGAGGAGACCTCATGCCTCATCTAAGGCTGGCTGATCCGGTTGGGGAGGCTGAATGCCCACCCCATACTCGTAGGGACCATGGGTGACCGCCGGCAATATCGTCCAGTTCTCCACCGGTGGCGGGGAGGGCGTGGTCCACTCCAGGGTCAGGGCATTCCAGGGATTGCCTCCCGCCTTGGGACCGCGGCTCCAACTCCAGATTACGTTGATCAACATCGGCAGCACTGAAATGCCCAGGGTGAATGCCCCGATTGTGGCCAGCTGATTCAGCCCGACAAACTGCGGATCGTACATGGCCACCCGTCGAGGCATGCCCTGCATGCCCAATTCGTGCATGGGTGCGAAGGTCAGGTTGGTGCCGATGAACGTCAGGACAAAGTGCAGTCGGCCTAGGGTCTCATTCAGCATGCGCCCAGTCATCTTGGGGAACCAGTGGTAGATACCGGCATAGATGCCGAAGACCGAGCCGCCAAACAGCACATAGTGAAAATGACCCACCACGTAATAGGTGTCGTGGACGTGGATGTCGAAGGGAGCCGTGCCCAAAGTAACGCCGCTGAGGCCGCCGAAGACGAACATCGACAGCAGGCCAACGGCAAACAACATGGCACTGGTGAAGCGAATCTTGCCGCCCCACAGCGTGGCCACCCAGCTGAAGATCTTAATGCCCGTCGGCACGGCCACAATCAGGGTGGAGATGGTAAAGAAGATCCGCATCCAGGGAGGGGTGCCGCTGGTGAACATGTGGTGTACCCACACAAACAGCCCCACGATGGAAATCGTCAAAGAGGAATAGGCAATGGCCTTATAGCCAAAGATGGGCTTGCGGGCATGGACCGGGATCACCTCCGACATGATACCGAAGATGGGCAAAATCATCAGATACACCGCCGGGTGGGAGTAAAACCAGAACAAATGCTGGTATACCACCACATTGCCACCGGCATCGGGTTGGAAGAAGCCAGTGCCGAAGTTGATGTCAAACAGCAGTAAAATCAGCCCTGCCGCTAACACCGGCGTGGAGAAGAGGGCCAAAAATGACGTAGCCACCATGGCCCAGCAAAACAGGGGCAGTTGATCCCACTTCATGCTAGGCACCCGCATCTTCCAGATGGTGACCAAGAAGTTGACGGAGCCCATAATCGAGGAGGTCCCCACCAGTACGACGGCTAGGATCCACATCGACTGGGCCGTATTGGCGGTAATCACGCTGAGGGGAGGATAGGAGGTCCAGCCTGCCTGGGCCCCCCCGAAGAGAAAACTACCGAGTAGGAGAGCTCCAGCTGGTGGGTTGAGCCAGAATGCTAAGGCATTCAGCTTGGGAAAGGCCATGTCTCGAGCCCCGATCATCAACGGCACCAAATAATTGCCGAAGCCGCCGATGGCCGCTGGCACAATCCACAGGAAAATCATGATGGTGCCGTGGTTGGTCAGCAGGGCATTGTACAGACTCGGATCCATGAAGTCGGAATCTGGCGTGGCCAATTCGGTGCGCATGGCCACGGCCATCAAGCCAGCAATCAAATAGAAGATAAAGGCCAGCACCAGGTACTGGATGCCGATCACCTTGTGATCGATATTGAAGGTGAAATAGTCATACCATTTCCAGTCTGGCAGATGGGGATGCCCTTCAATTGGGGGCGTCTTCGTGGCTTCGGGAGAAAGATTCGCTTGAGCCATAAGGCAGATAGGAAATTATTGCTCGGACGTAAGATGGGCGAGGGAATGGGTATGGATATTTAGGGCTTGGCTAACGGGGGCTAAATAGTCAGTCGCTGTCATCTCTGCCGGATTAGCGGCCACGGTCTCGTCCTGATGGGGTGCCTGAGCAACGCGGCTCTCTCGCCATTGCTCGAAATCCTCGGGAGTGTGGACAATGACCTGAGTGCGCATGCCGCCATGATAGGCCCCACACAGTTCGGCACAGACTACCGAATAGGTACCTGGCTTCGTTGCCACGAACCGGAGTTCGGTCTCCTCACCGGGGATGGCATCTTGCTTCAGCCGAAACTGCGGCACCCAGAAGGAGTGAATCACATCCTGGCTGGAAATATTCAACAGCACATCCTGATTCGCCGGCACATGCAGCTCGCCATCGACGATGCCACTGTCGGGATAGGTGAAGATCCAGGCGTATTGGAGGCCTTTGACCTCAACGGTGAGATCAGGCGTGTTGCCCTCTTTCATAGGAGAAGCACCAAACCCATAATTGCCGGCAACTTGCTTGTCGGCGGCGCCATGGTCGACGAGGGGAGCCCCGACATCGCTAACCTGCTCATCCATGACTTGGGCCACCATGGTGCCTTGGCTGTTGGCTTCCTGCAGACCAGGATTAAAGCCTCCCATCTCCTGGAATACATAGACGCTGTAGGTGCCAAGACCAATGACAATCACGGCGGGAATGGCTGTCCAGAAGGCTTCTAAGGGTAAATTGCCTTCGATGGGCTCGCCATCTGTGGTGTCGCCTTGGCGCTGGCGGAACTGAAATAAAGCGAACAGAATGGCGCCCTGGACCACCAGAAAGAGAGCTGTGGCGATGACCACCATGACATTAAAGAAGTCATCGACTAAGACGGCTTGCTCTGAGGCTTGCTCAGGTAACCAGCCGTGGTTCTGCCCGACCCAAAGGCTGATGAGCGTGACCACGACACCGATTACCAGGGTCAGCAGAGATGCGGGAATTTGTTTCATAGCCAATACTCCATCATCGGAGTGATGTCATCGTCGGAGAAAAGCCGGTCAAGTTTTCGGCCTCAGGCGGGAGATTAATCACTGAAGGCAGAAAAATTAATGCGCAACTATCTGAGATCCTAGGTGGATCGCCGGGAAAGGGGGGGAAACTTTGGATTTGCTTTACCTGCGGGGATAACGCTGCAATCAAAGATGTAAACTTTTGTGATCTGATGTGATCTGATCGATGGTTGGTTGGCCACAGCTCAGGCAAGATTCTAAGGCTCTCCTGATATGCAATTGATGGGAGTGCTCTGAAGGACCATCTGTCTAATGGCAACCCACAACCCACTGGTTAGCATTCTATTGCTGTTAACCTAACTCACTTTAGAGGATATTTGGAAAGGACCCGGCAACCTTGCTCTAGACTGGATTCTGGCCAACAGAACCATACGCTCTAAAACGCTTGCCTGGCAGGGCTTTCAGCCGAGTTTCCAAATGTCTTCTTAGGGCTGTTTCGGTGCTGAGGATGGGGTATCTTCGGCAATGGCCTGACTGGTTGGCAGAGAGGGAGAATCTTGCGATCGCACTTGGCCATTAGGGTGAGTAGTTGTTGGGCTAGGTTGAGGCGTCTCAGAGGCATCGTCCACGATTGCCGTTGTCGCGTCAACATCGGCGCTATCCGGTTGGCTTGACCTGGAATAAAAAAATCCCCCAGCTTCTCGCTGAGGGAGCCGTTTTAGGAGACACCGTATGTTGATACCGAACAGAGATGACCATGACCGGCTGGGCCATGTTTTCACCCTACTGGATTGATCATGGCCTCTAGGTGGGTTTACGGAAATCATGCATAAATTTCACGAGCCACTCACAGATGGGTCGTGAGCACTACCCATCATCTACGCCCCGCCCATCAGCGGCGACCGTAGTAGCTGACTTCCAGGTCGGCACACCAGCCGGGGGCGGTGTTTTCGTAGAGGAAGACCCGCTCGACTTTGTAGTAGACGCCATCGTGGAATAGGCAGTCTCCCAGGCGCGGAATCAACGGGTAGGTGGCAAACCACAGGGCATCTTTGACCGGGGCCTTGGGGATATTGCTGCTGCGGGCGGCCAGATAAAAAATCTGCACCTTGAATCCTGCCGACGATGAGGATGTCGTCGGCGCCGAGGAGTTCTGCTGACTGCTGGATCGACTCTTACCCGATGTTTTTTTGGTGGCCACGGGGCTGCACGGAAGGGGGCTATTTAGTCAGACTTAACATGGCCCAAGGGAGTTTGAAAAGTCTGGGCCAGGCTCCGGCAGGGGGGATATTCCAGGCCGGGGGCGGTGATGCCCAGTCCAGTTGGGGAGGGCAGAGGGAGTAAAAACCCTGAGGCATAGATGCGATCGCAAGCGCACTAAAATCACAATAAAACAGGAGTTCACCCGCGCAACAATCATGGCATATACCTGTGACCTAGGCAGCGGCCAGCGGATTTACCTCAGCAACGCCGGTGCCGACACCATCATCACCCTGGCCTCCAGCAGTGCGGGTCAGCAGCAACAAGCGAGCAGTCGCTTCCAGGTCGGCGCCTGGACCCAGCCTCCAGAAATGTATCGCCGTGGGGCCAATGTCTTCATCAAGCTATCGACAGCCCAGGGCGATCACTACCTACAGCTGCAAGGCAACCAGATGGGAGCCTTGGGGTCAGCCCCCGACCTGAGCAATTGTCAGCAAATGGGCATGCAGCAGGCGGCAGCCCCAGCCACCCCATCGATTCCCGACATGGAACCGATGCAGCCGATGCAGCCGATGCAGCCGATGCAGCCAATGCAGCCCATGACCATGGGAGACATGCAGATGAATACCCAACCGATGCAAATGCGCATGGGGAACATGGCCATGAGCATGGGCGAGTCAGGGCAGAATCGCCCGGCCAATGCCGATACCAGTGCCGGCAATCGTCGCTTCTGCACCCAATGTGGTCAGCCCGTCAGCCCTAGCGATCGCTTCTGCGGCCAGTGTGGCCATCAACTGCAGTGACGTGAAACCATCGCCATTCCCCTAGCTCCTAGTTTCCCTGACCGCGACTGAGCGAACTGGTCAACGCCATATCTACTGGCTCAGATCACCGCTATAGTTGCAGCAGAGCCATGTATAGGCTGTGCCCCCGTGAAACTCCCCGACTGGATTAGCCTGGTTTGCCTAGTCATTGCCCTGATCATCCTGTGGCAATTCCGGCAGATCGTGCTGCTAATTTTTGCCTCCATGGTCATCGCCATCGCCCTCAATAGCTTGGTGCGCAAGCTGATGCGATGGTTCCGCTGGCCCCGGGGACGGGCCGTGTTCGTGGCCCTAGGGCTGACCTTCCTGGCCAGCTTGGTCTTTGTGGGCTTAGTGGTTCCCCTCTTTGTCACTCAGTTTGAGGAACTCCTAGAGCTGATTCCCACCGGGTTCGATCAAATTCGTGACTGGCTCAACCTACTGGCCCAGAATCCCCCCGATTGGTTTCCCCAGCAGGACGTCCAGGTGCCCGACTATGCCGACTTGATTCAACAGGTGGGCAGCATCGGCAGCCGAGTCTTCGGCAATTTCTTCAACTTCTTCTCCAGCTCCGTCGCCATTTTGCTGCAGCTGCTGCTGGTGATCGCCCTCACCCTGATGTTTTTGACCGATCCCCCGGCCTACCGACACCTGTTACTGCGCCTGTTGCCGTCCTGGTATCGCCGTCGGGCCAACGACATTCTGGCCAAGTGTGAAGTGGCCTTGCTGAACTGGCTGGGAGGCGTCGGCTTCAACTCTGCCTTTGTCGCCATCCTCAGCTTTACCGGGCTGGTGCTGTTGGGGGTGCCCTATGCCTTTGCCCATGCTGTGCTGGCAGGGCTATTTAACTTCATTCCCAACATCGGCCCAGCCATCAGCGCCGTGTTCCCCGTGATTGTGGCCCTGCTGCAGTCACCCGGCAAGTCGGTGGCCGTGCTCGTTCTCTACGTGCTGATTCAGAACCTGGAGAGCTACTGGTTCAGCCCCATGATGATGCAGAAGCAGGTGTCCCTGCTGCCGGCTGCCACCCTGATCGCCCAGATCTTCTTTGCCACCTTTCTAGGTCCCTTGGGCCTGATCTTGGCCCTGCCCATGGCGGTGATCAGCAAGGTCTGGATCGAAGAAGCCTGGATCATCGATGTGTTAGAGCAGGGGAAGCCCGAGGCCGCCATGGCAATCGACGAGGCTAAAGAAGCCGCAGACTCGCACCCCTAAACCAGGACTCCACTGTGTTTTAAGGTACGCTCTTCACATCCGGGAGCACTCAGATAGTCAGTCTTAAAAATGATTAGACGGCTCATCTATCACGTCCTCCTGAGTAATCCATGGAATCAAATTAGATCTGCTGTGAAGTAACTCCTTCAGTATAGGAGCCCAGGATGTTTGTCCAGTGAAGTGTTCCGGTGATGCCGTCAATTCCTGAAAGCAGTGTCAGATACTGAAATCGCGCTGGATTCAGGACCTTAACCATGACGACATTTCAGCTTCATCCGCAACTGCTGGCAGAGTGCCATCAATTGGGTCGACTCTCTCACTGTCAGCTGTTGCTGCACAAAAATGCAGCGGTGCTCTGGTTCATTCTGGTGCCCGACACCGAGATCACCGATCTGCTAGAGCTACCGCCGGAGGAAGCCCAGGCCGTCTTAGAGGAGTGCCGCCAGGTGGCCCGCTACATCAAGCAGCAGGCTGGCTATGCCAAGATCAATTTCGGCGCCATCGGCAATCTCGTGCCCCAGCTGCATTTGCATGTGATCGGCCGCCGCCCTGAGGATCCCTGCTGGCCTCAGCCGGTGTGGGGACACCTGAAGGCGCAAGAGGGCTATGCTGACCGCGATATTGCTGCTATTAAGACAGCCGTATTGGAGGTGGGCGAGTAGAGAAGTGGCAGGGGGTGTCGCTCAGTGGCGCTGAACCTCGGTAAGGCCACACTTGATGGTGTAGCTCGGGGTGCTCGCCCGAGGGGATTTCGCTCCCCTCGGACTCCTACGGCCAGGGCGTTCCGCCGCCCTGGACCCCGCGGAAGGTCATATCGGTGAGTAGTGATGGATCGCGTTGCATCGGCGAAGAGGCGATAGGGCTCTTCTATCTGACGAGTAAACCAAAGCAGAGACAGACTTGTGCAGGAAAGGACGTTTTGACCGTTGATCTATTGAGGATTGAATTCAATCATTACCGGAAGAACTCAAAACTCAAAACTCAACCCTAAGACCTTAAAACTCTCCTCCGTCCTCCCCATCACCCCATCACCCCACATCCCTCTCTCCGCCCTCCGTCCTCCGTTTTGCCTTTTCCCCATCCACTTATCACTCTTTACTCGTCACTCGTCACTCGTCACTCGTCACTCATTCGACGGCGACGGCTGAAGGCCAGGGCAATGCCCCCTAGGCCGACTGCCGTGGAGCTGGCTAGCAGGGCCGGGGTAGCGGCGTAGTGAATATCTTGGGAGAGCCGATTGACGATGGCGTCGACATCAATGCCGCCGTCGGCTTCTACAGGCACTGTGAGAATATCGCCGTGGCCCTCTTGGCGAATGACGACATCCCAGTCGCCGGGTAGAGAGGCATCGGGCAAGAAGGAAAAGCGTCCCAGCTCATCGGTGGTGGTGACCAGCCAGGGTTCCTCGGAGTTGTTGGGAGCATAGATCTCGACCGTAGCCTCGGCCATAGGCTCGCCGGTGCTGTAGGTGGATTGAAACTCGAGGACATCGTCGAGGACGTAGTGGGTTTCGACGGCATGGGCCAGGGCCTTAGCCGGTAGCCCGACGACCGCCAGCAAGATGGGTAACCAGAGTAATCGTGGTTGCATAAGCCAATACGGGTAAAACATTGCCGCCATCATAGCTCGAGCCGAGCCAGGTGATCTGTTGGAGATGCCAGCCTCAACACAGCCGGCCCTCTCGAGACCAACGCTCCCTATTAGACAGCCCACTCCCGGCTGGTGGTCGCTGGCACCGGCGGCTAACGTTGGCGACCTCAGCCAGGTCCACACCGGAACCAGATAGAGATAGACGACATAGGGCACAAATCCGGCATCGGTCATCAAAAACATACTTGCCCCATGGCCCAGAGGCCCCCTCATGTCTAGAACATCACCGACAGATCGTTTGGGGGCGAGGGGTAAACCGTTCTAGGAAAAAGATAGAACGGGTCAGTCTCTGACCCCAATTGTTTGTTTAAGGTCAGAGCTTCATTATTTAGGGTCTCACCCCTAATGAAAAAGTGCCCGTCATTCCGGGCAAGTGCAGCGCGACTCAGAATCCAGGGGGGGCTACGCGGGTAGCAGACGGTCTGTGGGTGTGGAGATTTGGCCTGGGGTGGGCTTGTTGATAGGGGATTGAGACCTCGGTAAGACCGCACTTAATGGCGTAGCTCGGGGTGCTCATCCGGCTCCCCCGGAACCCCCTCTACCAGGGCGTTCCGCCGCCCTGGACCCTACGGAAGGGCTGGTCGAGTGGTCGTTTAAGATCGCGTTGCATCGACAGGGTAGCGAGGGTCCTTCTTGTATGTTTAGTGTGGGCGCGACTCGGAGTCTGAGGATGGCGGGATGGTTTGTTATGGACGCTATCTATGGCCTGCCTTGGTCAGCTAGGGATTGCAGTAAATTTGATCGAGGCCCGCTCAACCATAGAGAAGCACCGGATGAAAATTGTTGCGGCCCAGACGGGAATCTATGGGGACCGGTCAGAAATGACTGGGGACCGCTCAGCTATAGATAAGTACCGCAAAGAAATCGTTGCGGCCCAAAGAAAACTCTATGGGGATCGCCCCGAAATAGAGGAGTACCACAGAGAAATGACTGCGGCCCAGAGAAAACTCTATGGGGGCCAGCTCAACATGACAGGGCGCCCACTAAAAATAGCAGTGTGATAGTTAGAGATGGGAAGCTATGGAGTTTTTGCGGCCATCTCGCCTGACTCTCTGTGATGCAAACCCAGCTTTGAAGCTCCACCAGCAGTCATGGTCGCGTTACCCGATGCCAAAGGCAGGCTATCGCCAACGAGAATGCCTCGGTCTGTGCTTATACCGAGATATTGCGCTGGGCGCACGGCTGTGCGCCCCTACGGGAGATCATGTGTAGTCAGTTGTTGGAGAATTGGTATCACTCTTTACTCGCCACCCTATTCCCTCCGGGCAGGTAAAGCCGTTCATGTCGCTTGGCGAAACGACTACGTTGCTCCTGCGGAGCCGCTGACGCGCTTGGCGGAGCCTGGCTGAAAGCCTTACAGGACAGGCTCTTTACCCTTCGACTGCGCTCAGGGCAAGCTCGTTACTCACCACCCCGGGGTGGGATATCACAGAGGGCACGATCGGCATCGCTGACATCGGGGCTGTGGATGAGGTAATCGCGCAGCCAGTTGCAACTGCGGGCTAGCAGTGAAGTGAACCCCGTGCCAGTTGAGATGACTCCGCAGGGTATCGCGCAGTAGAGTAACCTGTTCCATAAGGGTTTCGTTAGTCTTTCGCAATTCCATGAAACCCTTTTCCTATCTACCCTTCAAGCTTTTGTCCTGTACAGAGGGTCAAATCACTCAATACTCCGAGATGATCCGGACAGATAGGGTGTCTGTTGATAGGATTGAAAGCTTAAGAAACAATATTTACCAAGGATTTCCAATGATTGTAATTCCCGCACCCCAAGCCTCAATATTTCTAATATCACTTTCTTCGACTGTTAAACTTTCTTCTATAGTAAAAGAACCCTTATTGTATTCTCTTTCGTACTCAACTTTTTCATTTAAAAATTCTCTAAGAAGGAACAATTGAGCTCTTCGCAGGGCTTCAGCCCTGATTGGGGCTACTTGTAGATTTTGATAAAATCTTGCCATTAATTCGGGATATAGAGAATCACTTGAATAGAACAAGTCTGCGATAACTGATTTGACACCTGCATTGAGAAAAGCACCTGCGATTCCAAATTTATATTCTCCTCTTTCAAGACCCAATTCTCCGGTGCTCAATACTAATAGGTCAACTGGTGGACTATACCAGTCCTGGGGAGATATATCTTGTGGAGTCAGAATTCTATCCCATAGAACCAGTTGAGGTAAATTGTCTCGATTCGCCAGAGATCCTCCGTGGGTAGCAATATGCACTATTTGGTGATTCTTGCGCCTTCTAACACTCAGAACATTAGGATAGTTAGCATCTTGATCTCGCAGGACTGTCTTGTCCACCCAAATCTCTGACAATCTATCGATTTCTAAGTTGACATATGGTATTGGACCTAAAGCTAGCTCTGGATATTCATCAAAAGCATCTATGCCTATTAGAAGTAAGCCAGATTGTCTTAAGTCGACATATCTAGCGTCAGACAAAGTCAATCCTGGCATCAATCCAAAACTATATTTTTGAACGAAAAATTTCTCTCCATCATAGAGTGCTGCTATTGGAATCCTTCCTCTTATACTCTTGTCCATCAGAAAAACTATATTGTTTATATTTAAATCCCTTAGGTTGCCCTCAATAGGATCGATCATCCATTCGTATAGATCTTCTAGGACCTTTAAGTCACGCCTTCGATATCCTCGTTGAATATTGTCAATGGCCAAAAGGACTTTTTCTTGAGTCACTGAATCAATGTTTTCCTTGATAGATTGACCATCATAAGTGATCAGCCAAAGTGTTAAACTATAGTCCTCATCTCCTTGCGGGAAGTCCTTTTTAGGTGCAAAGTTCACATAGAGAATTGCTGGCGTAACCTCATGACTAGTTTGCTCTCTGGTGAGTTTTAAGACCTCAGATATATTGGCAACCAAGTCATTTTCTATCTCCTCTAACTGAAACCGACTACTAGACAGCTCATTTTGAATAGACTCTAGCTCCTCCTGCGAGATGTTAAGATCATTGCGAATCTGTCTTTCACGCTTAATAAGAGCTTCTTGCTCTTGTATTAATCTCTCCCGCTCACTTTCTATCTCTTGAATGGCTGATGTAGCCCTATTTAAGTCTTCCTGGATTTCTTGATTTTTTCGCTGAGTTGTCGCAGCTTTCTGCTCAAGCTGAGCAAACTGAATCCTAGCTGCTTCAATTTCTTGCTCAGAAATCTTTGCTTGAGTTTCTAGTCGTGTCAGATCTCTGGCAGCTTGTTGGGCTTCGGCTTCGGCTTGTTCTAGTTCTGCTCTTGCTTCTCGTTCTCTTATCTCAGCATCTTGAGCCGATTGTTCCTTGGCGATAAGTTCCTGTTCTGCTCGATTAGCTTTATTAGTTGCAGTACCTGCAAAAGTACCTGCTAGCAGAGCTGCAACCAGGGAAGCGGCTAGCAATCCTGAACTCCAGAACAGTCGTCGTCTTGCCTTGCGGTTGGCTTCTGTCAGCACCAACGTTTCAGATTCTGCTTCCAGCCGTCTGCGCTTCTCTTCCTCCAGTTCTGCCATCAGCGCCTCTAATCGAGGGGCTTGATGCTCTCGAATCACCCCAGCCAGATAATCATGGACCAGCTGATAGCGATCATCCGGGCTATCGGGCAAGTGAATGCCGATGCCGGAGCCGCAGAGGATACGCAGTACTAGATCCAGGTTGTCGTCTTGGGCATTCGTCGCAGGTGGGGGAGTGATGGGGTGGGGGGGTGATGGGGTAATGGGGTGTTGGCGGAGCCTGCCCGGAGGGCTTAGGGGTGATGGGGTGATGGGGATGCCCAAGGCTCCCAAGTCCCGCAGCAGTTCCGGTTTGGTCTTCAGGGGTCTGGTGCCGCGTTCGTCGGTGAGCAGAAACAGCACCAACTCCGCCAGCTGGCGATTTTCTTCGCCGCAGTCGATGACCACGTCTTCCAGGTAGCGCTGCACCAGGGTCTCCTTGGGCTGCTCCCCCAGGTGGCGATACTGGTCCAGGGTCTGGATGCCCTCCGTCTGCAGCTGGGCCCCGACGATCTGCATCTCGATGGGGCGTACCTCCTGCAGGGGACCGGCCAGATCCGCCACCAAAGCGTCGATCAGGGCCGGTTCCAGAAATATGCGGGAGCCCGAGGCCAGCTGCTGGATGATGGCCTTGGCATCGGCGGGGGCAAAGTTGCCGATTTCGTAGAGCACCTGTTTCCCGAGGATGTCTTCCAGCTGGGAGCGGGCCATGGAGCCTTCGGCTAGCTGGTTCAGCCGCACCAGTTGCTTTGCCTCCAGCAGGTAGTGCAGGTAATCCTGCCGCAGGGACAAGACGATCTTGAGGGCGCTGGGTTGCAGTTCCAGGCAGTCGGCGATGAATTGAAAGAAGTCGCGGCGGGCCAGGGGATCGCTGTGGGCGAAGAAGAATTCCTCGAATTGGTCGAAGATGAACACCGGCCGTAGGGTGGCGGCTTCGCACCGGCGCAGGGTGGTAAGCAGTGACGAGTGACGAGTGGCGAGTGACGAGTTTGCCCTGAGGGACGTCGCAGGGGGGCGAGGGGTGGGATCGGTGGCAGGGGAGGGGAGAGATTGTGGTCTCAGGCGGGGAGCGGGGAGCAGGGCCAGGGCTTGGTCTAGGCGGGTGGCTAGTTCCTGGGGCCAGTCGGTGTATTGGCGGATCAGTACCGGCAGGTTGTCGCGGTTATCCAGGGCCCGACCCTGCAGGGCCGGTAGCAGACCGCCATTGACCAGAGAGCTTTTCCCCACCCCGGAGGTGCCATGGAGCACCAGCAACTTGTGGGTCTTGCCGGCGATGCGGTTCAGCAGCTGGTTCAGATCGCGAGAGCGGCCGGAGGCAGTGATTTCCGGGGCGATGTCTTCCAGGGTTTGGGGCTCTGAGCGCACCGTGGCCTGCTGTTCCGTGCGTTGGGCCCGTAACCGACCGGCTCCGATGAAGGCCCGCAGGCCGTATTGCTTCTCGATGGCCAGCCGTTGCCGCTTGATGGTGAAGGCCTCTAGGTACTGCCGCTGATCTCGCAGGCACTGTTGCAGCAAGGCCAGCACATCGCTGTAGAGCTTGGGATGCTCCATCACCCCCAGAGCCCGGGCGGCTTGCAGATGCTCTGTAGCGGCGGCCACCTCTGCCGCGGCATACTCGGCGTTGGCCAGGGTCTTGAGAAACAGAATGCGCCAGCTGCTGGGGCGGGGGGGCAGGGTGTCGAGGGCCTGGCGGGCATACGCCGCCGCTGCTGGCCAGCGGTGTTGCTGCAGGGCCACAGCCGCCAAATGGCCATAGTCTTGGGCCAGCTTGCTGGGGGGGCCATAGGTCTGGTGCAGGGCCAGGGACCGCTGGGCCAGCTCGTGCAAATCATCCCAACGCGCTAACCGGCGCAGGGTGCGCTCTAGCTGGGTGATGCCCTGGGCCACCAGATCCGGTCGACCGGCCTGGTCGAACACCCGCAGACACTCCTGCAGGGGAGTCACGGCCCTGGCCCAATCCGGCTGGCGATATTTGGCGTTGTCGGCGATGAAGTACTGGGCTCGCCCCAGGTAAAACAGGGCCAGCCCCCGCTTCAGGGCCGCCTGGGGGGCATCGGGTTGGCTCTGCCAGTGGGCGGCACTCTGCTCAAACAGGGCCACGGCCTCGTCATTAGGCAGATTTCAGCCCCTGGGCAAAGGCCACGCTGGCCTGTAAATCAGCATCGAGGGGATAGGCTTGGGCCTGCAGATCGGCCAGGGCCAGGGCCACTTCCTGGGGCTGCAGGGAGCCTCAGGTCCAGGTTTTCCAGGCGGTCATTGAAGGACTCGGGGCTATCGGGGGCCAGGAGGGCGGCAAACATGCGCTGGGCCGCCTGCTGCAACTGCTGGGCCAGAGTCGCCCCGGCCAGACGAAACTCGATGGTTTTCGCCGCCGGCGATGCTCTCGAAGTCATTGGCATGGTGGGAGAGCTGCCGATAGCCGTCATCGGTGAACCACAGCACCAGGGGGAAGGGAAAGTCGCGGCGAAACTCCTCCCGTCGCTTGTTCATCTCCACCAGCAGCACTTCCAAGGAATCCACGGCTTCGGTGCCCAACACCAGCACCGCCCCCGGTCGCTGCTCTTCGGTGGTGGCCTGCACTAACCCATAGAGGTTGTGGTCGTGGGCCTGCAGCCGCAGCACATGCACCGCCCCTTGCAGGGCTTCCGATTCCAGCTTCGTCAGCAGGGCCGCCACCATGCGATCGCATAGCCGACCATAGTTACAGCGCACCAACAACAGGGTGATCGTATCGGCGCCCTGGCCAAATGCGATCGCACTGGCCAACTCCTCCAGGGCCGCTTGGTTGTGGGCCGAGTCATCACCGAAGGCAAAGGTGTCTGTAGGGGGCGAGGTACTCATGTAGGCAGGGCGGGAACTTGTCTATAAAAATAGCGGATGTCTTGGCTGGGGAGGTGGGGAGTGAAGGGTGAAGGGTGAAGAGTGAAGGGTGAAGAGTTGGGTTAGGGAGATGAGGCAGGGCGGATAATCCACTGCCACTCGTCACTCGTCACTCGTCACTCGCCACTCAACTCCCTCGCTTCCAGCAAAATCGGATTCACGTCAAACCAGGATTCGCCTTGGTCGCGATACTCGAAGACTAGACGGCTGTGGATCAGGGTTTGGTAGTCTTGGTCGCCGCCGACTCGTTTGCGTTGCCGCACTTGGTGCAGTAGCTCCCATTCCGCTTCCGACAGCTGCAGGGTCATTTCGTTGCGGCGGGCCCGGATCACCTCTTCCAGTTTCGATCGTTGCAGGGGGAAGGCGCGGCCTTTGCGGATCCAGCCGTTCAGCAGCCGCAGCAGATCGCGCACGTGGCCACCGCTGACGGAGCAGAGCCGGACCAGGGACTCGCTGGAGTCGAAGAGGTCGGGAAGGCGCTGTAACCGTTCGGCCTCCGGCACATCGGGCATGGCCCGGGCCAGGACCATCTGCTGCAATCGCCGCATGCCTTCTTCGCAGGTGGTGCCGTCTCGCAGGGTGACGGGCACCATAGGCAGCACCTTGGGGTCCTCGATGTAGCGGGCCGTGAGCAGGCCATACTCACTGGAGAATTTCAGGGCCAAGGGCATGGTGTAGACCTTGTGGCAGTGCAGCTGGCGCAAGCACTCGTGCTGGTCGATGAATAGATATTCCTGCTGGGAGCGACCAAAGGCTTTGGGACGATTGTCGACCCGGTCCAGGTTGTCCACGATTACCACCAGGCCCCCGTTTTCCCTGCTGCAGCAGATGTGCGATCGCAGGTTTTAATAACTCCTCATTGATGGCCTCCAGCAATTGGTTCTTCTGGGGGCCGAGAAATTGATTCAGCCGATCCCGCAGGGTGGCGTCGCTCTTGGCCCGGGCGGTGATCTTGCCGATGCCCGCCGACAGGGACAACTCTCCCTGGCTATTGCCTGACACCCACCCCCATGAACTCGGCGAGCCTTCCAGTTCAATTTCGTTCATCAGGATCTTGGCTGCCCCCTGCAGCAGGCCCCGCAGCCCCTTGGCCTCCCCCAGCTTCAGCCCTTCCAGGCTCTGGCTGATGCCGACGAGCCATGGCCAGCAGCACATCACCGATGTCCACATCGCATTTCCATTCCAGATCCTCTGAGGACTCGAAATAAACCACATAAAAGTCTTCCGCCTCTAGTTCGTGGCGCAGCTTCAGCAGTTCCGTAGACTTGCCGCAGCCGATATGCCCCGTAAACAGGGGCAGGTGGGGTCATCCGGTTGATAGAAGGTGATTAGGTCCTTGATCTCGGTGATGATCTGCTCCCCCCGCACCGCCGAGAAATCAATGTAGAGTCTGCGATCATCGGCATCGCCGGGATCGAGGGTGCGGGCGGGGTTGGTGGCTTGGAAAAATTGCCGACGTCAAACACGGGGGGCAGAGGTCAGTAAACGGCATATGGGAGTTGCCTACCGTTGTACCCCCAAATCCGGGTGGGGAGATCACTCCGAGGAGAAATTTATTGCCCTGGCCGGTAAGTGCGACGGAGATATAAGTACGTTGCCCAAGGCATTCTGAAGATGTCATTCCGACCGGAGGGAGGAATCTCAATCCCACGCGATACAATGCCACGGCATTTACTATCAGCTGGGGATTTATCAGATCGAGATACATGCAGACACCTCATTGCTGAACGTATTCAGCGATGACAGCGTAGCCAGTTGCTACACCTCTGTAGCCAATAGCCGGCCTTCAACCGGTTCGTATTCGTCTTCCAGCAGCCACGTCTGAGTTTCGTCATAGGTCGACGCCGTGAAGACAACCTTATAGCCATCAGCTGGATCATACACACGATGCTCCCCTGATGCATGGCCAAGGAGTAGCAATTACATAGGGAGGAGATAGCATTGGGTCAACCCAGACTTCGACAAAGCTCCAATCACTCTCAACTGGGCCGAGTCCGGGGATGACATGATATCTATCTCTGGCATCAATCTTTACCTCTCCATAAGAACAGCAGTGTGCTTAAACCATGACTTGGGATTTAATCCTGTAACCGATGGAATCGATGCCTTGGCAACTCAGCATGCCCAGTGATGCAAATTGTTGATTTCTGGCTCCGGGGAGCACCGCTTCCGGCTAAATGGAGATATGGATAGGCAGCTGGCCTGAAGGCGCGTACTGACATGAGCAAACTACATCAATATCTTCGGCTATAGTCTCTGGGTGCCGAGCTTTGGGGATACGGTCGAGACCGAACCCACTCCCAGGGCTCCCCTCTACAGCCCCCTCACCCTGGCGCTACATACGTTAGCATTCGGTCCCTTTTTTGGCCTGGTGCTCTACGGCCTCAACTTGATCCGGCGGGGAGAGGGCCAGAAAGGGAATATTTTCGTGGTGGCGTCTCTGGTCTTGCTGGTTCTGAGCCTGGTGTTGGTCTGGGTCAGGTTCCCAGCCCTGGTGATCTTGAATGGCCTGGTGGCAGTCACTCTATACCAGCTAGAGACCCCCCATTTTGACTATGCCCTCGACCACGGCGGCCGGGCCGCTCGCTGGTGGTGGCCCACCCTGATTGGCTTGGCACTACTGCTGCTGCAGGGGTTAATTGCCTTGAGCTGGGGATAGTTGAACGCGATATTGCTTTTCTTGAAGAGATCCAACATTTGTGTGGGCTAGGCCAACAAAATCTGGGGGTTTCTGGCAGTTTTGGCCAAAAAACCATTAAGTTCTCTTGACTTCTCCGGTGTGGCGTCAATACTAATGGGTAGCAGCCTGTGTTCCCAGCCAGTCTCTATCCCCACCCTTGAGGTCGGCATGGCCAACCAACCCCTGACCGTGATTGCTCCCATCCGCTCTGGAGAGGAGCCGGCTCTGCGCCAGGTCTTAGATGCGATCGCAACGGATCTGACCGGCAACCCCTACCTGCAGATTGCCAAGAGTCAGAAGACCCACTTTTTGCGGTTGGCCATTATCGCTGACCCCGAGTACGGCCAACGGCTATTGATGACCGGCAACTACGACGGCAGCCTACCCGCCTATCTGCAAGAACTGGTCAGCCTCAGCCCCGACATGGATGCCCTCTGGAGTAAGTGCGACGGCTATGGCGGCAGAGCGTCCTTTGAGTCCTTCATCAAGGCCCATTCCTGCCGGGCTCAGGCCGCCTACATCGCCATCCAGGGAGAGACCGTAGGCAGCATTCGCAAGCGACTCCAGATTCGCCGCACCCTAGAAGATCTGCTAGACCAGGACACCGTCGCCGATTACCTCGATCAGCCGGGGCTGAAACCCCTGCTGAATGCTCTGTTCAGCCTCAAGCGGCCCCTGACCCTGTGGCAGGCCCTAGCTTTAGTGGGGGCCAGGTTTTGGCAATTGATCGAGCGGCTGATCGGCGGCATTTGCCACCTGATCCGGCAGATTATCCTGCGGATTCTGCGGTTCGTCGGCGGCATCCTGGGCGCCCCTGAGAAAAAGCGCCTGGCCGGGGAATATATCGGTGTCAACGTCGACTTCGAGCGGTTGCGCACCCTGCAGCGACCGGAAGTGGTGCACGGCATCAACCATCTGCATCTGCTGTCCACCGTCAGGCGGGGCCGCCTGCTGCGGTTGCGCATCGTGCTGTGTTTGATTCACTTTGCCGCCCGCAATCTGTTTCCGCCGGGGTCCCTCTCGAATATTCGCTCCATTCACTTCGCCCATTGGGCCATCGTCGATGGTGGCAAGCATCTGCTGTTTGTCACCCATTACGATGGCTCCTTCGACAACTACCTGGGCGACTTTGCCGACCGGGCCAGCGATGGCCTCAACTCCATCTGGAACAACGTGGCAGGCTATCCCCAGGCCGGGGCCGTGGATATCGTCGCCTTCAAGCAGTTTTTCCGCAATGACCAGCAACTGCCCTCCCAGGTGTTTTATCGGGCCTATCCCGAGGCCACCGTGGCGACTATTCTGCGCGATCGCACCATCGTGCAACCCCTGGCTGATGAGCTCGAGCGCCCAGAGGTCGAGACCTGGCTGAGTCGACTGTAGGTCCCCGACTAGGCTCCATAATCGTCTACCCCCATCCAGACTATCCCCATGACAGACCTGACCCCACCGGACCGCGAGGATATCCAGGGCATTGTTCTCAGTGGCTTTGGCCACCTCCTCTATACCAGCTATGGCCTCCTGACGATCACCGACCGGGCCGGGGCCAAAGCCTGGCTGCGGCAGGTGATTCCCGAGGTGACCACGGCCAAACCCTGGCCGCAAAAGCCTGACGGCAGCACCATCAAGCCCGAGGTCACCTGCAACCTGGCCTTCACCCATGCCGGTCTGGTGGCTATGGCCTGGTGGAGACGGCCCTCAACACCTGCCCGCGAGAGTTCACCGAAGGCCTGGCCGAGCCGAAGCGGGCTGAGATTCTGGGGGATACCGGGCCAGCGCTCCCGACCAATGGGAATTCGGCGGTACCAGCGGCCCCCCGATCCACGTGATCGTGCTGCTCCACGGCCCCAGCCCCGAGCGCCTTGACGCCTACCGACAGCAGCTGTTATCGCAGGCTGATAGCGGCCTCACTCTGGTGAGGGAAGAAACAGGATTTCGCCTGCCCAGCTTCAAGGAACATTTCGGCTTCAACGACAGCGTCTCCCAACCGGATATTGAAGGCCTCAGTAAGCCTCGCCGCCACACCCAGAACACCGTTGCCATCGGCGAAGTTTTATTGGGCTACCCGGATGGCTATGGCATCTTGCCGATCACGCCGGTAGTGCCCAACCCAGCCGATCCCGAGAGTCTACTGCCCCCGTTTCCCGGCACGGAACTGCCCGATGTGAAAGACTTCGGCCACAATGGCAGCTTCTTGGTCTACCGCAAACTAGCTCAGGATGTGGCCGGCTTCTGGCGCTATATCGCCGCCCAAACTGTAGATGACCAGGGCACCCCTGATCCCGAGGCCATGGCTCTGATTGCCGCCAAATTCGTAGGGCGTTGGCCCAGCGGCACCCCCCTGACCCTGGCCCCCGAGCAGGATAATCCCCAGCTGCCGGATAAAAATGCCTTTGCCTATCTGGCCGAAGACGCCGATGGCCGACGCTGCCCCATGGGAGCCCACATCCGCCGCACCCACCCCCGCGATTCCCTGTTGGATGCCCCCGGTGAGGGATCGGTTACCACCTCTAGCCGCCATCGAATCTTGCGACGGGGCAGCCTGTTTGGCGACCCCCTGTTTCCCTTAGATGACATCGAGGCCGGCAAGCTGCCCTTGGATATCGAAGACGACGGTCAGCTACGGGGCTTGCATTTCTTTTGCCTCAATGCCGACATCGGCCGCCAATTCGAGTTTGTGCAGCAGACCTGGGCCAACGATCCCAGCTTCAATGGCCTCTATGACAACAAGGACCCCCTGATCGGCGACAACGATGGCACCGGCACCATGACCATTCCCCGCTGCCCGGTGCGCCAGCGCCTGCTGAATTTACCTCGGTTTGTGGCCATGCGGGGCGGCGGCTATTTCTTGCTGCCCAGCCTCAAGTCCCTGCGGTTCCTCGCCAATGCTCCCTAATGTCCTCACTCCCTGGAGGTTGCCATGCCTGCCCCAGCCCTTGGTCAAGAACAGATACCGCCGGATGAAGCCGCGGCCATTGCGGCGGTCACCGATATCAGTGAGCGGATTCTGAATAAACAGCCGCCGGTGAAGCGGGGAGAGCATCCCAAGGGCCATGGCTGCGTCCGGGGCAGTTTCCAGGTAGATCCGCACCTGCCTGAGGATCCGGCCCTGCGGCTGGGGGTGTTGCAAACGCCGGGGCAGACCTTTCCGGTCTGTATTCGCTACTCCAACTTCAGCGTCAAGGACGATGCCAAGGGGGATGCCCATGGCATGGCCCTGAAGTTATTTGAAGTCCCAGGACAGAAGATTCTAGAGGGGGAACAAGAGGCCCGCACCCATGACTTTCTGTTGGTGGATTTTCCGGTGTTTCCGGTGCGGGACGCCAAGGACTATGTGGAATTTTTCGGCGACATCGAGCGCACCCAGAGCCGCAATCCGATTCGATTCTTTTTAACCGGCCTTAATCCCTTGCGGTGGCGCTGGCGGGAGCTCTGGATCGCCCTGCGGATTCGCCTGAAGACCATCCACAGTCCCTTGGAGGTCCAGTACTGGAGCATGACCCCCTATCGCCTGGGGGAGAGGGCAGTGAAATATGTGGCCATTCCCCATGAAGTTAACCGGGAGGGGGGCTTCTGGCGGCGGTTGGGCTTTCGCTCCCGGGACTATCTGCGGGAACGGATGCGATCGCACCTGCAGGACCACAGTGCCGGCTTCGATTTCTACGTGCAGATCCAGACCGACCCGGTGAAAATGCCGGTGGAAGACCCCCGCATTCGCTGGTGGGCACCTCTGCAGAAGGTGGCCACCCTCACCATTGCGGCTCAATCCTTCGAGTCTTCAGAGCAGGCAGCCTTCTGTGAAAATCTCTCCTACAGCCCCTGGCACGCCCTGCCGGAACATCGGCCCCTGGGCGGCATCAACCGCACCCGCCGCGCCGTCTACGACACTATTTCCCGCATTCGCCACCAGCTGAATCAGGTGCCCCGCCAGGAACCCAGCCTGGCGGAGTTCGACGCCGTGTTTCCGCCACCGTCGGAATCATTGTCATCGTAGGGAAAGACTGTCAAGTCTCGTTAATGCCTGGCTAAATTCTCCGGCAATAGCAAGTTCCTTGCATAAACTAGGGACAACCCCTCCCGGATGCACTTATGGAGTTAGATTCGATAGAACAAAAGTTCCTGCTGCGCTTGTTGGAGTACCCACCTGACTATCGCAGCCTCATCAGTCAAATTCAGCCTAATTCTAAGACAAAGGCTAGCGAACGGGATAAAGCCTGTCGTGCCCTGACCAGCAAAGGATTGGTGGCCTATATCGAAGAGATTCAGCGCTATCGCATTACCCGGGCTGGCAAAACCCTACTTAACCAAGACACCAGCGTGCTGCCAGTGACCCCGGATGAGTTGGCTTTAGTCAGAGCCGCTACGACCAAGTCAGCCACACCGGGGCAGGCAAAGCAGGTTCCCCCTAGCGAGCGCCAGCGGTTGCTACACCAATTGCAGCAACGGGGTATGATTCAAGCGACTAAGACACAAATCAAGGAGGTCTGGCTTACTCCCGAGGGGCGACATTACTTGCTACAGGAGTACACACCTACAAACTCCTCTCTCCTAATGACGTCAGCGATGATAGGCCACTATGCCACCTTTTTGCGCCAAACCCTGGCGACCACTCAAGGGGCAGTCGCCTCAGCATCTACAACTGCCGATGCAATAACCCCAGAGGCTGTGCTAGAGACCATTCGCCAACTCGATCGACAGCTAGGCACCGACAACTATCTGCCTATTTTCCATCTGCGTCAGGCCTTGCAGCCTCCCCTTACCCGGGAAGCTCTGGATGCCATGCTCTACGAGCTGCAGCGATGCGATCGCATCGAACTAGACACACTCCAGGATGTATCCACCTATAGTGACGCTGAATTAGCAGCAGGGATCCCCCAACATATTGGCGGGAATTTATTTTTTATTAGCCTAATTTAATCGCAGTACAAGAGAATGGTGGCTGCTTGTGACTTCGCTCAAACAATTAGTCAAAAGAAATCTTAACCCCTTTGATCCCAGCACTTTTAGACCTGGAAACTTCTGGCAAGAAAATCAAGATCCCAACCTGGTTGTTGATGCCATCCATTGGCAAATTCTCCAGGAAATTGAACAAACTATAAATCAAATTACCGTTGATCACATTACTCGGACCATTCTCCTAGCAGGAGCATCAGGGTCAGGAAAGAGTTATCTACTCGGTCGCCTTAAGCGTCAGCTAAACAACAAAGCTTTCTTTGCTTATATTGGACCTTGGCCCGACAGCAACTATCTATGGCGTCACACGCTCCGCAACACCATTGACAGCCTGATTCACGTACCAGAAGGCCAATCAGAGTCTCAACTCTTACTGTGGTTAAAAAGCCTTCCTAGCTTACGCAATCGCTCTCTTACCAAGTGGATATTGGGAGAAAGGGGAACTTTTGTACGTGATTTGGCAGCCAGTTTTCCTGCTGGCATTTACAATGGCAAGGAATTCTTTGGCGTCCTCTATGATCTGGCCACCAATTTTGATCTTAGAATGCTGGCCTATGCCTGGCTGAAGGGGGATGATCTTGACAAGGAAGATCTCCAGAAACTTCAAGTTCGCAAGTCCATCACCTCAGAAGATGCAGCCCAGAAAATATTGGGCAATATTGGGCGAATTGCAGATTCCACTCAGCCCATTGTACTTTGCTTTGACAACTTAGACAGTATTCCAAGACTTCCAAACGGCAAACCTGATCTCCAGAGCCTATTTAACCTAAACTCTACCATTCACAATGAAAATCTCAAAAATTTCTTGGTGCTCATTAGTGTTGTCAGCAGTACCTGGCAAGCCAATCGAAATACTATTCAACCTGCCGACAAAGCTCGAATCAACCAAGTTTTACAGCTTCGCCAAATCAACTTAGACCAGGCCGCCGCTCTATGGGCTACCCGTTTGGCTCCTCTCCATGCCCAAGCCAGACCTGAGCCAGAAAGTCCTATCGCCCCCTTGACTCGAAACTGGTTAAAACATCAATTTCCAGGGGAAAAAGCCCTACCGCGTAACGTGCTTAAGCTGGGCCAACAGCTCATTACCTACTACAAACAGCATGGCCGAATGCCTAAGTTTCCGCCAGACAAGGTGAAGGGTGATGGCGATAATGGACAGGGAACTGGCGAGCAGAAATTAGCAAGTTTCCAGCTTACCTGGGATAAAGAGTTTAGGAGTGTCCGTCAGAAGGTAATGCGAATTAATCAATTCTCATCCCCCGAGCTAATCTGGCGTCTTAGGCAAGCTCTCGAGGCCCTAGAAGTACCCCAAATCACCTCTCAATTTCTTCAGAGCAGCACCTATGCTTCCTATTCCCTGTCCTACCAAAAATCGAATCGTACTGGCATCGTTTGGAGCGAAGATCCCAACATGCAGTCCTTCTATCACATCATGAAGTCCTGCCAGAAAATGGTCACCAACCAGTTCTGCGATCATCTTTTCTTGATCCGAGCAGAGGGGGTAGGACAAGCGAAGAATAAAGGTCATCAAATCTATCGTCAAATCTTCGATAGTCGGGCTAACTGTATCCACATAAAGCCTGACTTACTCTCACTTCAGTACCTGGAAACCTACCACCAGCTCGCGAATGCGGCCCGGGCTGGCGAATTAGTGATCGATCAAAAAACTCCCCATCTCCAGGATCTGCAATCCTTTGTCCGCCAATCTAAAGTGCTCGAACAATGCCCTCTACTCCAGAAATTGCAGCTTGTAACCGGTAATCCACCGCCACCCCCTTTAGAAGAAGTGAGACGATATGTCCTCAATCTCATGACAACTCAACTCTTCATTGGGCTCATGGTGTTGATAGAAAGTACTCAGCAGCAATTCCCAGATCTCAGTGAGCAAGAGATCGATCAGGTGATTGAAGCCCTTTGCCAGGAAAATCGGATTCAAGTCTTAGATCCCCGTGCCAGCCGTCAAGCACAGTTAATTTGCTACGTGACTCCCTAATGTCTTCCCTCAGTGTCAGTAAAATTCGTCTTGCCTTTGAGTGTCCCCGCCTGTTGTATCTGGGGCATCACTTCGGTGGCATGACCATGTTTTTGCCCGCAGCAGGTCCCACAGGCATTGGCAAAATCTTTCATCAGCTGTCAGACCAGTTTGTCAAGCAGTTGCGCTCAGAACCGACCTTCCAGCATCTCTTGACTCCAGAGGCGCAAACCCTTGACGTTGAAGGCATTGCCCAGCAATTGCAGCAACGGCTCTATCAGAGCCACTTTTTTCCCTACTTGCAGGGGGCGATTGCTGAAGACCCTAGTAAAGCCCAGGCCCTGCATCAACTGTGGCAAGGGTTGCAGGGATTGATCCGGCGATGGGCGCAACTATTGGTGAGCAATCGCCGCTTCTGCAGTCCAAAAGAGGTGATTGCCAAGACCTTCATAGCCCAGGAATTGAAAGTCAAATATGAGTTCACCCTCCCCGATGGCAGCCATCAACTTGTGCAAGGCCAATTTGACAGCCTGGTGTATGACTTCGCGCAGCACCGTCTCTGTGTGGTGGAGTACAAAACCTATCAATCGCCAGAGCCCTCGGCCCAATTGGCCCAGGTAGCCCTCTATGGCTATATGCTACGGGAAAAAATTGGTGTGCCCATTGATTCTGCTGTTTATAGTGTGCTGCCAGACTGGCAAGAGCAGATCTATTCCTGGCAGCAGTTAGAAGCGGCGGTGCATCAGCTGATTCCCCAAAAGTTGCAACAAATCCGCGATTGGTTAGCCTGGCAGCCCCATCAGGGGGAACCACCACCGAAAGCGGTGCAGTTGGAGCTCTGTAATATTTGTCCGCAATTCAAAAAATGTCAGACCTATTTCGAGCCCCAAGCAACAGTGCCACCGGTTCAACCAGGCCAGTTACCGCCACCGCCGCCACCTGGGCCGAAGCCGCCTGAGCCTAAGCCCACGTCCCCCACTGTAGAAGTAGATGCCATCGCGGCCCATCTGGTCCGTACCCTGGAGTCCTTTGGGGTGGGTGTAGACCTGCAGGGGGTGGCCCTGGCCCCGGCCTTTTTGCGGGTGAAATTGAAACCTCAATTAGGGGTCAAGGTCAACTCTATCCTGCGGCTAACTGACGATCTGCGGGTGCAATTGGGTCTCACGGCTCCGCCCATGATTGCTCCCCAGGCGGGCTATGTCAGTGTGGATTTACCCCACCCCGATCGGCAAACCGCCCAGTTTAACGAGTACATAACGCCCCAAAAGCTGCCCGTCACTGCTCCGGTACAGATTGCCATTGGTGTGAACCTGGAAGGCAATCTAGTGGAAGCTGATTTGTCCGATCCCAATACCTGCCATTTTTTGGTGGGAGGCACCACTGGCAGTGGTAAGAGTGAATTCTTGCGATCGCTTCTACTCAGCCTACTGGTGCGCCATTCTCCCGAGCAGTTGCAGATTGCTCTGGTGGACCCCAAGCGAGTTACCTTCCCGGAATTTGAGACCATTCCCTGGTTGCGCCAGCCCATTGTTAAAAATACCGAGGGTGCGATCGCACTGATGGACTCCCTCATGGACGAAATGGACCATCGCTATCAGCGCTTCGAACAGAATCGCTGCTCCGACCTCAGCCGCTATAACCAACAAGCCAGCTCTCCTATGCCTCGTATTGTCTGCATATTCGACGAATATGCAGACTTCATGGCTGAAAAAGACAGTCGCACGGCTCTAGAGCAAAGCATCAAACGACTCGGGGCCATGGCCCGCGCTGCCGGTATTCATCTGATCATCGCCACCCAACGACCCGATGCCAAGGTAGTTACCCCCTTGATTCGCTCCAACTTACCCGGTCGCGTTGCCCTCAGAACCGCCAGCGCAGCCGATTCCGCCATTATCCTGGGAGGTAAACAGGGAGAAGCCGTCAACCTGCTGGGCAAAGGCGACTTGCTCTACCTGAGGGGGGCGCAACTGCTACGGCTCCAAAGCCTCTTTGCACCTATCATTCAGCTCTAGCTGATGTTATGTAGAGACTCAATGTTTTATTTTTCGTCCCCCGGCCCTTGTCTCACCAACCTGGGGGACTTGGAAGATAGGCGATAATGAAAAAAAGTCTCACTCAACGTCTTGGCTGGACAGACGGATCTATTTCTTTGCTCGGGCTTAGGAGGAAAGAGTGATGGTAAAACCCGTGATTTTAGAAAAGCTAGAGGCGCTACCTGAGTCAATGCAAGCCGAAGTGCTGCACTACATTGAGTTTCTCTTGGAAAAGCATCTGAAAAGCGCAGGGGACACTCTGCATGAATTGCGGCAGGACTTAGCTAATTCCACTGAGGAAGAGGCTGAAAAACGATATGGGTATGGCAGTCTGGCAGATCAGATTACTATGTCCGATGACTTCGATGAACCGTTAGATGACTTAGTCGAGTACATGTAAATGGCAGTACTTTTAGATACCCATACTGTACTTTGGTACTTTGCTTCTGACCCAAGACTGACTAGCACAACTAGAGACATCATTGACGCTAAAG
Organism: Halomicronema hongdechloris C2206; assembly: GCF_002075285.3. Lineage (GTDB taxonomy): Bacteria > Cyanobacteriota > Cyanobacteriia > Phormidesmidales > Phormidesmidaceae > Halomicronema_B > Halomicronema_B hongdechloris. The sequence continues at coordinate 5,079,728 of NZ_CP021983.2, read as the reverse complement.
AGAACCTATTCTTCAGTATTGCTAGCTTGTGGGAAATCTCTATCAAGTTGAATATTGGAAAACTGCAGTTAACCTCACCGTTTGACGAAATTTTAATTCGACTGAATTTTATCAACGCTGAGATCTTACCCATAAAGGTAGAAGATGCAAAAACTTACATGAATCTGCCACTGCACCCCGATCACCGTGATCCCTTCGATCGAATTTTGGTAGTTCAAGCCATGAATAATTCGTTGGATATTGTCAGCAGGGATGACAAGTTTGATCGGTACCCGATTCATCGGATATGGGCCTGAAACAAGATGACACTCATAATGATGGGACGATTGTTAAAGCTCGTCGTCTCTGGATGCAAGGGGGTTGGCATCCTCCCGCAGCCGATCCTGTAGACTTTGAATGAGTCAGGCCAGCGACACCATAGCGACGCCACATCTAGCCATTGCGATTCCGGACAATTTAAGTTGCGCCCGCCTGCCTCTAATCCCTTGAGACACCATCGTTGCCATGACAACTATTCTGGTTCAGGGCATTGAGATCAACGTCATCACAGCTGGGGCAGGAGCGCCCATTCTCTTTCTCCACGGCAACCCCGATTCGGCCCAGGTGTGGGATGGAGTGATAGAGCATTTGCAGGCCAATTTTCGCTGCATTGCCATCGATCTGCCGGGGTTTGGGGCCTCGGGGCCGGGGGATGAGTTCGACGTGAGTCTCGAAAACTTGGCCGCCTTCGTAGACGAGGTGGTAGACGCCTTGAAACTGGAGCCGCCCATTCACCTGGTGGTCCATGACATTGGCGGTCCCTTCGGCCTGGCCTGGGCGGTGCGTCATCCCCAGCGAGTCAGGGGCATTGGCATTCTCAATACCATCTTTTCCAGTGACTATCGCTGGCATTTCTTCGGTCGCATCTGGCGTACTCCGATCCTGGGGGAGCTGAGCTGGCTGTTGTTCAACCGCTGGCTGTTCACTCTAGTGATGCAGAAGAGTAATCCCCGGCTCACTCGAGCGCAGATTCAGCGCACCTACGACAACTTCGATGCCCCCATGCGGCGGATGATTCTGCGGTTTTACCGGGCCGCCGATCCCGAAGACTTTCAGGGCTGGGAAGAGGAGTTACAGACGGTGCTGCAGCAGGTGCCGGCCTGGGTGCTCTGGGGGGACCAAGATCCCTACATTCCAGCCCGCTTTGCCGATCAGTTTGGGGCGCAGCAGGTACACCACGTCCCTGAGGGAGGCCATTGGCTAATGCTGGAGCGCCCCCAGTGGATGGCGGCTACTCTGGCGGACCTGTTTGTGGCTGCTAGCTAGGGAGTGTTGCCTTCGCCTTTGACGTGGCGATCTAGCCAGCGGGTCATCTCCCACAGCACGTGCCCGATGGCTTCCCGAGATTCGTAACTGTGGCCTTCCAGGGGCAATTCCACCCAGCGCACGGTGCCCCCTAGCCCTTTCATGGCCCCATAGAGCCGTTCACTCTGGATCGGGTAGGTGCCCACGTTTTCGTCCTCGGCGCCATGGATCAACAGCAGCGGTTCGGTGATCTGGGCCGCGTGGGTGAAGGGGGACATGGTCATGTAGGCGTCGGGGGCCTGCCAGAAGGTGCGCTGTTCTCCCTGGAAGCCGAAGGGGGTGAGGGTGCGGTTGTAGGCGCCGCTGTTGGCGATGCCCGCCCGGAATAGATCGGTGTGGGCTAGCAGGTTGGCCACCGTGAAGGCGCCGTAGGAATGACCTGCGATCGCAAGTTGATCACGACGACTGACCCCTTGATCCACCAAATACTCCACCACCGCCGCCGCACTCTGGGTCAGTTGTTGCACATAGGTATCATTGGGTTCCGTCTCCCCCTCGCCGATGATGGGCATCGTCGGTCCCATCACCACGGCATAGCCCTGGGTCAGCAGAAACAGAGGCGTATAGGCATAGGGACGACGAAAGGCATTCTCAGCGGTGGTCACCTGGGCTGCCGCCTCGCGACTCTTATATTCCTGGGGATAGGCCCACAGCACTGTAGGCAGCGGGCCATCCCTGAGCGGGTCATGGCCCGGCGGTAAATACAAGGTAGCCGACAGCATCACCCCATCGGCCCGTCGGTAGCGAATCACCTCTGGGTCTACATCTCGGTACCAGGGACGCGGATCGGTGAAGGCTGTCAATGCCGTGGTCTCGCCGGTGGCCAGATCGCGCCGCCAGTAGTTGGGCGTCTCCCGGGGCGACTCCCGCCGGGTAATGATTTGGGTGCCCTCGGGATTCAGCAGACTCACCACCGTCTCGTAGTAGGGATCGGCGGCTTGCCACAGCCGCGTCTTTTCCTGGCTGGGCAGATGCCACCGGTCTAGAAAGGGATACACGCCCTCGGGAGAGGCACCACGACCGCGCAGATAGAGGCTCTCCCCATCAGGGGCCAGCATCAGCACTCGCCGGTGATAGGGGCCTGGGGTCAGCATCGGTTGTCCTGGATCGTTGTAGCGGTCTTGATAATCCCGATCATCCAGCAGCACCGGCTCTGCCTGTGGCTGCGCTGGATTCAAGCGCCAGACCCGAATCCGGCGGCTGTCGTACCAGGTTTCCACCGCCAAGGCCAGGGTCCCATGGCCCCAAAGGATGCGGCGATAGCGCAAGTCAGTAGTCCAGAGCCGTTGGGGCTCATCAGTAAAGGGGGCCGGCAATTGCCAGACGGCATCGCGGCTGACACTCTCCTGGCTGGCATCGCCCCCATCTAGGGCCTCCACCCAATAGAGGCTGGCTGGCTGGTCAGAGCGCCAATGGACAATGCGGCGGCCTCGGCGCACGGAGTCGAAGCTGACCGGAATGTCATCGGCCAGGGGCAAATCGGCTACATGGTAGCGTTCTCGGCCGCTGCTATCGAGTACGGTAAGGCGCTTGGGGAAGAGGCGGGCCGGCACCTGGTAGGAAAACGGCCGTTGGATGGTAGTCAACAAGATCCACTCACCGTCTGGGGAGGGCACCGCCGATTGAATCATCTGGGTGTCGCTCAGGGAGATGCGGTCGCCCTTCAGGGTCACCCGGGCCAGCACCGAGGTCAGATAGTATTCGAATAGGGCTTCGTCATCGGGAGTATCCAGCAAATTCGTATAGGTGCGAGCCGGCGCCTCGCGACCCAGATTCTGCTCTACCCGTGGCCCCCGCGGCACCGGCGTTGGCACTGGCGGCTCCCCCTGATCCGGCGGTACTAGCTTACACAGCAGTCCGGCGGTCTCCGAAATCCAGCGGCAAGGGGAGCCATAGGTGTTGTTCAGTAGCGGCGGCGTCAATGGCCAGGCCTTACCCCGGGCCAAATCCACCACCCACAGTTCAATCCCCGTGGGCTGATCTAGGCTAAAGGCCAAGTAGTTGCCCTCGGGGGACCAACGCAGGTTACGCAGCCCGTCATGGGCGGGCAACGCAATCGATTGCCGCTCACCGGTGGCAATATTCTGGATCTCCAGCCCCTGGAAGGCATAGGGCATGGCGGGCCCCCGGGTCACTGGATTCAGCTGTAGGCCTGCCAGCCGCAGCCGCGGCCGGGCTAATTCTGCTAAACGCGGCAACAGGGGACGGTCCAACCGCAGCAACCAGTCATGGTTGGGGGAAATCTGCACGCCCGGATACCAGGGGGTATCCAGCATGGTGGCGATGGGGTCGGGGGGCTCTTGCCAAGTCTCTTGAGCCAGAGCAGTCATAGGGATCAGGCTAGTAACACTCAGAACAACTCCTACCAGGGAATGAATAGCCGCTTTCATCGACAGTGCTGGGCAGTTGGCCTTTCTATGGTGCCATGGGTTACTCCCTGAATATCGGGGCATGACATAGTCAGGCTGACAATTGCTCTGGCATTGTAATGGAGAGACCCATGTATCTGCTGACGATGTTGTGTAAGCTTGAATATTGCACCCTAACTGTAAGCAAACCCGATAGGCACCGCCATGGATGACAAGATGATGTTGATGATTCCGGGACCTACACCGGTTCCAGAACAGGTACTTCTGGCGATGGCGAAGCATCCCATGGGCCACCGCAGTGGTGAATTTAGCCAGATCGTGGCAGAGGCGACTGAGAACCTCAAGTGGCTGCACCAGACCCAGAATGATGTGCTGATTCTAACGGCCAGTGGTACCGGGGCCATGGAAGCTGGCATCATCAACTTCCTCAGTGCGGGAGATCGGGTCCTAGTGGGGGACAATGGCAAGTTTGGCAACCGTTGGGCCCAGGTAGCCCGAGCCTATGGCTTAGCGGTGCAGGCAATTACGGCGGAATGGGGAAAACCCCTGGATCCCGAGGCTTTTCGCACGGCCTTGGAGGCCGATACCCAAAAGCAAATTAAGGCGGTGATTGTCACCCATAGCGAGACCTCCACTGGTGTGCTCAACGATCTGAAGACGATCAATCGCCACGTCAAAGCCCATGGCGAAGCCCTGATTATTGTCGATGCCGTCACCAGTCTGGGGGCTTGCAGCGTGCCGGTAGATGAGTGGGGCCTGGATGTGGTAGGCTCCGGTTCCCAAAAGGGCTATATGATTCCGCCGGGGTTGTCGTTTCTGTCGGTGAGTCCCAAGGCGTGGGCGGCTTACGAGACGGCAACGCTGCCGAAGTATTATCTGGATTTAGGCCCCTATCGCAAGAATGCGGCCAAACAGACCACGCCATTTACGCCGCCGGTGAATCTCTTCTTCGCCCTGCAAGCGGCCTTAACCATGATGAAGGCCGAGGGTTTAGAGGCCATCTTTGCCCGTCATGATCGCCACAAGCGCGCGACTCGAGCAGCTGTGAAGGCGATGAATCTGCCGTTGTTGGGGCCCGATGATGTGGCCAGTCCGGCCATTACGGCCGTGCTCCCTCAGCAGGTGGAGGCCGAGAAAATTCGTTCGGTGATGAAGAAACAGTTCGATATTGCCTTGGCTGGAGGGCAAGAGCATCTGAAGGGCAAGATCTTTCGGATTGGCCATCTGGGGTTTGTGTGCGATCGCAACATTCTGGCCGCCACCAGTTCCTTGGAAGCCACCCTGATGCAACTAGGCTATGACCAATTCAACCCCGGGGCAGGGGTGGCGGCAGCCAGTGCGGTACTCAACAGCTAAGGACTCGATTTCCCGAACTATCTCCTAACCGTCATCCCTTAAACATGAAGAGACGTAGCGCTTCAAGTGCTACGTCTCTAGGGGAATTCTGCCAGTTGACACCGGGTCTTAAGCCGTTTCCATCCAGTCATAAACCTTCTCAAGTTGTTCCAGGGTGATCAAACCATACTGCCACAGCACCATGGGCAATGGTCCTGGATCCTGTTCACAGTGTCGCAGGGCCACCTGAATGGATGATGACGAGATCGACAGTTCTTCCTGCAAGAACTGGATTAAGCCTGAGTGGTTATTGCTAATCACGATATCACCTCCTTTATGACTCACTAGGGCTTTATGACTCACTAGGGCATGCTGAGAATGCTAGAAAAGCGTCGGGGCCAGTATCCCTGACGATCGCTCGGGTATGCTCAGGCCGCAGGGAAATCGGCCGCTGTCCTCGGGTAACTTGTCCTCAGGTAACTCTCTAAGGTCGACCCTAGGTGATACCTCAGCCAATAGTGCCCAGATCAGGGAGTCGATAACTATAAGCCGATGGTTCCTGAGAGGAAGTTGTTGTCTGCCTATGCTTTGAGAGCATACCACCATGGGGAGCCAGAGTAACAAATTGAAGGAAGCCTTGCCTAGCCCCAGGGGGTGAGTCTTAAAAACGGGGTGTTAAATAGAGCAGGAGCTTGTTGTGCCGCTATGGAAGATTGTGCCCTCGAAGTCTAGACTCAATGGTGCCCCTATCATCAGGCTCAACTATCGCCAACCCTTAGACTGGGATAGCTCATCGATGGTTCTCACTCTGTCATGGAGTCATCAACTGGAGCAAACGCTATATGGGCATTGAGTGCTGGACAGTAACACCAGCCACCCCGACTAGGCTGAGAGGTGATTGGTCAACGGCTGCAACGTCGTCAGAGCAAAGCTATCGAATACCTCGTAAAGGCTGTGCAGGAGCGCTTAAAGTCTGGGCAGAACTTGCCTTGAAGGCCCTTGAAGATGGCCTTGGCCGATTAGCCCCTAGGAATCTAGAAAGGTAATCGTGACGGAATCGCCCACCTGCAATCCTAGTTCGGCAGCACGCCCACCCCGCAGTTCAATCACCGCATCGACTACCTGTCGCTCTGGACCATAGGTAGGGCAAGGGGAGGTGTCGCAGGGGGGAACATTAGATGCGATCGCTTTGATTTCTCCCTGATAGATGAAAATCATGTCGAGGGAGCCGGGGACATTCTTCATCCAAAAACTCACCGGTCGCGGCGGGTCGAACGGGAATAGCATGCCGCGGTCATCGGGCAGCGGAGAGCGATACATGAGGCCGAAAGCCTGCTGTTGAGACGTTGCGGCGACCTCTAAGTCAATGTGATAAGAGTCTGCCAAAATAGCCGTTGCCGTAACTGGCAAGTGTTGTCCCAAGTCAGACTCGGTAGGCGTAGAGGCAACCGCCGGTGGCTCCGTCGTCGAGGGTGAGAGATCGGGAGAAGACTGACCCATTTGCTCAGGAGATGCGGTGCAGCCCATGAGGCCAAACCATAGCCCCAGCAATATGCCCGGATAGTCAGGCAGACGCCAGTGGCCTAGGCGGGATCCTATTTGAGCCTGCATAACGAGACCTACTCCTAGCCTTCCCGCAATACGTAGCCAACGCCCCGGACGGTTTGAATCAATCGTTTTTCATTTTCTCCGTCTATCTTCAGGCGCAAGTAGCGAACATACACTTCGATCACATTCGACTCACCCATGAAATCGTAGCCCCAGACATTTTCTAGAATTTGCTCTCGACTGAGGACCTCGCGGGGATGCTCCATCAGGTAGCGGAGCAATTCAAATTCTTTCATGGTCAGATCGATGAGCCGACCACTTCGTCGGGCAGTACGGTGAGTTAAATCTAGAATTAGTTCGCCAAACCGCAGGTGTTCTCCTGCCGCACCAGTTGGTTGTAGATAGAGCTGCACTGCCTTCAGAAAGGCATCAGTGCGGTACGGCTTCAAAAAATAATCGTCGGCCCCTGCCTCCAGGCAAGCGACCCGATCTTCCAGGGAATCGCGAGCCGTGAGCAACACCATAGGCGTACGCAAGCCTTCTCCTCGCAGGCTCTGACATATCGATAACCCCGACTCATTGCCCAACATCCGATCGATGACGATGAGCGCTGGCTTCAAGGTATGGGCTTGCCGTAGACCCGTGTCAATTTCATGGGCCAGGGCCGTTTCATAGCCAGCCTCTTGTAGATCTAGGCTAATCTGCTGCGCTAGATCCAGATTGGATTCAACCACCAGCACTTGGGGGCCCGATGCGGCTGCTGTCGTATCCATTGCCATTCGCCTCGTAAATAGCCTGTTGCTAATGGGATGTGTTTCTTAGTCGTGAGGGGTCTACTATTATCCTCAGGCAACTGCCAGACACCTAAGCGCCAGGCAATGTCTAGAACGGTAAGGATGAATGAGACCCTGAAATGCCGATTGCCTACCCTCAAGATTACTAGGGTAGCTCAACCGACGTCGGTTTGGCGATGTGAGGTAACCCCCACCCCAATTTTTCCCGCAGCACTTTGAAGAACTCGGGCTGACGCAGCCGGATAAAGTGAGCCGAGTAAGGAGCTCGTTGGGTACGTATGCAATCTTTGGGCAAAACATAGCAACCGGCATTGCCATCTGCCACCATCACTAAGGGATCGGGGTTGGCAGAGCGCACCGTCACCGGATCCGTATCGGGAAACACCAGCCCCCGCGAGGCTAGGGAGTGAGGACAGATAGGAATCAGTTGGGTAGCGGGCAACCCAGGGGTGATCACAGGGCCGCCCGCTGACAGTGAATAGGCAGTGGACCCGGTGGGTGTTGAAATAATAATGCCATCAGCGGCGATATCTACGGGGGCGTGGCTACCAACCTCGACTTCGAAATGGCACATGCTGGTGAGGGGTTCTCGATGCAGCACAATTTCGTTTAAGCAGAGCGCCTCCCAAGTCAGCTGATTCTGGTGAAACAGCTGCACAGACAGCATGCCCCGTTCTTCCACGGTGTAGTTGCCCGCCAGCACCTGATCGATGGCCTGGGGTAGCTGATTCAGGTAGGCTTCGGTTAAAAAGCCCATGTGACCCGTATTGATGGTAAGTAAGGGAATGCCAATCGGCGCCAATTGGCGAAAGGCTGATAATACGGTGCCGTCTCCCCCTAATACCAGGGCGAAGGCCATGTCGGCATCGAAATCGGGGGGAACCAAACTCTCGATCGGGGTATGACAGATGGGCCGTTCCGGGCTGGAGTAGCCTAAGATACCACCCATACCCGTGGCCAGACACACGGTGTATCCCGAGGCAGCAAGTTTCTCCTGCCACTCTAATGCCACCTCACATGCCGTGGGCTTGATGTCGTTATAGATGATGCCGACCTTGGGCACGTGCTGTTTCCGAATTCAAGCAGATAGAACACATTAGATGGGCGAGAGCAGAGGGCTGCGGTATCCCATCAAAGGACAGCCTGAAGAGATGCATACTCTACTACCCTTCAGGCTACCCCTTTAGCTGATCCTTGCACAGTAGGTCCATTGTCAGGCAACTAGCCCGAACCCACTGCGAAAGTTCGCTAGAGGGTAGACTGATACGGAATCCTACCGCTATGGTAGCTAAGGAAGGCGGCTGTCCCATGGCTGGGCAGTTGCGGCGAAAGTTTCCTTTGACCATTTGCATAGTTTACCGCAGTGTCTTCCTGCCACCGCCTGCCCGAGACCACGGCCTATGTTCGCATTACCCGCCAATCCTGGAGTCAGGGTCGGCTGGAGGGAGAAGTACGGGCGAATGAGTATGAATGGCAGTTTAAATGGCGCTTCCGTCAGGGCAAATTGACGATAGAGCCGTCTTTAGGACGAGCCCTGATTCAAGAGCCCTTGGGCCGTTTTCTCGAGCGCTTTGATTATCAGCTGGAACCTGGAGGCGATTATTCATTTACCATCCGTGCTTCGCTGTGATTGGCGGCAAGGATGAAGTGGTCGAGTAGGTGGGTCGAAGGATGGGCGAGTGATGGAGTGATCATGGAGTGAAAACCACCTCACCCCTCCACCCCGTCACCCCATTACCCCAATACTCCATTCCCCATTTACTCATTCCCTATGAGACGGTTGAGATACCGCTCGATTAACAACATGGCTACGATGTCATCAATGGCAGTTGGTGGGTTGCGCAGACCCTTAGGAATTAGGCGACTCAATCCTTGGGGCGGATGCATCTGCCAATAGCGGTCTCGAGCTTCTAGACTGCTGTAGCGTTCGTCTACCAGCATTACCCTAGGGGCATCGGGAAGGGTTTCGAGTTTGGCTTTCCAATCCTTGGCGGTGGTTTGATCACCCATGACGATAATGGAAACGGGGAACTCTTGGCGCAGGGTTTGAATCTGTTTTAGGGCTGCATTGGCCGACACAATTTGGCGATGGCGCAAAATTCGATCTAGCCCCATGATGGCGAGACCACATTTTTGACGACCAGGATCAAATCCGAGTATCACAGGTTGTGATAGTTCCTCAGCGGCGGATGATGGCACAGGAAGTCATGCTAACGCGCGTCAATCTCCATTATTGTCTGGTGTTTGCTGCGCTTAGAGTATTCCATCTAAAAAAAAAATCCTGATCTAGGCTATTGAACTCGGCCTATCTGGCCGGTTCAGCCAGCCCTTGGGTGAGTATTGAGCTGGAACACTCTTAGAGGACATTTGGAAACTCGGCTGAAAGACCTGTAAGGTAGGCATTTTAGAGTGTATGGCCCTGCTGGCCAGAAACCAGTCTGGAGAAAGGTTGCCGGGTACTTTCCAAACATCCTCTTAACCTGACCTGGCCAATATTATTGCCTCTGTCGGGGTGAACTTAGGTTGGTGGCTCTTACCCGAGTCACGGTTGCCATAAACCATAAAGTGTGGTGGTAATTGGGACAGCTTGGCATTACACTTAGGCGACGGCATCCTACAGCCAGGGAGCAACCGGTCACGCCATGGGCTTGGGGAGACATATAGAAATCTTTACGACTGGCAAGTATGGACCGTGAACGCGCTTGAGGATGATGAGGGCTGGCCTGCGGCGGCAAGCTAAATGGCTGGCATGGGTGCACCCACCGCTGGTTTGTAGTACATTTGTCTATGTGCTCCGAGGTTTGATTGATCAGTGCATATCAAGAGTGTTGAACTCTCCCACTTCAAATCTTTCGGCGGCACCACTCAGGTTCCGTTTCTGCCTGGGTTTACAGTAATTTCAGGGCCGAATGGGTCTGGCAAGTCGAATATCCTTGATGCCTTGCTGTTCTGCCTTGGTTTGGCCAGCTCCAAGGGCATGCGGGCCGAACGGTTGCCTGATTTGGTCAATCAAAATCAGGCCAGTCGCCGCTCTACGGCTGAAGCCAGTGTCACGGTGGTCTTTGACATCAGTGATCTGCCGCCAGAGCTGCTGGTGGAGGATGACGAGGCGGAGACTGAGACAACGGCTGGTGGCGACGTCAATGGTGATGGTGATGCGGTTGCTAACGTCGTGCCTTTGGTGCGGGAATGGAGTGTGACGCGACGGCTGCGGGTGACGACCCAGGGCACCTATACCTCCAATTATTACATCAATGGCGAGCCCTGTACCCTAGGCCAACTCCATGAGCAGCTGCAGCGATTTCGGATTTATCCCGAAGGCTATAACGTGGTGCTACAGGGGGATGTCACCAGTATTATCTCCATGAATTCCCGGGAGCGGCGGGAGATCATTGATGAGTTAGCCGGGGTGGCTGCCTTTGATCGCAAGATCGATCAAGCCAGGGGCAAATTAGATGCCGTTAAAGATCAAGAAGAACGCTTTCGCATCGTAGAGCGAGAGCTGATTAGCCAGCGCGACCGCCTCGATCAAGATCGTCGCAAGGCCGAGAAGTATCAACAGTTGCGGGAAACCCTGCAGACCAAGACTCAATGGGAAGCAGTGCTGATCTGGCAGGCCCAACAACGGCTGTGTCAGGAGTTGACTCAGCAGATTCAGGCTGGGGAGGCCGAGGCTCGGCAGCTAGATCAGACCATTGTTGAGACGACAGCAGCCATTGAGGCCCTGGCGACTGAGTTAGACGAGTTGAATCGACGGGTTAAGGCCCTGGGAGAGGAGGAACATCTGGCCTTACAGTCTCAATTAGCGACTCAAGAGGCCGAACTACGGCAGTTGCAACGACAAGAGCAGGCGTTACAGGCGGCGGCGCAGCAGACAGCGGCCGCCCAGCGTCAAACTCAGATTACCCTGCAGGAGCAGCGCCAGACCCTGGCCGATTTGCAGCAGGCCCTAACCCCCCTGGCTGCCCAGGAATTGCCACGGCTGCGGCAGGACTGTGACCAGGCTCAGCAGACTTTAGATCAACGGCGCCAGGCAGCCAGTGAGATGGCCGATGCCTCGCAGACTTGGGTGCAGGAACAGACCCAGCTACGCCATCGGATTGAGGCGCTCTTGGCCACTCTGGAACCCCAACGGTCAGAACAAGTGCGTTTGCAGGAACGGTTGCATCAGCTGCAACAACAGGTGCAGGGTCAGCAGCAGGTGCTGCAGGAGTTGGAAAAAGAGTGGCTGGCCGCGGCTGGTCCGGAGGCTTCGGTAGAGGCCACTCTAGAGACAGAGGTGCAGACCTTGGCGGCGACCTTAGCGCAGACGGAGCAGGAGCTGCAGGTGCAACAGGAAACCCAGGCGCGCTTGCTGCGGGAACAACGGGAAAAACAGCGGGCTTTGGATCGGCTGGAAGCCCAGGTGCAGGCGTTGCAGGAATCTCAAGGAACTCGGGCCACTGAGGTGCTATTAAAGTCGGGGTTGCCGGGGATTTGTGGTCTGGTGGCTCAGTTGGGCCGAGTAGAGCCACGCTTTCAGCAGGCGCTGGATGTGGCGGCTGGGGGGCGGCTCGGTTATCTAGTCGTAGAGGATGATCGGGTGGCGGCTGGGGGCATCGACCTGTTGAAGCAGCGCCGGGCCGGGCGAGCGACGTTTTTGCCCCTGAATGGGATTCGGGTGCCCAAGTTTACGCCACTGCCGGCTTGGCAGCGGCCCGATGGGTTTATTGATTATGCGGTGAACTTGATTGAGTGTGAGCCCCGGTATCAGCGGGTGTTTGCCTATGTCTTTGGCAGTACGGCGGTGTTTGAGACCCTGGATGCGGCTCGACCGCATCTGGGCCAATTTCGCATGGTCACCCTGGAGGGAGAAATCCTAGAAACCAGTGGAGCTATGACCGGCGGCAGTTTACTGAAGCGCCAGGGCAGTCTCCATTTTGGCACGGTGGAGCCGGCTGAATCCGAGGAAGCGAAAGGGTTGCGCCAGCGCTTGCAGGAGATTGAGCAGGTTCTGATGCGCTGCGATCGCACCATCGAAGAGCTCAGCCAAACGGTGGCCCAAACTTCCCAGACCTTGATGGCAGCCCGGCAGCGCCATCGCGATCACCAACTCGAGCGCTCTCAAGCCGATCGGCAACAGCAACAGTTGAACCAGCGCCGCGATCAGGCTCAGCACCAACTCAGCCAAGCCCAACAGGAACTGACTGCTACCGAAGCCCGGCTGCAGCAGCTGGCCCAGACCCTACCCGCCCAAGAGCAATCCCTCCAAGCTGAGCGCCAGGCCCTGGCAGCCCTAGAGCAGTCCCAGACCCACAGCGAATGGCAACAGGCCCAGACGGAAATTCGCGCCCTAGAAACGGACCTGGATCAGCGGCAAGCCGCCCTGCGGACTGCTGAGCAGCGGCTGCAGGAGCTGACTAGCCAAAGCCAGCGCCTCGAGGAATCTATTCTGCAGCAGCAACAGCAGCTCGCCGCTCACCAGCGGCAACAGACAGAGCAAGAGCAGCAACGGGGGACCTTGACAGAACAGCAGGCAGCGATGCAGCAGACCATCGACGGGATTCGCCAAGGCCTGGCTGCCCTCGATAAAACCCTGGCGACGGAAAAAGCTAATCGCGATCGCAGCGAATATCAGTTGCGGGAGCGGCAGACAGCCAAGCAACAACAGGAATGGCAGCGACAAAAGCTGCAAGAGTCGCAGCAGGAACGCCGGCAGCGCCTGGCTGAGGGGCAAGACACCCTAGCTGCCCAAGCGGCGGAACTGCCCGATCCCCAGCCTGAGATTCCCGCCGAGGTAGACCTAGACAAGGTGCGCCAGGAGTTGCGATCGCTACAACGACGCCTAGAGGCCCTAGAGCCGGTGAATATGCTGGCCCTAGATGAATATCACCGCACCCAAGAACGCCTCGACGAACTCAGCGCCAAGCTCACCACTTTAGAAGAAGAGCGTACCGAACTGCTCTTGCGCATCGAAAACTTTACCACCCTACGGCGCCAGGCCTTTCAAGAAGCCTTCACCGCCGTCAATCAAAACTTTCAGGCCATCTTCGCCCAGCTCTCAGACGGCGATGGTCATCTCCAGTTAGACGACCCTCAAGATCCGTTTAATGGTGGCCTCAACTTAGTAGCCCATCCCAAGGGCAAACCAGTGCGACGCTTGGCCTCCATGTCCGGGGGCGAAAAGTCCCTCACGGCCCTCAGTTTCATCTTTGCCCTACAACGCTATCGCCCCTCGCCCTTTTATGCCTTCGACGAAGTGGATATGTTCCTAGACGGCGCTAATGTGGAGCGATTGTCGCGCATGATCAAGCAACAGGCGGAACAGGCCCAGTTCATCGTGGTTAGCCTGCGGCGACCGATGATCGAAGCCTCTCAGCGGACCATCGGCGTCACTCAGGCCCGGGGGGCCTACACCCAAGTCTTGGGGCTTGACTTGCAAGCCCAGAGTGCCTCCATGTAAGCTCGTGGCCGATTCCAGTCATCCTCCGGCTCCCCAGTTTAGGCATAGTTGCCAAGAACAATCGCTAACCCGACGCCGCAGTTTACTGGCCCAGCCAACATGTGTATCAGTCTGTAAATTGAGGCGATTTTAGCTAAGATGGACATTTAACAGCTAGCCGTCACATCGTCTCTCGGTGAGATTCAGGACCCCGACATGACCTTCGACAAATTCCGCCAACGTGCCGATATTCTGGGTACCCAAGTCATAACCCGCAGCACCGGCCGCCGCCTTGGAGTTGTGAGCCAGTTATGGGTCGACGTCGATCAGGGTGAAGTGGTAGCGCTGGGACTGCGGGAGAGCATCTTGCCTGGCGTCATGTCGGGCACTCAACACACCATGTTGCTCAGCAGCATCCGCCAGATTGGCGATGTGATTTTGGTGGATGATGACACCGCCATCGAGGATGATATCAGCCTCGCTCCCTACAGTACGCTGATCAACTGCGAAGTCATTACCGAAGACGGCGAAATGCTAGGCCGGGTGCGCGGCTTTAAATTCGACGTCACCACTGGCAAAGTCGAGTCCATTGTCATCGCCTCCTTCGGATTGCCGCAAATCCCAGATCAGGTGATCAGCACCTACGAGCTGCCCATTGAGGAAGTGGTCAGCAGTGGCCCCGATCGGCTGATCGTGTTTGAGGGGGCAGAAGAGAAGCTGATGCAGCTGAGTGTGGGGATTTTAGAACGGCTCGGCATCGGCGGCGCTCCCTGGGAGCGGCAGGATGACAGCGAATACATCATGCCGATTTCCACCTCCAATCAGTTGCCCTCTGGGGTGCAACCGCCAGCAGATATGCTGCGAGAGCGGGCTCCAGCGGCTGGGGAGCGGTGGAGCGAAGATGACTGGGGCGAACCAGAGCCGATGGCGGCGCCGGAGCCCATGCCCCGGCAACAGGCCCAACTCTACCGGGAAGCCGAGCCCGAGGCCGACAACTGGGGAGAGGTTCAGGCTACCCAGACTGACTATGATGCCGACTATCGGGAAGTGACTGAAGACATCTGGACTGAGGATGAACCGGAGCCCTATCAAGCTCCGCCGGTGAATATTCCTCAGAAGAAGAAGGTCACAGAGTACGAAGAAGAGTTGGACTACTAAGGGCCTTCGCGCTACGCTCATGACCATCTCCCCAGTGGTGCCGTCGGGGTCGGCAAGGGTATGGGCAAGGGAACGGCTTCCAGGAATTTTCTGCGCCGGCAGGTCGCGTATCTGTTGCTGGGTATAGTCGCGCTGCTGGGGACGCTGCTGGTTGGTTGTGACTCTGGGGAGGTCTCGGGTGGGCCTAATCGCCTCGTAGTCGGCGTGGTCAGCGATCAGGGCGTAGCTGAGACGGCCGAGCGCTATGAGTCTTTCCGGCAATACTTGGCTGAGGAGCTGAATGCCCTGGTTGAGTTGGAGCCGGTATTTAATGAGTTAAAAGCCGTTGAGCAGGTGCAGCGGCAGATTTGGTCGATTGCCTTTGCACCGGCTGGCTTGACGGCCATTGCCTTAGCAGAGGCGCAGTATACGCCTCTGTTTCCCTTACAGGGGGTGCCGAATCAACGGTCAGTGCTGGTGGTCTCTGCGGATAGTTCTGTGGATAGTCTGGCGGATTTGGCTAATCAGACCATTGCCCTGGGAGAACCGGGCTCGGCCACAGGGTACTACCTGCCTCTATACGATTTGTATGGGCTGACCTTGGCAGAGATTCGCTTTGCCCCGACGCCAAGGGCGATTCTGGAATGGGTAACAGATGGGAGTGTGGTGGCTGGGGCGCTCTCTAAGGAAGACTTTCAACAATATCGTCAAGAATTTTCTGATATTGATTTTCGAGTGCTGCATGAGAGTCGAGTGGTGCCCCCTGGGGCCGTATTGCTGAGTCCGGCGGTAGAGCGTAACCAGCAGCGTCTGATCGAAACGGTGATGAAGGCGGCGCCGGCTAGTATTGTGGCCGATGCTGGCTATATCCCTAATGCGCCGGTGCCTAGCTTTGCAGCCCTGATCCAATTGGTGGATAAAGTGAGACCGTTGGAGGCCAACGTGCGATCGCAACCGGCCGTGCTGACCGTGGAAGCTTCCTCCCAGGACTCGCTATAGTACTAGGTAAAGTCTCGAGAGATACCCTTCAGAGGTTTGCTGGGGGCAATAGCGATAGCGTTGGCCAGGATGCTGAGGACGGCTGTTGTTGACTTTAGGGTAGATATCGATTACCGCGCGATTACATCATGCCGCGGTGGCTGCAGATTTTAGCAAAAGCTGTGGTAGATACTTTATTCATTCGAATGAGGGGGTTCATCAACAGGGTGTGAGCGTGATCAACTCCTGAGGGAATTCGATCTGGCTTACTAGTTACACTGGCCTTATCGCCAGCCTGATCCCACTACTGTCATCAGGGGTTAGCATCTCAACCCAGTTGTCACCCAATTGCCATCGGCTGAATCGCCTGCGAGTTCTGGCGATTCAGTCAGTTCCCGCCTCCATCGTAACGACTTCACGAGAACGACCATGGACGACCCCCCTATCGCTGAACGAGGACAGCGTACTCTGGCTGCCATTGTAGTGACCGATGCGGTTGACTTTAGTGCCCGCATGGCAGCTGATGAAGAGGCAACGCTGGCGTTGATCCAGCGGGATTTGGAGTTGAGTAAGCGCCTGTGTCTCGAGTTTGAGGGCCGGGTGTTGAAGTCTACGGGAGACGGCTTGTTGTTGTACTTTGCCAGTGCCGTTCAGGCGGTCAGCTGCGGCTTAGCGATTCAGCAGGACATTACCCGAATCAATGCCGGCAGCCATCCCGGCAAGACCTTGCAACATCGCATCGGCGTTCACCTGGGGGATGTGTTCTTTAGTCAGTCGGATGTGATGGGGACCGGGGTAAATATCGCCGCTCGTTTACAGACAGCGGCGAATCCCGGCGAGCTTTGCATATCTAAGGTGGTCTATGACGTAGTCAAGTCGCGGCTGTCCCTCAATGTGACCGACGCGGGGGCCCTGCAGCTCAAGAATATTCAAGAGCCCGTCCCCGCTTACCATGTCAGCATTAAGCCGGTGGCGGCCGCCCGGGAGCACAGTACCGCTGCATCTGGTGCCCCGGCGGAGACTCCGCCGGCCTCGAGCCCCCCCTCTCAGCATTTCTTGCAACCGGGCAATCGGGTGGCCGGTCGCTACGTCATTCAACGGTTGCTGGGGCAGGGGGGGTTTGGTCGCTCTTATCTGGCCATCGATGTGCAGCGGTTTGAAGAAGCCTGTGTGCTGAAGGAGTTTGTGCCGACCCAGCGTTCGAGTCGCTCTTTAGAGAAGGCGGTCAATTTATTTAAGCGGGAGGCTAAGACCCTCTACCAGTTGGATCATCCCCAGGTGCCCAAGTTTCTGGCCTGCTTTACCCAGTCCCATCGGTTATTCATTGTGCAGGAGTTTATCGATGGGGTCACCTACGCGCAGCTGCTGCGGCAGCGGCGGCGTCAGGGCACTAAGTTTACAGAGGCAGAGATACTGCCCTGGTTGGAGCAAATGCTGCGGGTGTTGGACCATCTGCATGGGCTGAAGATTGTCCACCGCGATATTTCACCCGACAATATTATTCATTCCCGCGATCGCAACCTGCCGGTGCTGATTGACTTCGGCTTGGTCAACGACGCCGTCAGTGATCTGCTGGCCCATGCCGAGCCGGATGACGGACCAGCCCCGGGCAGGCGGGCCACCATGGTGGGGAAATTTGGCTATTCTCCGCCGGAGCAAATTCAGATGGGGCAGTGCTATCCCTGCAGCGACCTTTATGCCTTGGCAGTCACGACTATTGTCTTGCTGACCGGACGCTACCCGAAGGAACTGCTGAATCGAGACTCCCTAGACTGGCAATGGCAAGCCCATGTCCGGGTGAGTGATGGCTTGGAGCGAGTGCTGCGCAAACTATTACAGCGTCAACCGAAAAACCGCTTCCAATCGGCCCAGGAGGTGATAGCCGCCTTGAATTTGGGCAATGCTCCCTCGGAGGTGTTGCCGCCCACAGTGCTACACGATCCAGGCCCTGCCTTTCAGGCTCCCCCCGAGCCCCTGCCGTTGCGCTCTCCCAGTGCCTTACAACTGCCTGACTTTATCCAGCAGTGCCAGCGGGAACTGGCCCGCTGCATTGGCCCCATGGCCAGTATGGTGATCGAAGATGTCTTAGCGCAATATCCTGATGCCTCGCCCCAACAGCTGGTTGATCGTCTGGCTGAGCAGTTGTCTAATGCCGATCAGGCCACGGCCTTTATCAGTCGCATCGACATTCCTGCCTCTGACCTATTGACGGCGGCCCAATCTCAGGCGGGAACGGCAGCAGCCTCAGTCACAGCAGCAGAGACGCCTGCTGCGGTGGATGACGCCTTTGTGCAGCGCTGCCGACAAGCCTTAGCCCATTGCATTGGCCCCATGGCTAACTTTTTGATCGAGGAAACACTGGCGGAGTATCCTCATTTGGATTCCCAACAACTGGTGGAACGCCTGGCGGCAGAGATTCCGGATGACCGCCAGGCTGAGGCCTTTCAAAGGCAGCTACTCTGAAAAGTTGCCAGAACTGCGGCGGCCTTCCCGATAGCGCTCCAGTCGCCGCATGGCCATCTGCAGGCTCATGCGCATGCGGTTGAAGGATTGGGCCAGTTGCCCCACTTCGTCATTAGAGGTCTGATTGAACTCAGCATCGGTGTCGCCAGTGCTGACGGCTTCAGCAACCCGGGCCATGCGGTTGAGCGGCCGCACTACGAAGCGTTTCAGCCATAGATTAACCAGGAAAATTGCGATCGCAAACACGACGACAAAAATGCCCAAGGTCAGCAGCAGCGATTGGCGGGCATTCTGCAATACTGTTTCAGCCGGCACCGAAATCACCTGGGCCCCAACGATTTCATTCAAGGTCCAGCCAAAGCCATTGGCACTGCCATAGCGATCAATCAAGCTAGCCGGCGCCTCTTCCAGAGAACCGTGGCATTGCAGGCAGCTTTCCTGCTCAATCCGAATCGGACGGGCAATGTAAAATAACTTCCCGGCTGGCGTAGTCCGAAAGCCACTGACTTCGCCGGGGTCATCCTGGGCGCGGAAATTCTCTACTATTACCGTCTCAAACTCATCCGCCTTATCCCTGAGATTGGTGGGATTGAGAGTGGCCTCCTTGTAGAAGAAATCCCCATAGGCCGGATTAGCGCGAAAGGTTTCAAACACCTCGCGGGCAGAGTAAGCTGGCACCGTCTCCGGCAGAAATTCGCTTGCCAAGCGCGCTTCTAACTCGGGCTGCACCTGACTACTGGTGTACTCCCGCACCGAATTCATCGTCTCCATCAGCATCAAGGCTTTCGTGGTGACTTGGGCTTGGGCCGATCGGTTCAACACCGTCGATAAAGCCACACCACTGGCCACGATGCCAGCTAAAAAGACCAGTACCAGCAACAGGGTAAATTTTTGTCCCAGCCGTAAGTTGTTGAGCTTAATCATCGTTGCACCTAGCTGAAACCAATGCCCGGGGCAGTGGGGGTATGCTGTACACTTAACCGTTATTCATCCAGGTCCGGCCCGATTCCGGGCACTTCTGCTGAGATGCACTGTCATCTATGGTATGCAAGTTTTCCTATGCTGGAGTTGAAGCTTTACGAACAAAAAGGATGGCACCATGTTGGCAGACCGGCTTGAGCCCCTTTCCGTCATGGGCTTGCCCCTGCATTGGCACCCCGATTACCCTGCCTGGTTGATCGCAAAACGTCAGCAGCATCAAGGGGTGCACATCATCACCCTAAATGCTGAGATGGCCATGCAAGCCGAGGGCAACTCTCGGTTACGCCAGACCATTCAAACCGCTGATTTGATCATCCCGGATGGCGCCGGAGTAGTGCTCTACTTTCGAGCCCAGGGGAAACGAATTCAACGCTGTCCTGGGATCGAATTGGCGGCGAGTCTTTTGACTCAACTGCAAAATGAGACCGTCTTCTTCTATGGTGGTGCTCCCGGCATTGCCGCCGAAGCCGCTCGCCACTGGCAGCAGCAACGGCCCCGGCTCAGCATCTATAGCCAGCACGGCTATCTGAGTGACGATGAACAGCAAGCCCTGCAGCAGCAGTTACAGGAACTGCAGCCCGGAATAATCCTGGTAGGGTTAGGGGTTCCCCGACAGGAATTTTGGATCACAGACCATCGCCATCTCTGTCCCCAGACCATCTGGATTGGAGTCGGCGGCAGTTTCGATATCTGGGCGGGGCGCAAGGCAAGAGCACCGCAATGGTTTTGCAACCATAACCTAGAGTGGCTTTATCGCCTCTATCAAGAACCCTGGCGCTGGCGACGCATGCTAGCCCTACCTCAATTTGCCTGGCGGGCATTCACCTATCGTAAGCCGCGGCCTCAACTCAGTCGGTAGATCCCCCTGAGGCCGCCTTGGACACAAGACAGCTAGGATCATCCCAGGATCTGGCCTATGTCGAGGAGACTGGGTATCCGGCATGACCCTCAAAATCGGACATCAGCTGCAGCCAGGAGGACCTGGTGAGCCCCCGACTGAACCATAATGTTTCGCCTTGAGTGCGGCACCCAAAAATCTGCCTAGAAAAAATTGAGTCGAGGCCTCGCAAGGACGGCGGAGTCGAGTACAATAAGCCCTCAAATGCCGTCTTCGCCGAAGCCGGCATGGTGTTGCTCCCAGGCACTCCTCTATGACTCCTTCCGTGGCCTCTCGCCAGCGCTCCAGCCCATTGCCCCAAGCGGTGCAAGATACCCTGCACCAGCGGTTTAAAATGGTTGTCCCTGCCGATCCTGTAGCGTCACCGGCGGCGACCACCTCCCCCTCCACAGACCCTATGGTGGTCTTGAAAAATCTGACCAAAACCTATCGCAATGGTAGTCAGGCTTTAGTCAACGTCAATCTACGGGTAAATCGAGGGGACTTTCTATTCGTCACCGGCCCCTCCGGCGCAGGGAAATCCACCCTTCTGAAGCTGCTTTATGGCCAAGAGCAACCGACCAGTGGTGAGGTCATTGTCAATCAACAATCCCTACGGCAATTGAAGGGGAATCGGCTGGCGATGCTGCGTCGCCGTATCGGCGTGGTCTTTCAGGATTACAAGCTGATTCCTCGACGTACGGTGGCTGAAAATGTGGCCTTTGTGCTCTGGGCTCAGGGCTTTACCCGTAAGGAGATTCAGCGACGCCTGCAGCCGACCTTGAAGATGGTCGGGCTGCAAGACAAAACCCACCGTTTCCCTGACGAACTTTCAGGAGGAGAACAACAGCGAGTCAGCATTGCCCGAGCTGTGGTGGGGACGCCGCCACTGTTGTTAGCAGATGAGCCGACCGGCAACCTAGATTTGGATAATTCCCGTCAGGTGATTAAGATCCTCAAGAAGCTCAACTCTATCGGCATCACCGTAGTTGTGACCACTCACGATGAGCAGCTGGTGCGTCTATCTAATCATCCGGTGGTGCAGTTGCGCCACGGTTATCTGCACTACCTGCGGTCATAATTCCTAGGCATTGACCAGTGTTGATTAGAATACTGGCGGTATGGCAGCCGCTTCTTCAATCAGAATGTCCTAACTGAGGCAAACACCTCAGAGTTCCCTAGGCATCTGAATCGTCGTAGAGATCTAATTCCCCCTCATCGGGGTCGGGGTTGTTCATCTCGTCTTTAAAGCCGCGCAGAGTCTTGCCCAGAGCACTACCAAGTTCTGGGATCTTCTTGGGGCCAAAAATCAGGGTGGCCACCCCTAGAATGATAATGACTTCCGTCCAACCGATATTGAACATAGTAGTAGCCTGTCCGATTACCCACACTATACAGCGTTAGCCTGCTTGCCGGGGAGATGGCTGTGACTGCCTTAGGCATCTACCGTAGCCACAGGGCGATAGCGAATATTGGCTTGCCGTAGCCGCTCTAGAGCCTCCCCCAGACGAGTACAATCGGCAATCAAGCTAATGCGCACATAGCCTTCGCCTCCGGGGCCAAAGGCATTGCCAGGAGTAACCACGACGCCGGTTTCCTGTAACACCGAGAGGGCAAAGTCCGTAGACCCTACGCCGGGAGGACAGGCGACCCAAAGGTACATGGTGGCTAGGGTCTTGGGGACAGTCCAGCCCAAGGAGGCGAGGCCGTCGATGAGGAAGTCGCGGCGACGGCAATAGCGAGATTGCACCTCATGGAGGTAGACATCGGGCAGCTGCAGGGCCGTCTCGGCAGCTCGCTGCAGGGCTGCAAAGATGCCGTAGTCGAGGTTAGTTTTAAGAGTACGTAGTCCTTGGATCACATGGCGGTTGCCGACCACAAAGCCGACCCGCCAACCGGCCATGTTATAGGTTTTGGATAGGGTATGGAATTCAACGCCGATGTCCTTGGCGCCTGGGATCTCTAAGAGGCTGGTGGGATGAAAGCCGTCGAAGGCTAGCTCGGCGTAGCAGAGATCATGCACCAGTAAAATTTCATGGCGGCGGGCAAAGGCAACCACCTCCTCGAAGAACTCGCGGGGGGCGGTGGCGGCGGTGGGGTTATTGGGATAGTTGAAGAACAGGACTTTGGCTTGCCGGGCCACCTCGTCGGGAATCGCCCCTAAATCGATGAGCCAATCGTTGTCGGGGCTAAGGTGAAGATGGTGGATGTGGCCCCCTGCGATCGCAGGTCCGCGAAAATGAGCGGGATAGGCCGGAGTTGGGGCTAAAACGATATCACTGGGGTTAATGTAGGCCATAGCCAGGTGGGTCAGCCCTTCCTTTGAACCTAGCAGTGGCAGCGCTTCACCGTCTGGATCTAAGGTGACGTCATAACGACGGTGATACCAGCTGGTAATGGCGTGGCGGAAACTGGCGGTCCCTTCGAAGGGAGGATATCCATGGTTGGCGGCATCCTGAATAGCGGCTTGGGCGGCTTCCACCACAGGGGCTGGGGTGGGGCCATCGGGATTACCCATGCCCAGGTCGATCAAGTCGAGACCCTGCTCCCGGGCTCGAGCCTTGAGTTCATCCAAGCGGGCAAATACATAGGGCGGCAAGGCCGTCACTCGCTCAGCAGGCTGCAGCCAGTCTAGACTCATGGACTTACCTCCTCCTGGGGGGAATGGGACAAGTCATCAAGTTGGGAGGCATTGGTTTTAGAGGCCCATGGGGTTGCAGCGGTGGAAGATACCATGGCAGCCATCAATGCGTCCGGAGTGACGGAGAAGGGTAAACGGTAAATGTCAGAACCATCTCGGCAAGCGACGGTAGCAGCCTGCCTTAAATCAGCCAAAGACATCTGGCCCAGGCCCAGGTCATCGAGGCTCTGAGGCAAGCCAATCCGATCGTAGAACTGCAGCAACTGCTGGCGGGCGGTCGCTGCCAGGGAGGTCTTGGGTCCCATTTCCTCTAATCGCAGTTGCACTAGGATGCCGTAGGCCACCTTCTCCCCGTGGAGGGTACCATGACTAGCGGCCACATGGGTGAGGCCATTGTGGACGGCGTGGGCGGCTACGGTACGGCACTGGGCCCCGCCCAGACCCCCGACGACGCCGGCCAACAAGACAGAGGCGTCAACCACATCGCACCAGGCAGTGCCGCCCCACTCAGCCAGAGCCTGGGGCGTTTTTTGAAATAGGATGTCTCGTAGCACCCGGGCCTGTTGTACGGCTGCAATCACTAAAGACTGTTCAGAATGGCCACTGCTAACGGAAGCTTCGTACCATTTGGCTAGGGCATCACCGATGCCAGCAATCAGGGTGCGCTGAGGGGCAGTTTGAATCACGTCATAGTCGAGGACCAGCAGATCTGGACCGCGATCCAAGGCAACGTCGTAGAGAAAGGCCCCGGCTTCTGAGTAGATATTGGATAACGCTGTCCAGGCGGCACAAGTGGCAGCCGAAGTGGCAATGGTGACTATCGGCAGGTGGGCCTGATGGGCCAGCAGCTTGGCGGTATCCAGGGCCTTCCCCCCGCCGATGCCGACAATCAGATCAGCCTGATGGCTGGCCACGATCTCGTGTAAACGAGCCAAGCTGGTCTCGCTGCAGTCTGGTCCGTATACTGCCTGCTCCACAGCGAGCTTCTCCAGGCAGGGCGCTAACTCAGGGACGACCTTGGGGAGGGAACGCTGGCCGCCGACGAGTAGGGGACGGCGACCTAGGCGGGTAAGCTCATCTGCCAAGGTGGCCAAAATCCCAGCTCCCCGGATAACGCGGGCCGGGGCGATGGCCAAGGCAGGCAACGTGAGGGAAGGCATAGGCTCAGCAATAATCTCAAGCATCGGGTGAGGTGTCTATCCGGGCTAGTTGATCTGGATAGAGCTCGATATTAAAGGCATCATCGTCGGATGGGGAAGCAGGCTGGATCTGACCCAAGTAGACCAATTGAGACACCCCTGGTGGGTCATGCAGAATGGTGCGGGCTCGAATGGTGGGCGTTTCCCCTGGCCCACTCAACCGACTGGGCTTCAGTAGATTACTAGCGGCCTGTCGCAGCGTGGCCTCAAGTTGAGATTCCGTGATTGTAGGCGGAACCTTAATGACGATCTGGCTTGCCCCCGAGTCGAATACTGTAGCATAGGACACGGCTCCCGGTATCACCGTCGGCGTGAAGGGTTCAAAGCTGAGGCCAAAAAAGCCAGCCATCAGGACCACGGTAAAACTCGTGACCCCCACTAGCCGGAAGCGAATACCCCAGCCCAGCCCAAAGGCCAGAACCGTAATACCTGCCAGTATCAGGGCTGCAACCCCGGTCCACTGGGCGGCTCGCATGAATTCATCAGGGGTGGGCATGGATCAATCGTAACAATAGAGGTTGCTAATCTGTCCAGGCGGCCAATCATGGTCGAAGGTGGGCCGCGATGGCGGCAGACTCCCTTCGAAAGCCACTGACCGACTGGTTCTGATCCTATCAGCAGTCGCCATGTCTAATCGTATTCGGTCATGGGCGAGCCCCTATAGGCGAGCCATTATAGGCAAGCCATGATTTAGATCAGCAAAGATCAATGCTGACCAGAGGCGTTTGGCCAGCTTCGCTATGCTATGAACTATGCCAAGGCCGCTCGAGATCGGTCATTGCTGCTGCAGTGAACCGTCTAAGGCTGGCCTAGGATAAGGCGTCAATGGCAGCCTGCTGCAGGCTTGTCTGAGTTAGACCGTCGCGGATATGAAGTTTCCATGGACATTGCCTGGGGCAATTTCAAGACTGGTTGGGTGACGTTTACCTTGGATTTACCCGTTTGCGGCGGTATGGGTATAGACTGACGGCAGCCTTATTCATTTCAGACGACTGAGGAGAAGTTCATGCTGACGCTGCGCCCACGCCTATGGGGAGTTCCGGCAGGTTTGGTGGCCTTGATAATCGCCGGTTGCGGCGAGTCTAAGGTGTCCCAGTGTAATCGTCTGGCGGAGGTGGTTAATCAAACCCAGGGCTTTATGCAAGAGTTTGAGACTGAAATCCAGAGCTTCAGTCAAAATGCTTCCCAGGTTGATGGCCTAGATGACATTAAATCAGCTGCCAGCCAATATACAGCGGCTGTGGATCAAGTGGTCACTGATTTAGATGGGTTAGTGAGTGATCTGGAGGCCACAGAGTTGTCGGATGAGACGCTAGTGCAGTTTCGAGATGATTATGTTGAAGTGGTGCAAGGCTTTAGCAGTGCCCTGCAACAGGCTAGTGATGCCATGGAACTGGTGGTTACAGTAGAGTCTGAGGCTAATTTGCCGACTAAGATCGAGGAGTCTCAGCAGCAGACGATGGCAGCGGTGAGTTCTATTGAAGACCTGTCTACGTCGGAATCTCAGATTATTAATCAGGTGAATGAGTACTGTGGCGCACCTGTCGGTAACGATGAGACCGCTCCAGAGGACGAGGAGACTGGAACACCGACACCGAGTGAATAGTCTGAGAACGGCAGAGGGCAGCCACGGCTGCCCTGGCCTAGGTTGCATCAGAGTCAATCGATTGGAATAGGTGACTGTGACTGGGGTTTGAATGTTGATGCCGTTTCGCGTCCTGTGTTCATGCCAGTGGGGAATGGGACAACGTACCTCTCCCTGGCTGGGGAGAGTTGTCCTAATGTTGCTGGGCTATGGCTTACTGGAGGGGCTAGTGAGTCGTTTCAGCCATAGCACTGCCCTTCTGGCCGATGCCGGGCATTTCTGCACCGATGCGATCGCACTTATCATTGCCCTCACGACGGCCTCCCTGGCCCGACACTTTTCCCCCCACCGTCATCGTCTCGAGAGTATTGCGGCCCTGATCAACAGCACCGGCTTGTTGCTCATGGCTGGCCTCATTGCCTGGGAAGCCTGGCACCATTTGCAGGTACCCCCCGCCGAGATCCTGAGCTGGCCCATGGTGGTCACCGCCGTCCTGGGGCTACTGGTGAATAGCGTCAACGTCGGTGTCTTGCGGCAAGGCGCTCCAGACAACCTAAACGTGCGAGTGATCTTCCTGCACGTCCTGGCCGACCTAGCCAGTTCCCTAGGCGTCATCATCGCCGCCATTACCATCAGTCTGTTTCACTGGCTGTGGGCCGATGGTCTGATCGGGCTAGCCGTGGCCCTATTCATTGGCCTCAGCGCCCTGCCGATGATACGCCAAAGTTGGCACCAGTGGCATCAGCCCCAGCTTTCCCTAGAAGCCCTGGGATTTTTGGAAATTGGTCAAACTGATTTATTGTCTCTAGTCAGGGAAGAAGGAGCTGGAGAGAGGGGACACCGGCGCGGCGAGTCGCTAAAGGCCAAGGTCTAACTCACCGCCTAGAGCTGCTCCAGGGCCAACACATCAGCACTACACCGCAGGGCATAGCTGGAACAGGATGGGGGTTGACTGGGTCCCTATCAATAGCCCCAATCGCTAAAAAAGGCAGTCCCGGCTTGAATTTTGCCCGTTAAAGGATAGAATCTCTTCTAAAAGCCCCCAATTAGGGATTAACAGGGCTTCGCCGATGATCACAACCACGGAGTAAGGGAATCAACGGATCTCAGTTATCCCTTGAAAATGGTTACTCTAGAGAGGATGGCCTGGTTGACTCCTTGCTGAAAGGTCCTCCTATCTAATAGGCTGAAGCATTCTAAGTAATAGCCGGACGGGTAGCAATGGCCGGGCGGTTTATCTGCCACCCGCTTTCCCTATCAGATTTGAATCACACCGGTAAATGAGGCGTGGCCACTACTTCTGACAACCAGACTGAACTGAATAACAAGGCGCTCCTCAACTTAGAGGTTGGCCCAGCCGATCGGATCTTGTTATATCTGGCCATGGGCGCCATGAAAATGGGAGGGCATCGCTATGGAGCCTTTCTAGATGCGGCCACGACGGCTGCCAAGTTTGCCATTTACACCACCTATCTAGAGCAGGGGGGCAATATTCGCAAAACCGGCTTTCTCTACCACGTGGAGCCTAAACGGGTAAAAGCCATCATCCAAGAGGTGCAGGAGGCCTTGAATAAGGGCCTATCCCTCAAGACCCTGAGTTCCCAGGAGCCCTACTATCTCATCGGCCTACCTCACCTGTGGCAAGAACTCCATCCCTGGACACCCGGCAACCCGAGAATTCATACCCAGGGGTTAATGGCCAGTGAGCGCCAACAGATTGAAGCGTCGCTACCAGACGACTTGCCCCCGGCCCGACTGCTCGATTTATTCGAGTTCATGGACCTGATTAAGGTGCTGCATGTCAAATCCCAGGAGCATCTATCGCCGGATCAGCGCATGCCCCTCAGCGATGCTTTAACAGAGCACATCAAGTTTCGATTGCTCTACTCAGATACAGTATTGCAAATTGACTCGCCCCTGCTGACCATGCCATTGTTTGCCTTGGCCCGTACGGCACATTCGCCCAAGGGGCCGCGGGAACGCGCCTTTACCATGATTGAGGATGTGGCCCGATTCTTTAGCCTGATGCAGGCTTGGGTGGCGAAGGAGCCCTATGTCATGAGGGCCTTAGAGGTCTTTGATGTGGATCCGGCTAAAAAAGACGAAGCGCTGGCAGAATTGGATAAATTACTGCAGGATTGGGCCGATAAATATCACCAAGATGACGGAGATCCCATGGTCTTGCAGCTTGCTGCCGGAAACCGTGAGTTTGAAGTGTAAGCCCTGGGAATGGTTGTGCCGATGCTGCCAGAGGATCCATCCCTAGCCCCTAATCGCTATAACCTGAACAACGAATTGGCCAAGGAACGTAACCGAGCCGCCGCCGAGCGCACTCTGATGGCTTGGATTCGTACCTGCTTGGCCCTAATTAGCTTTGGCTTTGGGATCGATCAGCTGGTGGCTGTCCTGGGCCGCACCCAGATCAGCCAGGCCAGTCATCCTAGCCCGATGGCGCGTCTCTTGGGCCTGTGTTTCATTGGTTTGGGGACCTTTGCCATGGTGGCTGCCATCCTAGAGCATCGTCAGGTGCTGCGATTGATTCGGCGAGATGACTATCTCTATCGACCGGGACGGTCTATCAGCTTGACGGTAGCTACGGCCCTGACCCTGTTAGGGGTTGCCAGCTTTTTAGGCATCTTAATCAGCGCCCTGACTCGATAACTAGTTCCAACCCAATACCACGCCCCAGAAAGCGTCTTCAAAGGGACCTTCGTCGGCGTCGACGGTCATCCGTTTGGCCCAGGTGAAGCAGTCAAAGCTGACATGGCCACTGTCGTGGCGACCAAAGCTGCCTTTCTGGATGGACACATTGCCCACGATCGCAATCCAGTGCTCAGGCACGGCGATTTTGGCGGGCTTGTCTGTGAGCAGGGTGCTGGCCGTGATCAGGCCGAAGGCGACGCCGCCTCGATTTAGCACCTCTTGGGAGTGGCGCAGGGCGCTGAGGTCTCGCAGCACGTAGGTGTGCCTGTAGTCGACGTGGCGATAGCCTAAGATCTCTCGCACCCAGCCTTTCATTTCCCAGGACTTAGTCATCCCGGCCAGGTTGCGCACGATCTCGGGGGCGTTGGGTTCCACCGGGAAGATTAAATTTTCTGATTCCCGTAGGGTGGCTAGGATCATCCAGTCTGCAGGCCCCATGCGAAGATTGCCCTGGCTGGCCTGGCGCAGAGCCTCAGAGGTCTGAATCTGGCGACTGTGGCCCTGAAAACCGCCGGTCTCGAAGAGGGCACGAGTTAGGGTGACATAGCGCTGGGGCAATTTGCGGATCAGTTCAAACAAAATAGAGGCTGGCCCACAGAAGGGCTGCTGCCCCTGGTTGACGGTAAACGGGTTACGGAGATGCGATCGCATCTCCGCAATAATCTCAGCCTTATCCAAGTGAGGCCAAACCCCTGGTTCCTGGGAGCGACTGAAAGCCTCCAAATCAGCTAGAGCCTGGCGGTGCCGGGCCGAATCAGCTGCATCATTGCCAACAGAAACAGACATGGATGAACTCCTTATTTTGGAATTAAACTGCCTCGTAGGAAATCAGGGGATCCCGAGCATCCGCCATATCTGAGATCACTGCATCCCGCAATTTTTCCCGCAGGTCAGGCATGACCGCTAGGGCTCTAGTCCAGTCAGGAATTTGCGTTCCAGCTGGGTCCTTAAGATAGTCTTCGCCTGCCTCTAAAATAACCTGCTCAAAACTCTCCAGAGTCATTTCCTCCAAGTGGCGGTCGTAGTGCAAATGGTTAAAGCGAGCGTCCACAAAGTACTGACGGGTTAGGTTTTGGGCCTCTCGTCGAAACTTCACCCGCAGGGCCCGAATATGGTCCATGCTGATCACCACTTGTTCCGTTTCGGTCAAGGTTCGCAACACCGATTGCAGAATATCTCGACACATCTTGTGCAACCCTTCCCCGGGGGATTGACTCAGGGGTTGATGCTTGTGCTCGAAGCAGCCCAAGTCCACCTGGGCAATGCGCTTGAGGGCCACGTTGCGATAGACCTCGGCCAACAGCCCCACCTCCAAGCCCCAATTGGCCGGGATGCGAGTATTCAGAGCCAAATCACTGGTGAGGGCAAACTCCCCAGAGAGGGGGTAACGATAGGCGTTGAGATAGCGTAGATAGTCTTTATAACCAAATAGCTCCATTAAGGAGGTAATCAATGGCGTCACAAACAACCGGGTGACTCGGCCATGGAGACTACGGGGATGATTCCCCAGGCGGGCATAATAGGCCTTGCTGAAAGCAATACCAAACTCTCGCTCTAACAAGGGAAACAACAGTTTCAAGGGGTAAGAGCGATCATAAGTGGTGATGTCAGCGTCATGGAGGGCGATGGCGGCAGCTTCTAGAGAAGCCAGACCGATGCCCAGCCACACGGCCCGTCCTTTGCCCCGAAACTTCAACAGGTCAAACCCCCGCTCTTGCAAGACGGCTAAAATCTCCGTCACTCGGGGGCCATTCTCCCAGAGAATCAACGTTGGTTGCGGCAAGGGTTCGAAGAACTGAACTGCCCGGACAAATTGCTCACGGGTTTTGGCATAGAGACAGATGAAAACGTTGTTAATAAAATGACATTGGGTTAAGTGATCCCGAATAGTAGCCAGGGCAGGACGCTCAAGCTCTTCATAGAGCGACGGTACTAGAACAGCCGTCGGCTGAGTTTGGCTGAGTTCGCTTAGGCGCTCATTCAACTGCTCCAGATCGCAGCCTAGATCATGAATCGTGGTGATTAACTCCTGCTTATAATCCATCTAACCTGAGCCCCAAACAGCATTTCAATCATATAGATACTGCAGACCCACGGGATGTCTGAATCATCACCCTGGAGCTCGGTAATTTAGGCTAAGAGACTACCTGAAACGGGCCTGCCAGGGCAATCTCTGTCCCTTAGCCGAAGTAACCCCCCTCGTTGTGCCATCTAGCGGCCACAAGAGCCTGGCAGCCTGAGTCCTGGCTTAAAGCTCTGATCACGATGCCGCCCATATCAACTCAGCGCCCACTTATCGGCGCATAAGCTGAAGCTTGGAGCGAAGCTGCAGGTCTACGCCGTTAAGTCTGAGATTAGGGAATAGGCCTCAACTAGGGAGCCATCACTTCAGCCAGCCCCGCAGTCGAGCGGCGACTTGGGGACGACGTAGTTTGCGCATAGCCTTGGTCTGGATCTGTCGCACCCGTTCCCGGGATAGATTGAAGATCCCTCCAACCTCCTCTAGGGTATGGGTTTCGCCAGTGGTGAGGCCGTAGCGCAGGGTAATAATGTCCTTCTCACGCTCGGTTAACACCTCGGCCAACACACTCGAAATCTCCTGCCGCATCATCGACTCGCTAATTTTAGACTCGGGAGATTGAGTGTTGCCGTCTTCTAAGAGTTCGAGTAGCTCTGTATCTTCTCCTTTGCCCACCCGATGATTGAGAGACAGGGAACGACGGCGCACCTGCTGTAAACTACGCAGCTGTTCCACAGTCATATCCAGGACCTCGGCCAGCTCTGCTTCGGTAGGATTGCGTTGTAGATCGCGGCGCAGATCTCGATGGGCTTTTTTCAGCTTGTTGAGTTTCTCAACGATGTGAATGGGGAGTCGAATTGTGCGGGCATCGTTGGCGATGGTGCGGGTAATGCCCTGACGGATCCACCAGTAAGCATAGGTAGAAAACTTATACCCCTTATCCGGGTCAAATTTTTCGGTGGCTCGATTCAATCCCAAGGCTCCTTCTTGGATTAAATCCAGAAAAGGAACTCCCCGATTGAGATAGCGTTTTGCAATCGAGACAACTAACCGCAGGTTAGACCGAATCATCCGCCGCTTAGCAGCCCGACCTTGGTGAAGTTTCTGTTTCAATTGAGCTGGGCTCAACCCCAGTTGATCGGCTAAGGCAGGAAAGGTTGGTGACTGCCCTGTCTCCTTGATCAAGGCGTCTCGAACAGAATCGACATCACTCAAAAATTTAACCTGTCGAGCTAATTCGATTTCTTCACTGGCCTTTAAAAGGGGATGACGCGCCATCTCTTTGAAGAAGGCTCCGACAGCATCATCGGTGAGAGTTTTGCTATACCCAGGCAACCCCAGATCAGATAGAGCGTCCTGGGAGGAGTACTTGGCTTGAACCTCTCCGGCATTGTCCCAATCTGCATCTTCTTGGGCCAGGCCGATATCCGTATCTAATCCACCGATATTAGTCTCATGTTGATGAGACGCAACGGTTAGAGTCTCTGAGTCAGACCAGTTCATGTTGCTATCTGAATGGGGAAGGAATGACGTGGCCATAGGCACAGTTGTTAATTAAGCAGGCGCTCAATCCGATGCGGATCTAAGCCTATATATCTAATTGCCTACACTATAGCAACCTCATTTTTGGATTTCGTGATCAGTGATTCACTTTATGCGTTCTATTGCAAGGGTTTCAAGCTTCTTTCGGTCTATGTAAAATTTCATGGGTTTTCTTTCAATGTGTAACATTGCTAAAGGCAGCAATCGTCCCAGTACTATAGTGACTGCGCCCCTCCTAGCTCCTTGTGATCAAGGCAGAATCCATTAAAAGGTAGCCTGAATTCCTAATTTTTCCCTGGGGATCTTTTCCTGGCCAGGTATGATTATCCTGGTTTTGGCCAGAGCGACTCGCGCTACCCCTTTTTCTCTGCTCCCAGTGAGTCTTTCCTGGCTGAGCATGGCTACCCTGGTTTGAGCAGCGTGACCCAGGCTGTCCCGGCCCATTCACCTGGGCATGACTAAGGGCCATGACTAAAAGAACGTGGAGATTGCTATAACTCATCAAGGGACATATTGGCGAGTAGAACGACTAGCTTTGCAGGAGATCGAGACGCAAGGGGGCTGGGTAGATACGTTAGTGGATTGCCCCGGGGGGCAAGGGGTATATACCTATGCAGTGCCGTCGGGGCTGGTGGTGCAACCGGGGGATATTCTGAGTGTGCCCTTTGGCCCGCGTCAAGTCGGTGCGATCGCATTACGCCAGTTAACTACCGTTCCTAACCACCTCGATCCCCAGCAAATTCGGCCCATTGAGGCAGTGGTCCACCCCGGTTTCTTTGCCCCCACCTACTGGCAACTGCTAGAGCGGGTCGCCAGTTATTACCAGACCCCGCTGATCCAGGTATTGCGTACGGCCCTGCCGCCAGGGTTGTTGGCTAAATCCCAGCGGCGGATCCGCCTCAGCCCTAGCCAACCCTCACCGGACCATGAGGCCCATCTGGCTCCAGCAGCCCGCCAGCTGTTAGCCCAACTACGGCAGTCGGC
Source organism: Halomicronema hongdechloris C2206 (assembly GCF_002075285.3). Lineage (GTDB taxonomy): Bacteria > Cyanobacteriota > Cyanobacteriia > Phormidesmidales > Phormidesmidaceae > Halomicronema_B > Halomicronema_B hongdechloris. The sequence continues at coordinate 5,046,807 of NZ_CP021983.2, read as the reverse complement.
CAGCGGCGACTATACCTGGCAGTATCTACGCCGATTGAGTTCCGACAGTCGCCACGGGTTGGTCCAGCTATTGCACCAGGGTTGGGTGGAGAGCTATCTGGCCCCGCCCCAACCGCCCCGCCCCAAGCAACGGCAGGCGGTCACGGTGACTGCCGCAGCGGATTCCGAGGGGCTATCCCCTCGACAACAGGAAATCCTGGCGGTACTGCGACACCACGGCGGTGATCTGTGGCTGCAGGAAGCCCTGCGCCTCTGTGGCACCACCAGCACCACCCTGAACCGGTTGGCGACGAAGGGGTATCTGGTGATTGAGCCCCGGGAAGTCCTGCGCCTGGCCCCCCAGGCTACCCTCCAAGCTGATCAGCCCAAATCACTGACCACGGCTCAACAGAAAGCCCTGACGGCGATTCAGTCCCTGCATGGCCAGGCCCAAGTGCTACTCCACGGCATCACCGGCTCTGGCAAAACGGAAGTCTATCTGCAGGCCATTGCCCCCCGGCTGGCAGCGGGACAGTCGGCCCTGGTGTTGGTGCCAGAAATTGGCTTGACCCCACAGCTGACTGACCGCTTTCGGCAGCGGTTCGGCGACCAGGTCTGTGTCTATCACAGTGCCCTGGCGGCCGGGGAGCGCTACGACATCTGGCGACACCTAATCAACCCGCAACCCCGGGTGGTGATCGGCACCCGCTCGGCCGTGTTTGCCCCCTTGAGTAACCTGGGCCTGATTGTGCTGGATGAGGAACATGACAGTAGTTTCAAGCAGGATCAACCGGCCCCCTGCTACCATGCCCGCACCGTGGCCCGCTGGCGGGCCGAGTTAGCCCAGTGTCCGTTAGTGTTGGGCTCGGCCACGCCGTCCTTGGATACCTGGAGCCTGAGCACGAGTCCAGCCCTCGGGGTGACCACCCGCTATCTGTCATTACCCGAGCGGATTCAAACTCGGCCTTTGCCGCCGATTCAGGTGGTAGATATGCGCCAGGAGCTACAGGCAGGCAACCGCAGTATCTTTAGTCGCCAGTTACGGCGGGCACTGCAGGCAATGAAGGCGGCGGGGAATCAAGGGCTCTTGTTCATCCAGCGGCGGGGCCATAGCAGTTTTGTCTCTTGCCGTAGCTGTGGCTATGTTTTCATGTGTCCCTACTGCGCCGTATCCCTGACCTATCATCAGCCTGGGGCCGAGGCTATGGCCACACTGCAGTGCCACCACTGTGGTTATGGGCAAGCCCAACCGCGCCACTGTCCCCAATGTCAGTCCCCCTATCTAAAGCAGTTTGGCAGCGGCACCCAGCGGGTCATGGGGGCCTTGGCCGAGCAGTTGCCAGAGTTGCGCTGTCTGCGGTTTGATCGCGACACCACTCGTACCAAGGGGGCTCACCGGCACTTGCTCAGGCAGTTTGCCCAGGGGGAAGCCGATGTGCTGGTGGGCACCCAGATGCTCACCAAGGGGATCGATATGCCCCAAGTGACCCTGGTGGGCATTGTGGCCGCCGATGGATTGCTGTATATGGCAGACTATTGGGCCAGCGAGCGCACCTACCAGACCCTAATTCAAGTGGCGGGCCGGGCCGGGCGAGGCAGCCAACCGGGTCAGGTGATTCTACAGACCTATACCCCCGAGCATCCGGTGATCGAGGCGGTGCAACGACAGGATTATCATCGCTTCATCGAGACTGAATGGGAACAGCGTACCGCCCTGGGGTATCCACCCCAGGGGCGTCTGATCCTACTACGGTTGAGTAGCCCAGACTTCTCTGCAGTGAAGCACACAGCCGAGCACATCGCGGCGGCTTTGGTCCCTGAACTGGGACCTTGGGAATGTCTGGGCCCAGTACCGGCGCAGATTCCGCGGGTGGCCCGCCGCTACCGTTGGCAGATTTTACTCAAGGCTCCTCCGGAGACCCCAGCCCCAGCCCTTACCTGGCTGCAGGACAAGTGCCCGGCTGCGGTTAGCCTGTCTATTGATGTCGATCCGCTGACGTTTATCTAGGGGGCAACCATGAGGCGCTGATTGGCCTGATACCAGTTCTCTGTACCTATCCACTCTCCATCTCCCCATCTCCCCCATACTGATTATTCTGTAGCGCTAATGTGCAGAATCGGTCTTAATGAATGGTGCCCCACTCCTGGGCCGCTTCTACTGGTTTGAGCAGATACAGCCGCACCAGATCCCCCGCAGATGCCGGTGGATCAAGATATAGCGCCAATAGCCGATTTTCTCCGACAGGTACACGGCATAGAGGATCCACTCCACTGGAAAGAAGGTATAGGTGCGGGTCTTGGTCAGGGTGGCCAAATCCAACGAGATCTGGAAGTCAGCCATGGCCTTATTTTGAAAGAGTCATCAAACAGTCATCAGATAAATAAAAATAGCGCCCTAGCCTAGCTAGGGCGCTGTTGGTTGGTGGCGGGGCATGGATTTGAACCATGGACCTTCGGGTTATGAGCCCGACGAGCTACCAGACTGCTCTACCCCGCGTCGGCTTAATTAGTATAGCGGGAAACAGTCGGCAGCGACAACGGATTATGGCTATCGGACCAGAAAAATCCTACAGATAGTGTTTGAGCTCAGGTGTAGGAGATTTCGCCCACTACATCCAGCCGTTTGTAGGGGGCTAGGGTCATATAGGTTTCAGCCAGGGCTTCGGCAATGGCAGGGGTGATCCAACCTAGTTGCTTCAACAAATGGACGGATGCCGCATATTTTGCCCGCTTGGCTCCATCTAGCACCTTAATGGCTAATCCCAGGCTTTCCCCGACCCGGCCGATGCACTGAATGCCTTCTGCCCCCGATTTGCTGACTAGCTCTCCCTCCGTCAAGCGCATTAGTTCTGTATCAAAGGCCTCGTGGCCCGCCACCATGTCTGGGTGACTAGTCATGGCTCGCACAATTCGCTCCATATCGAGGCTATCGCCGGAGGCTAATTTGGCAAATAAATTTGCCATCTGTCCCAACTGCATGAAATAGGTGGGAGCGCCGCAGTCATCATGGGCGCCGATAAATTCATCGGCAGGCATGCCTAGCAGTTCTGCCACTTTCCCCAGAATCAACAGTTGGATGGGGTGGTTGCGATCGAGGTAGCTATCGAGGGACCAGCCGCGCTGCTGACACACGGCCAGCATACCGGCATGTTTGCCCGAGCAGTTGTGGGTTAGAGGACTAACCTGGCCAGGGGGAAGGGGACAGCGCAGTTTAGACGGATCAATATCGGCCCGCCACAGGATGCGAAAGGCCTGCCGCACTTGCTCCATGCTGCCGCGATGAGAACTACAGATAATGGCTAGATCTTTATCGTCCAAATTAAAGTGATCTAGGGTTCCCGTAGAGGTCACTGCTAGGGCTTGAAAGGGCTTGAGAGCAGAGCGGATGAAGGTGCCGATTTCAGAGTCACCAGCTGAGGTTAACACCCGTCCCCGGCTATCGCAGACAACGGCATGGGCCATGTGGGTCGACTCAACGATGCCTTCCCGCAGAAGTTGAACTTCCAGTTGTTCACTTTGATGCCGCTTCGAGGAGGTTTGAAAAGTCATGGAGTTGTTGTCTTGCCCTTGTTGAAAGGTTCTGTCTAGGTGTCTAGGAAGCTCACTGCCTATGGGCTACCCTGCTACTCCTAGCGTCAGGCCTGCCTCGGCCCAGACAATGTCGCACCTGACAGAGCTGTCCTGGGGGTTGCCACCATGGGCGTACCATAGAGTTTATATCCATTGCCAAGCTACCACGGCAACTGCCAAGAGACCGACAATGGCAGCAAAGCTTCTGCGAAGCCGGTGGAGAATGGGCTGCACTTGATAATCGACGATCAAGCGATCGCGATTGTGCATATCCTCGGGTTTTTGCCAGACCTGACCGTCGTACCAACCAGACTCTTCATAGGGGATACGGGCCTGTCGCAGGCGACGACCGACATGGGACCAGCCAATATATAGTTGCAATAGGGCCAAGCAAGGGAGCACGCAGGCACCGATGGCGGCACTCAGTAGAAAGTCGCTGGGATATCGAGCGGGCGTAAAACTGGCCGCTGCAATCGGTGCTGTCATCGACCAACTCAGTCCCCAGAGCACTACCAAGGGCTGGATAAACCGCAACAGACTACGACTGCCCCAGCTGTAAAACCAGGACTCTCGCATGTCCTGGTATTCATTGATGGGTTGTTGTTCGGCGGGAACAGGACAACGGGACGGCATTACAGTCATGGGAGTTACCTACAGCGGGCAGGACGGGAACTAGGAGACTGTGGCGTACAGAGTAGATAACGATGCGAGTGTGCATAGGCGAGGGTCTGGGAGATAAAGAGAAATAGCATGGGTCCCTGCCGGGGCCTGGGACATCATGATCGGCAACGGTGAGGCCCAAAGAGAACAGCCTACCCGATACCTGCCGTTGCGGAGGTGCCATGGACGCGCCGAGTTTACCAAGGGAAATAGGGCCTCGATGGTCGGTGGGCAGGTGAGGCCCGGGTCTTGAGGTTGGGCGAGTGCTAGGAGAAGTGGAATGGGGGGTCCATGATTGCCTCAACGTGCTAAGCATCGGCTGCAGATAGGTGGGACTGGTAGAGGGTGCGCTCGGCATGGCCCCAAAAAGCATCTAAATTGTAGAAGTCTCTGGCTTCGGGCATGAAAATGTGGACGATGACTTCGCCATAATCCTGTAACACCCACTGACCCTCCTGTTGGCCTTCAGTGCGTAGGGGCTGCCGCTGCCAGGTCTGTTCGATGTCATCTTCGATGGTACGGGCAATGGCCCGTACTTGCACCGCCGAGAAGCCGGTGACAATGACGAAGTAATCGGCCAGGTAGGAGACATCGCCGACGTTGACTAGGACAATGTCAGCCCCCTTGCGTTCGTCAGCAGCCTGTGCGATCGCACAGGCCAAATTCCAGGCCGCATCATCGCGATTAGGCCGGGAGGACGGATTAGACAGGGTGTTGACGGAATCGTTCATAGACAGGCAATATCCTCAGAGACAGGGTAAACAAAGAATCCTCACTAGGCTGAAAGCCAGGCTGAGGGCAGCAAAGTAGACTGGCGACTCGCTTGCCAGAACCAGTTACGGGTCAGTACAGTGCGGGGATGAATCAAACGGTGTTTGTCGATTAACTTCCGGATAGACTCGTCGCAGGTTTGGGCCACCGCCGCCACCAGATTCTGATGGCTGAGCTGTCGTAGTCGCCGTAGCTGCGGAGAGTCTCCCCGACCCGGCTCCAAGCTATCTGCCAGGAACACCACACAGCTGAGGGCATCCATACCGGGTCGGCCCAAGGTGTGGTTGGCAATGGCTGCCAACACCTGACTATCCGTCACGCCAAAACGGTCTCGGGCGACTATCGCCCCCACTTCGGCATGGAGCAAATGGGGATTGGCCTCATCAACAGGATCTAGAGGCAACCCTGCGGCTCGGGCCATCGCCAATAGCCGCGCCGGCTGGAAACATTTGGCTAAATCGTGTAGTACTCCGGCCCAGGCCGCCCGCTCTTGGTCTACGCCATGGTCTGCCGCCAGTTGTCTGGCCATGGCCTCGACCCGCAGGATGTGATGTCGCCGCGCCTCAGGTACATGGGTCTCTAACCATGTCAACACATCGGTACGCAGGGACTCTGAAAAGATGGGCATGGGCAACCACAGCGACAACACGTTAAACCAGGGCTAGGCAACCTAGCTAAACCGTTGTATTGGTCATTGTAGAAGATATGGCTGGCTCTACCCACGGCCACCCCACCGAACTCTCCCCCCAACCGGGTCAATGAACCTGAGCTGGGGGATTCTACCCCCCAGGGGCGTTGCAACATCTGTTTACAGCGAAACGAGATGTCTGCCCCGACACCATATATCATGGTCGTCAACCATTGTGTCGGCCCTAGGCGGTTGTCCTCGATGCGAAGGTCCTTGGCGTCGCCCTAAACTAGCTCGGAGGGGCCATCGCCCTACTCACCATAGGAGACAAGTCATGACGCTCCCCCCGCAATCGATCTTGATCGGCGGCCTAATTGGTGCCTTGATCGGATTCTTACTGGGCTTGATCCTAGGGCCGTTGCTACGGCAACGGCGCATTCACCAGCCAACAAAGCCCTGCGCCAGCGCCAGCAACACCTAGATCAGTTAGAAATCGAACACGACGCGCGGTTACGCCAAGCGACCGCGAGCAGTTGCAAGCCGACTATGACCGCAGGCTGCAAGCCACCATCGAGCGTTACCAAGACGAAATGACCCAACGCCTCTCTGGCCTAGAGAGTGAATATGAAGCCCGGGCTGTGGTATTGCAGCAGGCTGATCGCCCGACCTCGGAGTCCTCCTCCCCTCCACCCTCGGCCCCATCTCCGGCGGAAGACTCCCTGAAGCAACAGTACGAAGCCCGATTGCGGGAAGCCGCCCGTAGACTACAGCAAGCCTATGAACAACAGCTGAAGCAAAAGCTACAGGTAGCCACTCAGACCCTACAGGCAGATTATGAACAGCGGTTGGCCCAAAAAATTGAGCACTATCAGGATCAGCTGGCTCAGCGTAGCGCTCAGTTAGAGGAAGCCTACGAAGCCCGATTGCAGGCCCTGTCGATGGGACAACCCGAGGCAGCAAGCCAGGCCCCTGCCCGCTCTGATCCGGAAACCTTAGCCACCTTCAAGCAGCAGCTGCAACAGGAATATGACCAGAAACTTTCCCAACAGCTGGAGCAATATCATCAGCGGTTGACCCAACGTATCGACGATCTAGAGCATGACTATGCCAACCGGTTGATGCAACTGACCCAGCGCCCCAACCCCATGACGCCAACGACCTCCCCGGAGGCTGAGTCATCACCACCTCCCCCGGCCCTAAATGACAGTGCTGACCTCGACGACATCCTCAAGACTCAGTCCTGGGGGGAGTCCGATGAGACCCTTGACCTGGAAGACCCCAATTCTCCAGAGTAGGGAGTCAGTCGCGACCGTCTCAGAGCAGTTTTCATCTCTGTAGGGCAAAACGCTAAGGATCACGCGCGTAACGGAGCAGGATAACAGTATGGGTATCGGTGGGTTCATTCTCGGGATTGTGATCGGGGCAGTGCTGGCGGCCGCCATAGTCTACTGGCTGCAACAGGCAACGATTCGGCGGCAAGCGGCTACCTTGCAACGGCAACAGCGCCGCTTGGACCAGCTGGAACGGGAGCATGAGCATCGTCTGCAGGTGGCAACTGAACGGCTACGATGGGACTACGAAGCCCGCTTAGCCTCTGACCCAGCTACCGCGGTCGCTACCGCCCCATCTGCATCGGCCTCTCCCCCAGCCTCGGCGGCGACTGCTGCGACCCCGACTCCAGCCTCGGCTCCAGCTGCTTCCCCCTCGACAACTCTGCCAGTCTCAGTCACCACGCCCTTAGCCGAGCTGACCGCGGCCAGCTATGCCGACGACGCTCACCTCCGGCAGCAAGTAGCGGCTACCTTATCAGAAGCCGTAGCCGTCTACCCGCCCCAGGACCGTCAGCAGTGTCTCCCCCTTCTGAAACGACTCAGCCGCGACCCAGATCCCCAGGTGCGACGGGTCACGGTAGAAGCCTTGGGGCGACTTCGCTCCAGACGGGCGCTGCCCTGGTTACGCCGGGCTTTGCAGGATGCCAATGCCGATGTCGTGCAAGCGGCCCATGCTGCCATCAGCCAGTTCAAGGGGCGCTCGGGGATGGCTGTGGCTAAACGGCGACGGTTGCCCAAAAATCATTAGGGACGGTCACCATTCTCCAGGTCTTGGCAGTGCCACCTGGGGTGACAACCCCGGCTAGGATTCGCAGTAGGATGAAGGAGGCCCGGAGTCGCCTGGTGCCTGACCGGTGCAAGGTGGCTCTTAAGTCCTGTTTGCCCTGTGTCGTCTCCCTGGCTGTCCATGCGTTTATTCGTCATCTCGGCTCTGGTCATCGCCTTTTTGGCCATCCTGTTTGCGCTGCAGAATAATAATCTGGTCACGATTAACCTGCTGGTTTGGCGGTATGAACAGTCTCTGGCTTTAGTGCTACTGGCCACTCTGGCTATTGGCGTGCTGGTGGGGCTGCTGGTCTCAATCCCCGCGATTGTGCGCCGGGGCTGGCGCACTGCTCGGATCAAGCAGCAGACAGATGAATTGGTGACCCAGGTGCAAGAGAAGGATCAGCAGATGGCTAGCCAAACCCACAAGATTCAGTCGGTGCGGGATAGCTATCACGATTTACTGGAGGCCCTAGGGCTGATCGAGCCCACCACGGCGCTATTGCATCAGCAAGCCCTGCAACAGGCGGCGACCTCCTTGCTGCAGCGGCGTCAGAGCCGTTCCCAGGACAGTCGCTATCAATCCCTCAGTCTGTTATTGCTGCAGGTGGAGCCGACCCAGCCCCCTAGCTTAGGCCCATCGTTTTGGGGACAAGTGGCTCAGCGGCTGCAGCATGAGGCCCTAATCGACTCCTGGCTATACAGTGATGGCCAGGGCCAGTTTGCCTGCACGACGCCGGGTCTGGATACCCGTGAGACGTCCCGCTATGGAGAGGCCCTACAGCAGGCGTTGACGACACAGCCCATCGCCTTAGCCGATGGTACCTCGGTATCAGTGCAGGTGAGTGTCGGCGGTGCGATCGCATCTGCCGACAAGCCTGTCGATGCCACCATCCTACTAACCACCGCTAAGACAGCCCTAGACCAAGCCCAGCAGCGGGGCCGCAATCGGTTTCGGCTACTGCAGGCCAGCCCAGCCTAGGCCAGCACGACCAGAGCACTCGATAATTATAGTCGCCTGCCCATCGGAGGATTATCCCCATTTACGCTCGCCCCCTGGCCCGACTGATCGAAGAACTGCAGCGCCTACCGGGCGTTGGCCCAAAGACTGCCCAGCGCTTGGCCCTGCATCTACTCAAGCGCCCCACCTCGGAGGTGCAAGCCCTAGCCCAGGCCCTGATCGACGCCAAGGCCCAAATCGGCCATTGCTCCATTTGCTTCAATCTATCTGCCGCGCCAGTCTGCGACATCTGCCGCGCCCCCAGCCGCGACCAGCACACCCTCTGCGTCGTGGCCGACGCCCGCGACGTCATTGCCCTGGAGAAAACCCGAGAATATAAAGGCAAATACCATGTCCTTGGTGGTCTGATTTCCCCTATGGATGGCATTGGTCCCGAGCAACTGCACATCGGCCCCCTGGTGCATCGGGTGCACAAAGAGGGCATCAAAGAAGTGATTATCGCCATCAGCCCCAGCATCGAAGGCGATACCACGACCCTATACATCGCTCAGCTGCTGAAATCCCTCACCCGGGTTACCCGCATCGCCTTTGGCCTGCCCATGGGGGGCGATCTAGAATACGCCGATGAAGTCACCCTAGCCCGGGCTATAGAAGGTCGACGCGAGATTTCCTAAGGGGCCAGACCGACGGGAGGCATCCAGATATTAATCAGGTCATCATCTGACTTGGCCGTGACAATCTGGCCATTGGGATGCACCACCATATGCCGAATCGGCCGGTCAAAGCCAGTCAACTTGGCCTGGAGCTGGCCGGTAACCATATCCCATAGGCCCACGGTGCGATCATTGCCACCACTATAGAGAATCTGGCCGTCCTGGCTAACCTGAAGAGCATTGACAAAGCTGGTGTGCCCTGCCAAAGGAGGCAGCTCGGTGTAATCCATCAGCTGCCAACGCCGAATCGTGCGGTCAGCACTGGCACTGAAGAGGATCTGACCGTCGGGACTGATGGCCAGATCGTTCACATAGCTGGTGTGCCCCCGAAAGGTGTGGAGCTCGTCGCCACTATCGAGATCCCACAGTCGCACCAGCCGATCTGCCCCACCACTGGCCAGCCATTGGCCGTCGGCGCTGAACTCTAGGGTATTGACCGGCCCGTCATGGGCCTGAATGGTCCGGATCATGGTCTGACCATCGACAGTCCAGAGCTTAATCTCCCCATCGGCACTGCCACTGGCCAGGGTGCGACCATCGTGACTGATGGCCAGGGTGTTTACCGGGCTAGTATGGGCCTCTCGGTGCCATTGCACCGTGCCCGCAAGCACATCCCAACCATAGAGCTGACCATCGGCCCCGCCGCTGAAGAGGCGAGTCTCGTCGCGACTGAACACCACGGTATTGATGAAGCTGCGGTGGCCTTCTAGGCGCTGGGCCTCTCCCCGCCGAGTCAGATCCCAAAAGCGAATAGTACCATCTGCTCCGGCACTGATCAGGGTCTGGCCATCACCACTCAGCTGCAGAGCATTCACAGAGCTGACATGGCCTGGCAACCGCCCCACTAGCTCTACTGGCCCACTGTTGGCCTCAGAGATCGGGGTTGCTGGGCTCGGGGAATTCGTCGTCGCCTGGGGCTGCCACCGTTGCCACCCCCAGGCCAAGATCAGGCCTAAACCCACCAGAGACGCCGCCCCGATCCCAACCCATGGCCATCGCCGCCGCCAAGATATTGCCCCCGTAGCGCTGCTGTCCTGTACTTCAGGGTCTCGCTGCATCTGCGTAGAGGGAACTGCCGAGGGAGGATCGAGGGTAGTCGTCGGTAACACCAGCCCTTGAGACACACTGGTGGGCAACTCCGCCAGGCGAGCCAGGATGGCCTCCGGCGTCTGAGGCCGATCCACCGCTCGCGGGGCCGTGAGCCAGTCGATCAGGTCGGCGAATTCAGGCGAGACTTGGTCAGCCTGCTGCCGCCAATGGAAAGTATTGGTGCGAGAGTCATAGATGGTGGGATCGGTGGGAGACTGGGCCGTCAGCAGGTAGATCAGCGTGCGCCCCAGGGCATAGAAATCGGACTGGGGCACTGCTTGGCCATGCTCTTGCTCGGGAGGGGTGTAGCCCGCGGAACTAACGGTAGTGATGCCGCCTGTGGCTCCCAACTGGGCCATGTAGGTGGCCGTCATCTGACGAGCCGCCCCGAAGTCCACTAACACCACCTGACCATTGGCCCGCAGCATGATGTTGTCAGGCTTGATATCGCGGTGGAAACAATGATGCCGATGGATCAGTTGCAGGACCTCGGTCAGTTGGGTTAACCAGTAGCGGGCCTGGGTTTCACTGATAGGATGGTTTCCCTGCTGCACCATCCACTGCTTCAGGTTGGGGCCGTCGATCTTTTCCATCAGGATGCAATGCAGCGGCTGGTCACTGCCCTGGGGCCAGTAGGCAAAATAGCCGTCGGCAGCTACCCGAGGCACGCCGGGATGGTGTAGTTGACTCAGTACTTCTGCTTCCCGTTGAAACAGTTCCAGCACCTTAGGATTATCGTTGTGGCTTGATTTCAGTACCTTCAGGATCATCGGGGTGCTGCGCTCGTAGGCTTCGTAGACCATGCCGAAGCCACTGTGACTGCTGAGCAACCGCAGCACCCGATAGCGCCCTGCAGTACCAGTTCAGAGCCGCATCCCTGACAATAGCGATTGTGCCCGTTGTCAGGATGATCGGGCTGGGGACAGCGAGGGTTGATACAGAGGCTCATGGTCGTTCGGAAAATGCATCCCTATATCCAGTGTTTCACACCCATCACGGAATTACTGCGATAGGGGAGGTCCTTGGGAGGATCCCACGGCGGCCAGGGTGATCAGGACAATGGCCCCGACCATGCGGGGTACCAGGGTCTCTCCCAAGACTACCAGGGCGATCAGGGCAGCGACGGCGGGCTCCAGGCTCAGCAGAACTCCAAAGACCTGCAGCGGCAATCGTTGCAGGGCCGCCATCTCCAGAGAATAGGGCACGGCGGAGGACAGTAGGGCTACCCCCACGCCCGTGACCAACACTAGCGGCTGCAGTAACCGAGGACCATCGACCCAGACTCCCAAAGGTAAGAGGGCCATGGCTGCGATGACCATGGCTAGGGCCAGCCCCTCTCCCTGGGGAAACAGACGTCCTACCTTGGCCGACAGCAGCATGTAGGTACCCCAGCAGGCTCCGCCCAGTAGGGCTAATCCCATCCCCATCGGATCGAGGGCCAGGCCCTGGACCGGGATGAGCAGGCCAATGCCTGCCGCCGCCAACCCACCCAGAGCCCATCTAAGGGACGTCGGGAATGGACCAAGGCCACCCCCAGGGGACCGGTGAACTGTAGGGCGACGGCTACTCCAATGGGAATCCGTGCGATCGCACCATAAAAGCAGAGATTCATGGCAGCCAGGACCAGGCCGAAGGGCAGCAACAGGCCATAGCTGGCCCGGGCATAGCGACCCAGGGGAGGGGCGCCACAGCAGCAACAACCCTGCCGCCACCAGCCCCACCCGCAGGGCCACCATCCCTGTCGGACTGATCTGGTCAAACAGTCCCTTAGCCAGGGCCGACCCCAACTGGATCGAGCCGATGGAGGCCAATACCAGGGTCGTGGGTGGCAGCGATACCGTCTTTACCTTCAGGAACATCATGGTTTCTAAGCCCTCGATTCACGACAGACGTTTCGTTGGATCTGGGAGTACCACAAAGCTTGGCGGCGGTTGCTAGACAGCTGTAGTCAGCCAGGTTAGGCCATGCCAAATCAGTGAATTCTTTGCCTAGCAAGCATCCTGATTCTGCCCTCTGCCTTTTTCCTTCTACCTTTCGCTATACTCCCTGTGTCCCTCTATTTCCTTGCCCTATGGATGTCCCGATGGATGCCTTGAGTCGTAGCTGGGACCACCTAACGACCTCCCTGTCGACAGGGCCACATCCTCTTGGCATGGCCTCAGCATAGCATGGCGCCCGGTGGACCGGTGGCCTCTGGGAACTAGGGCTCTATTGGGATGGTGCTGGTCATGGCGCAGGGGGGTGGGGCCTTTTATCCCGGCCATGCCCGGGTGCCCTGGTCCTGGCGCGGTGGTGATCTGGGGCGTGATCAAGGGCTTCGCTGGCTTAGGGATAGCCTTGGGGACAGCCCTGGTGGCCTTCTTGCTCAGCGTTGCCGTTGACTACTTGGCGGGTATCCTCAGCGCCAAGCGAGTCGGCGCCAGTAACTGGGCCCAACTGGGAGCCATCGTGGGGATGATTTTAGGCTTTCTGGGCCTACTGCCGACCCTGCCGGTGGGCGGCCCCCTCCTGGGTATTCTCTTCGGCACTGTACTGGGAGCCTTTTTGGGCGAATTTCTGCACCGACGGGAACTGGGGTTGCCGATCCGGCTGCAGCAGTCCTTGAAGGTGGGGGTGGCCATCGTCGTTGGCACTCTAGTGGGCAACCTGCTGCAGGGGCTCTTGGGCTTAGTGGCCCTGATTGTGTTTCTCTGGACGACACTGCCTACTCTTCAGGCAGGCTTGTAGCCCACCATCAACGCCATCTCCAGCCATTTCCAATAGCAATCCACATGGTCGAAGCCGATCTGCCGTAGCCAGTTGAGTTGGGTCTCCATATCCAGTAAGCGGTTCTCTGGATCTTCGTCCTCGGGTCGATAGCCAATGGCTGCCATGAAGTGGCGATGCAATCCCTCGGTAGGGGAAGCCACATGCTCCAGGTTGCAGAAGATACCGCCGGGCTCTAGGCGATCGAAGATTTCTCCATAGAGGGCGCGCTTGCGATCGTGCTCCAGATGATGAATGGCAAAGCTAGAGACAATAGCGTCAAAGCTACCCAGAGGTGGCAGGGGCTGCCTCAAATCGTGGCTGATCACCGTCACTCGACCATCGCCGGCAAATCGCTGGCGAGCAGCAGTCAGCATTGCTGGGGAAAAGTCGAGGGCAATCCCCTGCATTTGGGGTCGATCCAACTGTAATAAAGCCAGCAGACGACCATCACCGCTGCCCAGATCTAGAATGCAGCCTGCCTGTTTGGGGACATGATCGAGCACCACCGCCTCCCCTTCGGTGCGGTGCGGAATTTGATCGGCCCGGGCTAAATAGTCGAGGGCATGGCTGGTAGAGGTCCATTGACTCATGGTGATGGAACCCTTAACGGAGGGCGATTAGCCTCGCTGCTCCGGCAGGATCGTCATCTCGCTCCACAGCCATGCCGGCAGCTAAGATCGTATAGCGGCTCCACTGGGGAAGGGAGGGGAGTCGATGTTCTAATTCCGTGTCAGACCAGGAGTCTGGGGAGGTAGCGATGGCAGGTTCATGCCCCAGAAATCCCACTAGCATCAAGGTGGCAACGCTGATTGACAAGTAATCCAGGCGTTTCATGGCGGCTGATGACAATTAGGACGCAATCGCCATCATATCGTCCCCAGTCCCCATCGTGATCGATGGCGTCGGCCAGCCGATAAAGTGGTCCTAGCCTCGGAACATTCGGTAGCCTTCGATAGACTGTTAGAGTAGAACGGCAATATGTGGCTACCCTGCAAGCATCAATTAGGCACTTCAGTAGCTTAGGACCTCCCATGGGTAGCCCTAAGCCATTCAACGATTTTATTGACGAAGACGCGATGAAACTGCACCCCCTACTTTCCCTCAGTATTGTTGGTCTTGGCTTGGCGGCTACACCAGCTTTGGCTCGGCCAGAAATTGCCAGTGGCGATTTGCGGCTCGACGTGGGCTCCCAAGGGTGCCTCGACCGAGCAGATAGCTTTATCACCGAATTAGGAGTGCAGTCAGACAGTGGCGAGATTGACCGCACCGGCTACTTCAATGATGGCGCCTTTCGCATCCTCTGCTATCAGCAGAGTGAGGATCAGAGCATGGCCATCGTCTTTGCCTCCCATGACGAATCGGCCGAGGTAGCCACCTCTTTCGTGCAATTTGTCATGGGAAAACTGGCCCAACCAGATGAGGGCAGTCCCGATTCATCACCCGCCGAGTCGAGTCTCTAAAGGCGGTGCCAGTTTTCTGCATTGGGCGCGGCAACCACGCCCCTACCCTATCTCATCCACTCTTCACTCTTCACTCTTCACTCTTCACTCTTCACTTCCCCCCTTTTCCGTTCTCCAAACGCCCCATTTCCCGTCTACCTTTTGCGGGGCGTTGTTGCTTAAGCATAGGAACTGGGGACAGGCGCTTGGCCATTCACGACCCAGTTGCCAATGTCAAACAGTTTGTAGTCCACTTCCCTGGCCCTCGGGCGCAGGTAGTTGGCCACGGCAGTTGCGATCGCACAACATCCACCACGGTTACCGGTAACCCCAGAGGGGCTCGCCGATGCCATCATCTCGACCGTCGAAGGGAGCTTCATCATGATGCGGGTATTGCAGGAGCCGCAGCAAATCAACCAGCAGTTGACCCACTATCGCAACTACATCGAGCTATTGTTTGGGGGGGCCGAGTATAGCAGCGGCCAGTCAGCCTAGGTCACCGCTCAGGGGATACCTGGGTCTGGTGCCAGCGGGCTTGCAGCTGGGTGATCTGGGCCTCTTGCTCCTGAACGGCATTAACTTGCTGCTCTAAGCTAGTCTGCAGGGCTGCCAAGGTCTCCCGCTGCTCTGCAGGAAGGTGCTCCAGAGTCGAGGTCAGTAAGGCCACCTGCTGAGACAGGAGCTGAATTTGACTGTCTTTGGCAGCCAGTAGGGCATCTTGCTTGGCCAGCCAGCGCGTCTTTTGATCGAGTTCCAGCGCTTTCGCCGCCGTCCGAATTAGGTCGCAGTAGCGGCCATCTTCCGGGTCGATGGGCTGTAGGGGTTGCCCGGGAATGCCCAGAAAGCCTTGCCGCTGAGGCAATGCCACGATCAAGATCTGCCCCTCTGGGTTGTGAATAATCAGCTGTCGCGAGCCATCGGTGGCATCAGTCCTGATGTGGACGCTGTAGCGACGTTTGCTGTAGCTGAAGTCAACCCTGGTGGCTCCAGAGGTGGCCATGGTCTGGGAGCCCAGGGCATTCATGTCCCCGTTTGGCGGCGATGACGGAGGATCAGAGAGGGGGGGGGAAGTAGGCGCGGCTGGCTCCGGAGAGGGCGGTGTAACTGTAACAGTAGGCAGACGCACGCCCAGCAACTCTAACTCGATGGTACGGCTGCCATTCCAGGCGTTCACTCGGAGTTTATAGGCGATGTCTAATTGCTCTGGCAGTGGACAATAGTCGCCCCAGCGCCAGGCTAAGACCTTGAGTTCTGTGCCAGAGTCATCGGTCACCCGGAGCTTCAGATGGTCGCGGCCTTTGCCAATGGGGCGTTGTTCTAGCAGGCGCACTGCCGGGGTCCAAAATACCGGATCTGGATTCTCGATGCCGCAGGGATGCAACCGATCGATCTGCGCGTACAGATCTAAGCTGAGATCGCAGAGCCGAGCTTGGGCATCAATCGTCACCAGGGGTTTGAGATGCTCCGGGGCCAGGCAGCCATTGGCAAACTTAACCAGCCGTGATTTCACCTGCCGCAGGTGCTTACTAGGGAAGGAAAAGCCCCCAGCCGCCCTATGGCCCCCATATTTGTCTAGCAGGTCATCGCAGCTCTGCAACGCCTCGAAGACATGGAACTCGGGAATGCCGCGGGCGGAGCCGCGAATTTCGGTGTGGGCCTCGTCTTCATAGGTACCAATAAACACAGGGACGCCGTAGCGTTCTACCAGTCGGGAGGCCACAATGCCGATGACGCCGTGATGCCAGTCGGGCTGAATAATCAGCAGCAGTCGATCGCGAGTCAGGTCCAATTGACCTCCCTGGCGCTGGGCTTCGCACCAGGTCACGGCCTCTAGCTCGATTCGCTGGCAAAGCTCGCGGCGATGCTGGTTGATCTGCTCGCACTGCATGGCCCGTTCTAAGGCAATGCCGGTATCGTCTGTGGTCAGCATCTCGATCACGATCTGAGGATCGCTAATGCGACCCACGGCGTTGATGCGTGGGCCTAACCGAAAGCCGATGTCTTCTGGCTTCAGCGCCTTCTCCTCCTCCCCGAGACCGGCCACTTGAATCAGGGCCTGCACCCCCAGAATCCGAGAGCGGGGCAGGAGCTTCAGGCCCCGCCTGACCCAGCGGCGATTCACCCCCACCAAGGGAGCGAGATCGGCGATGGTGCCCAGGGTAAAGAGTTCCAGCAGGGGGGCGGTGAGATCTTGAGTCTGGCCCCGGGCTTGGGCCAGGCAGACCGCCAAGATATAGGCAACCCCGACTCCGGCGATGCCACGATAGGGAGAGTCTGGTCGAATCAACTTAGGGTTAAGGATGGCATGGGCTGGGGGAATTGTCTCCGGGACATCGTGGTGATGATTGGTTGCGGTTGCCGATAGGCTTGGTTGGGGCGGCGGGGGGTTGGGAGCCACCGCGGCGATGCCGTTGTCGACAGTTAAAATGACGGCCACGCCGTCAGCATAGAATTCATCGACGATGCGCTCGTTGATACCATACCCTTCTTGCATGCGGCTGGGGATGGCGTAGTCGACGTTGGCCCCCAAAAACCGCAGGGCGCGCAACAGTAGCGCCGTGCTGGTCATTGCCATCGGGTTGGTTAGTCACCGCAGATGGCAATTTTCTGACGGTTCTCAATGGGCGGTGACCAGGATGTCGAGGCTCTGGCTGAGGTCAGGGAATTCCCCTAAAGGGGAGGGGAGTTGCTGGGTTTCGGGTCTAGAAATTCTAGGACTTGGTCTGGGGTCTCTAGGTGACGTTGAATCAGCACCTGGGCCAGTAGGGGGGGTAGCCCGTCAGTTGGGTCAGGGCCTGAGGGACGTTTAGTGGAGCCGGCTGGATCTGCCACCGCTGCTGCGGCATCGTGATGTCTGGGGATGAGTCCGGGGAAGTTTTATCTGCAGTTGCGGCGTCGGCCATGATCCTCACTTGCGATCGCACCATTGGTGTTCTATGCCCCTAGTCAGGACATTGGGCTCCATCTTAGCGGTCCTTGTCTAGCTGGCAAGGGTGGGCTGATATCGCTCCCAACCCAAGGCAAATAGATCACTTGCACTATAGTAATCGGTCGTCTGGGGCAATGGGGATAGGCCCCTGCTCAATAAATCAGCACCCGGCCATCGTCCAGGATATCGACGGAGCGATCGCTGGGGCCATAGGCAAAGGGACGAATCTGAATCCGCAGGCTGGTGTCC
This sequence comes from Halomicronema hongdechloris C2206, assembly GCF_002075285.3. GTDB lineage: Bacteria > Cyanobacteriota > Cyanobacteriia > Phormidesmidales > Phormidesmidaceae > Halomicronema_B > Halomicronema_B hongdechloris. The sequence goes on along the minus strand of NZ_CP021983.2, from coordinate 5,028,975 downwards.
TCGGGGCGAAACAGGTAGGCCTTGAGGGGCTGCTCTGTCTCGCTCCAGAAGACAATGGAAATATTGGGCTTCGTGCCCCAGCCAAAGTCGAGCCATAGGGTTTCCCCCGGAGAGAGGCGGGCCGGGGCGATCATGGGCACCTGTTCTACCTGAACCGGCACCGAGGTTTGGTTGATCACCTCAATGGCCACCGGATCGCCAGGCGTGACCTGGATCTGGTCGGAACGGCAGTTAGCCCTACAGTCAGGATTGGCCTGGACTGGTGCGATGAGGCTACTGGTCGTTAGCAGCGTGGCCGTAGCCAAGGCCACCCGTACGGTATCAATCATGCGGTGTACATCTGGCAGAGAACAATCTGGCCGCAGAGGGCATTGAGGGGGATACTTCTGGAGTCAAGATACCGGTCGCCAGGGACTATGGCACAGAATTGAGGAAAAACGTTAGGGTCAAGGACCAAAATGGCAGGATAGGGAGCATAGACGCTGTCAGCCACCGCCATGAACCAGGGCTGGACGTATCACGAGCGAGTGCCAGCAGATGCCGTTGGTCAATCCCTACTGGACTATTACAGTCAGCGCTACCGCCATTCCAGCCCAGCCCAGTGGCAGACTCGCATTCAATTAGCTGCAGCGGGCTACCCCCTCCTGGGGGATCCCCTCTATCTGCCCGGCGGCCATCCCCGCCTGACCACCGCAGCCGATACCCTGCCAGTTCCTGGCGACGTCGGCTACCATCTGCATGCTCATTATCTGCGCTGCCGTCATCCCAATGGCGAGCAGTGGCTAAATCTGGTGTGTCCGGCTCCAGCAGCACTAGCCTGAATCTACCAATCTGCCCGGCGGCCATCTTCTGCCCTCTGCTTTCTGCCTTTTGCTGCACCTCCCCATCACCCCTAAGCCCTGCGGGCAGGCTCCGCCTTTCTTGAATGCCGTTAGGCTATACACCCCATCCCCCCATTCCCCCATCCCCCCTTTTCCGTCCTCCGCTCTCACCCTCTAGGGCTCCAGGGGCCGATTCTGAAACGGGCCATGGCGACGATCGATGCGGTGAGCCTGATACCGCAGCCAGCGAAAGCCCAGGCGGAGCAGAGCCAACTGCCGGAAGACCCGTTGGGGATCACTCAAATGGGTTTGGGGCAGTTGCTGTCCCAGTTGCTTAAACACCAAGCCCAGGGGCACTGAAATCTCATCCTGGAGCCGCAGTAACTGGGTAAACACCGGTCCATAGGCCGAAATTAGGGAGCCCACGCCACCGCGAGCCTGTCCCCAGCCAATGAAGTAGAGGCCCTTGTAGTCGTCCAAGAAAGCGCCACCGTAGCACTGCATCTTAGCCCCCTGTACTCGCTGCAGTTGTGGCGGTAGAAAGGGATAGCTGAGATGATACCCCGTGGCACAGATGATCAGGTCGATGGTCTCAGTGCTGCCGTCGCTGAAGCGAACCCTGTCCCCCTGCAATTGCTGCACAGCCGGTTTGAAGATAATCCGACCATGTTTCAGGTAATAGGGCACCTCATCGTTGAGGGTGGGATGTTTCTCAAACAAGCGATAAGTGGGGGTAGGGAGGCCATAGTCTTGGTGGCGGCCGAAGCTGAGGCGAATGATCCCGTAGGTTAGCCACCGTTGCAGCCACTCTGGCATCCACCAGCGCGGCAGGTCGGCCACGGGAATCCCGGCAAAGGTCTTGGGAATAAACCACACCGATTGCCGCAGGCTAAGCACACACTTGGCTCCCACCCGAGCGGCTTCGGCGGCAATATCACACCCCGAGTTACCGCCGCCAATCACTAGCACTTGCCGCCCTCGCAGCTGCTCTGGTCGTTTATAGTCCTTAGCATGGATAATATCGCCGTCGAACTGCCCCACGAACTCGGGCATTCGTTTGTCCCAGTGGTGGCCGTTGCACAGCAAGACTCCTTTGTAGCGTCGCTGCTCCCCATTGGCGAAGGTGACGGCCCAACGGTTATGGTCAACCGGGCGCACCTCCTGGACGGTGCGATTGAGTTCAATGGCAGAGCGCAGCTGAAACCGATCGGCAAAGGCTTGCAGATACTCCCACATCTGTCGGGCACTGGGAAAGTCTGGATAGTCAGCCGGCATGGGATAGTGGCTGAATTGGGTGATGGTGTGGGAAGAAATGATGTGGGCAGTCTCATAGACGCCGTGGTACCAGTTGCCGCCGATGTCGTCACTGGCATCTACCTGGTCGTAGGGAATTCCAGCAGACTTAAGGGCCTGAGCCATACCCAGTCCCACGAATCCAGCCCCTAGGATCAGATAGGTTTCCTCGCTGGGCAGAGCAGCAGACATGGCGGCAATGTAGGGCAACAGCACCAGGGGAAAGGCCAGGGAGCCATAGGTCAGGTCGAAGCGGGGTAGCCTACCCGAGAAACTGTTGTGCCAACAGACCCAAGACGCCCCCTGCTAAGACGATCCAGGCCGAGTTGAGCTTAAATCGGAAGACGGCAATCACGGCCAGGACTGCTAGGACGATCGTAACCCAATCAATAATGGCTGCCCGTCCCAGGGTGTAGGTAACCACGGCCATCAGGCCCAGGGAGGCGGCATTGACGCCGTCTAAGAAGGCGCTGAACCAGCGAGACTGTCGCAGTTTCGGGACCCAGGGGTTGATCAGCCCTACTAACAAAAAGGCCGGCAGAAAGATGCCAATGGTGCCTGCGATCGCACCAATATGTCCAGCCAATAAATAGCCTACAAAGGTGGCCGTGGTAAACACAGGACCGGGTGTAAACTGACCGATGGCGATGGCATCGAGCAGTTCTTGAGAGGTCAGCCAGCCCAACCGTTCCACCAGATCTCGCTGCAAAAAGGCCAGCAGCACATAACCACTGCCGTAGAGCACACAGCCAATTTTCAGGAAAAACAGAAACACCTGCAGGCCACTAGCGCTGGTGGCTACCGTGGCTGCTGTGGCTGCGGTGCCGCCGGTTTGGGCGACAGCACCAGAGCAGGGCAAGAGCAGGGCCATGGAATTCCGGCCCAGATTTTTCACTACCATGACCGCTAGACCAGCCAGTACCAGCAATAGGATTTCGTTGATGTTGAGGAAAAAGGCGGCAATGACTGCGATCGCAACCAGGGTTGTCGGGACATCCTTAATGGCCTTCTTGCCCAACTTAATCAGGGCCTGCAGAATGACGGCGATAATCACCGGCTTGATGCCATAGAGCAGCCATTCCGCCTGGGGAAGAGTCTGATACTGCCTGTAAACCGCCGCCAAGATCCACACCATCACCATGGCGGGCAGAATAAAGCAACTGCCAGCTACCATCAGCCCGGGCCAACCGCCCCGTTCATACCCGATGTGGATAGCCAGTTCGGTTGAATTGGGGCCAGGGATTAAATTAGTCACCCCAATCAAATCCAGCAGCTTTTCCCGGCTCAGCCATTGTCGCCGCTTCACCACTTCGTCATCCATCATGGCGATGTGGGCGGCGGGGCCACCGAAGGCAATCAGGCCCAAACGAAAAAAGACCTGAGCCAAATCCTGCAGGCGCTGTCGCCGCTGGGATGGCCCTAGCTCAGCATAGCTAGGCCCTAAGGTCACATCGGGGTCCTGGGAGAAAGTATCTGAATCGGGTCTATCCATCCTAATCTCTCTACTGACAGCGCGGAAATCGTGGAAGCAAACTTGGCCGTAGGACACGCTGAAAACCTACGGATCTTGCCGTCACTGTACCGGAAAGGCTCGCCCTAGCAAGATGATCTCGGCTACTTGACAGACGCCAATGATGACAGCTAAGCCCCACCGACAGGCTTCCAGCTACGGCGCCAAGACTCATCGGCTGGGCTGGAGCCAGCAACTAGGACGAAGGTCATTAGGTCTAAAACTCTCTGGCAGCAGAGACATTGCAGTTGAGTTTTACCAGCAGATCTTGACAGAGTTCCGATGCATCGTATTACACTCGATTAGAGTTTTTAAGAACAATTTTCATTAACTGCCAAAAGACTAATTTGCAAAGATTCATTTTGCAAAGATTCATGTTCTAAAAGGAGTGTCATCCTCGCCATGAAATGGACTCGACGGAAGTTTGCGGCGGCAGTTGCAAGCGCTGCTGTCCTCGCAGTAGCCGCCTGCGGTCAGTCAACGGAGACGGTCACGGAACCTACTCCGGAAGTCGCCGCTGATAGCGCCCCAGTGGCGGCAGGAGAAGTCAATGTGTACTCATCGCGGCATTACGATACTGACGACATCCTCTATGAGCGCTTCACAGAAGAGACCGGGATTGAGGTCAATTTGATTGAAGGGGACGCTGATGAACTGATCGAGCGGATTAAAAACGAAGGCGCCAATAGCCCCGCCGATATCCTGATGACGGTAGACGCCGGGCGGCTCTGGCGAGCGGAGCAGGAAGAGCTGTTTCAATCCATTGAGTCGGCGGTGTTAGAGTCCGCGGTCCCTGAGAATTTGCAGCATCCCGATAATCTTTGGTTCGGCCTCACCAAGCGGGCCCGGGTAATTGTCTACAACACCGAGGCCGTCGATCCCTCGGAATTATCGACCTATGAGGCCCTGGCTGAGCCGGAATGGGAGGGCCGGGTCTGTATTCGCAGTTCCAATAACATTTACAATCAGTCGCTCTTAGGCTCCATGGTTGAGTCTAAGGGGTTAGAGGCCACCGAGGCCTGGGCCGAGGGGCTGGTCAGTAATTTGGCCCGGCCACCGGAAGGGGGTGATACGGATCAGATTAAAGCGGTGGCGGCTGGCCAGTGCGATGTGGCCATCGTCAATCACTACTACTGGGCCCGCATGGCTAAGTCAGATGCCCCGGAAAATCAGGCGGCGACGGAAGCAACGGCCGTATTCTTCCCGAACCAGGAGGGGCGCGGTACCCACGTCAATATCAGCGGAGCCGGGGTATTGGTGAATGCACCGAATCGGGAAAATGCGATCGCATTTCTAGAGTTCCTGGTCACCCCCGAAGCCCAGCAGATCTTTGCCGAAGGCAATAACGAATATCCTGTGGTGGAGGGCGTTGACATCGATCCAGTCGTAGCCGAACTAGGGGACTTCAAGGTAGACGAGGTGAATGTGTCTGCCTACGGCCGCAATAACCCCGAGGTGGTTAAACTCGTAGACCGGGTGGGCTGGAAATAAGTAGAACACTGCCCCAATACACAGACCAGGCAGAGATCTGAGGGCAGGTCTCTGCCTGCTTAAGGGCGACAAAAGCCCAAAAGAAGCAAAGATGACAGCACTGAGAGAGTCGTTCAGAGCGTTTAGGAATCATTACCAGCAAGGTAGAATGGCGTTGATAATGGCGTTCAATAGAGCCCCAGGCCCGGCTGGGACCTTGAGCCAATGTGTCTGTAATCCCTGAGCGGCATGGCGGTTGTCCTCCATCTGGAAAATCTGACCAAACGTTATCTGCCGAGCGCCCCTGTGGCGGTAGATGCCGTTGATCTCACCCTAGAGCAGGGATGCTTGCTAGGGTTGCTGGGGCCGTCTGGCTGCGGCAAGACGACGTTACTGCGGCTAGTGGCTGGCTTTGAGCAGCCCCAGCGAGGCCAGATTACCCTGACCGGGCAAGTCATCTGTGGTTCTGAGGGGGCTATGCCTCCAGAGAAGCGGGATGTGGGGATCGTTTTTCAAGACTATGCCCTGTTCCCCCACCTGACGGTGGAGAAAAATGTGGCCTTCGGGCTCAATCACTTGCGGCGCCAGGGTTGGCTGAGTCGACAACAGGTGCGATCGCACACCGCCGATGCCATTCAGCTGGTAGGACTACACGGGTTTGAGCGCCGCTATCCCCACGAGCTCTCCGGCGGACAGCAGCAACGGGTAGCCCTGGCTCGGGCGTTAGCCCCCCGCCCTTCTCTGATTCTGCTAGACGAGCCCTTCAGCAACCTGGATGTGCAAGTGCGCCTATACCTGCGCCAAGAGGTGCGAGAAATTCTCAAGCAAATCGGCGCCTCTGGTATCTTCGTCACCCACGACCAAGAAGAAGCCCTAGCCATTGCTGACCAAGTGGCCGTCATGCGCGGCGGTTGCATCGAGCAAGTGGGGACCCCAGAAGATATCTATCGAGAACCCGCCTCCCGATTCATTGCCGAATTCGTGACCCAGGCCAATTTCCTACCGGCTCGCCGTAGTCGCCAGGGATGGCAGACAGAGGTAGGGTGCTTCGATGTCCATGTCGATCCCTGTGCCGCTGCTGGGGCCACCTGCGACGACGACATGGGCGACTTGATGATCCGCCAAGAAGATCTCCAGATCGAAGCCGATAGCACCGCCCCGTTGCTCGTGCGCGATCGCCAGTTCCTAGGCCGCGAGTATAAATACTGTTTAGAGACTCCCTCCGGGCAAGTTCTACATGCTCGCATGGCTAGCGGTCAGCGCATTGGCATCGGCGAGCGGGTGCGAGCCTCTATTGCCCAACCTCGGCTACAGCTGTTTCCCGCCACTAGCCATTCTCTTATAGATCCCACCTTGACTTCCCTGTCAGTGGCCTGAGCAATGAGTGGGCGGGATATTTTTAGGCGCAACTTCCTAAGCGCCAGAAAGCGGCCAAGCTAAGGAGCAATTGCCATGGAGAAACCAGTGACTCACCCCAACCGCTGTGGTTGGGTTCATGACGACCCCATCGAAGTGGCCTACCATGACCAGGAATGGGGAGTGCCTCTGCACGATGACCGCAAACTCTTTGAATTTCTAGTCCTGGATGGCTTTCAAGCCGGCCTCAGTTGGCTCACGATCTTGCGAAAGCGGGCCGCGTTTCGCGAAGCCTTCGACGGCTTCGATCCCGAGCGCGTTGCCCGTTACGACACTACCAAGCAACAGGCCTTGCTACAAGATCGCCGCATTGTCCGCAATCGGTTGAAGATAAAAGCGGCATCCACTAACGCCAAAGCCTTCTTACAGATCCAGAAAACCTTTGGCAGCTTCGATGCCTATCTCTGGGCCTTTGTCGATGGCCAACCCATCCAAAATGCCTGGCCTACCTGGGCAGCAGCCCCGGCCACTTCCCCCCTGTCCGATGCTCTCAGCCGAGATTTGAAACAACGGGGATTTACCTTCGTCGGCTCCACCATCTGCTACGCCTTCATGCAAGCGGCGGGACTAGTCAATGACCATGCCGTGGATTGCTTCCGTTACCGTGAGATTCAAGCCTTGTACAGATCCATCACTTGAGTCAAGGGCATGCGAGACTGGGCCCCTAAAGATAGGTCAGACTCATGGCCGCGATTGAGATGATCGGCAGCAGCACAAGCAATCATGGCAGCATTATCGGTGCACAGACTCAGCGGCGGAAATAGCACCCGCAGGCCCTGCGCTGCCGCTGCCGCCTGGAGCTGCTGCCGCAGCCCACTATTAGCGGCAACACCCCCCCCCACGGCAATGGTAGACAGTTGGTGGTCTCGGGCGCAGGCGATAGCCCGCTTGGTCAAAGCAGTGGCGACGGTGTGCTGAAAACTAGCCGCCACATCGGCAATGGGTAGGGCCTCCCCAGACTGACTACGCAACTTCCCGACCAGCCTTAGCACCGCCGTCTTCAGGCCACTAAAACTAGAGTCATAGGGATGACTGCTACCATCGGGTTGAGAAATGTTGCCCTCTGGCAGCGCAAACACAACCTGGCCATCCCTGGCTAGCCGATCGATGACAGGACCGCCTGGATAGCCCAGATCGAGTAACCGCGCTACCTTATCGAAGGCTTCCCCGGCAGCGTCATCGCGAGTCTGGCCTAGCAAGACATACTCACCGCAATCCTGCACCTGGATTAAGCTGGTATGCCCTCCTGATACCAATAGACAGAGAAAGGGAGGCTCGAGGGCTGGATCCGCCAGATAGGTGGCATAGATATGGCCTTCCAGATGATGCACCCCCAGGAATGGCTTGTCATGCACCATAGCTAGAGTCTTGCCAGCGGTTACGCCTACCAGCAGCGCCCCTACCAGGCCAGGGGCACAAGTGGCGGCAATACCGTCAATGGCAGCCCAATCCAGTTGAGCGGTTGCTAGGGCTTGCTCAATGGCAGGCCCCAGGGTCAGCACATGCTCTCGAGAGGCAACTTCAGGAACAATGCCGCCGTATTGGCGATGTAAATCGATTTGAGAGGAAACAACGCTGGCATGGACCGTGCGATCTTCAACAATCGCCACGGCGGTTTCGTCACAACTTGTTTCTAAGGCTAATACGATCGCCATGGCAGAGGGTCATAACCGGATGGTTTGTAGAGATGTAAACTCCCGCAATGCCTGCGCTTTACGGGATTTCCCCCAGCGAGGTATGCTGTACTGCAGGTTGGGTGAATTCTTGTACAAATAACTTAACGTTTTGTCTGTAAACACCTGGTCTCTGAGTAACAAAGGGAAACAATTTATGCGACGGTTGTTTGCTCTGGTCCTTGGAATCATTTCGTGGTTTGGTATCGCTTTACCAGCTGCTGCTGATGTTGCAGGGCTGACTCCCTGCAGTGAATCTGCTGCTTTCCAGCAGCGGGCGGCGAATGCAGCGACGGAAGCTGCCAAAGCTCGCTTTGACTTCTATGGCAGTTCAAATCTCCTCTGCGGTGATGACGGCCTTCCTCATCTAATCGTAGACGGGGACCTCTCCCATGTAGGTGAATTTCTCATTCCCAGCATTCTTTTTCTATATATCGCCGGTTGGATTGGTTGGGCTGGTCGTTCCTACCTGATTGCAGTGCGCAGCGAGAAGAAGCCCGAAGAGAAGGAAATTATCATTGATGTGCCTCTGGCTCTGAAATGTTCTCTCTCTGGGTTTGCTTGGCCTCTGACTGCCTTTCGTGACATTGCTTCCGGGGAAATGTTTGCCAAGGACACTGAAATTCCTGTGTCCCCCCGTTAGTTGATTCATAGAGATTGCCTGGCCTCAATCTTGCCTAGATTGGGCCAGGTTAATTGCGCCAGAGAGTGATTGTTTAAGCGTAGGAGATAAGTCCATGGACAATCTTGTCAAGTATCTTTCCACGGCGCCAGTGGTGGCCGCTATATGGATGGCCATTACGGCGGGAGTTTTGATTGAATTCAATCGCTTCTTCCCCGATCTTCTGTTTCATCCTTAACACTGTGCAGAATTTGCCCAACCCCAGCCTGAGATGAGTTTGCCTGTCGTTATGGCTGCTAGCTCACCTCAGGCTGTTTGCTATGTCTTCGATTCTGCCTTCGACTCAGTAAGAGAGCTAAACCAGTTATGACCGATTCGATCAGACCTGCGGGGGATCCCCAGATTGGTAACTTGGCGACCCCGATTAATTCCTCTTCGGTTACGAAAACCTTCATTGGTAATTTACCGGCCTATCGGCCTGGCCTATCGCCCCAGCGTCGGGGCCTAGAGATTGGCATGGCCCATGGCTATCTGCTCTATGGGCCGTTTGCCCTCTTGGGACCACTGCGAGATTCTGATATCCCAGGATTGGCAGGGTTGTTGGGAGCCGCTGCTTTGGTGGTGATTCTGACGGCATGCTTGTCAATTTACTCCGGAGCTGGGGTCAATAAGGGCGTGTCTGAGGCGACAACCCCATTCGATCCGCCAGAAGCACTCAGCCATGATGAGGGCTGGAGTGAGTTTGCCGGTGGATTTTTAATTGGTGGTATTGGCGGGGCAACGTTTGCCTATTTACTGGCAGCTAATATGCCCCTCCTATTGAGTGTTGTTGCCGGTGGCCACAGCTGACTTTGGCCACAGCTAACGTTGGGTTGATTTTAGTCCGGCATAGAATCTACGACGACAAGGTATCGGCTGCGGTCGATACTTTTTTTATTTTTTTATAGTTCTGCGGACACATGTCGGCCACGGTCTATTAGCCAATGGAAGGATCGTCGTCGGAGCCGGAGGGTACATTCAGAGACCAGTAGTATTCCACTGAAACTCCCTGGTGATCACAGGTTTCTTCGAGTTGCCGCTGTTGAGATAGAGCTTTGCGCAGGGTAATGATGAGTTCGCGGACTTGCCCTTGCAGTGGGGAGTGAGGGTGGGCAGCAATCATCGTTTCTCGCTCAAGTAACTGCAGCAGCAGTTCGTAGTGGATATGGGACGGTAAGGGAATAGTCTGGTCGTCGCTCATAGGGGTATCACTGGGCAAGAAAGGTCGGTATTAGCCCGACCAAGAGAAGTTATGGCAAGGATCTAGAAGGTTGATTCGGCAAATAGCATGGCAATGGCTTGGGCCGGATCGGGTTGCTTGATTAAGGATTCTCCAATCAAGACGGCGTTGGCACCGGCAGCGGCAACGGTGGCTAAATCTGTTGGGGTGTGAATGCCTGATTCGCTGACGATGAGACAATCGTGGCAGTCTAGGGGGGGCTGGCGCTGAGACAGCAGTGTTGTGGTCGTGTCCAGGGAGGTTCGGAAGGTTTCTAAATCGCGATTGTTGATACCGATCAGGGAGATGGTGTCGATGGCTAGCACGCGATCTAGTTCAGCTAAGGTGTGCACTTCTACTAGGGCGGTCATCCCCAAGGCGTGGGCAATTTGAGTAAAATAGCGCAGATCTTTGTCTGACAGGATGGCGGCAATCAGGAGAACGGCGTCGGCTCCTTTGGCCCGGGCTAGATACATCTGATAGGGATAGAGAATAAACTCTTTACACAGCAGCGGCAGGTCAAGGCTGTCCCGAATTTGCGTTAGATAGTCAAAGCTGCCCTGGAAGAAGGTTTCGTCAGTGAGTACCGATAAGCAGGTAGCACCGCCAGCAGCGTAAGCCTGTGCGATCGCAACTGGATCAAACTCTTCCCGAATCAGTCCGCGGCTGGGGGAGGCTTTCTTGACCTCAGCGATTAGGGCGGGATGGGTATTGCCTTGACGCAGGGCTGCCAGGAAATCCCGTGGCGGCGGCGCCGTCAAGACAGCTTTCTGTAGGTCTTGTAGGGAGAGCCGCTTTCGGCATTGGTCAACCTCTGTTTCCTTATGCCAGACAATCTTTTCCAAGATATTGCGGGGTTGGTCATGGGGCAGGGGCACCCGATAGCGCAGGTGCTGCACGGCCACACTGGGATTGGGGGGACGACGACGAATTTCCATAGGCGGGTGCTCAGACAGAGGTTACAGCTCGCTTGAACGCTTCATCCAGTACTTCCGACAGGGTGGGATGGGTGTGGACGCAGCAGGATAAATCATTAACGGAGTGCCCCTGTGCGATCGCATTGGCCACCTCTTGAATCAAATCCGAGGCATGGAGCCCCAAAATATGGGCCCCTAGAATCTCCCCCGTATCCTGACGGTAGATAACCTTAGCCAATCCGTCCGATTCCCCTTCTGCCAGGGCCTTAGAATTCCCTTTAAAGTAGGTCCGCACCGTATCGATAGCAAAGCCCTCCGCGGCCGCCAGCTCGCGCGCCGCCGGTTCAGTCAGCCCGACAAAACTGACCTCCGGATGGGTAAAGGCCGCCGCTGGAATACTACGATAATTGAGCGTGCGAGAGCGACCACAGATATTTTCCACCGCAATCACACCCTGGGCCGAGGCCGCATGCGCCAACATCATCTTGCCAGTGGCATCACCGATAGCCCACAGATGGGGCATCGGTTTTCCATCCTGCAATACCTGCAAATGGTCATCGACCGGGATAAAGCCACGCCGGTCGGTTTCCACCCCAACTCGCTCCAAGCCCAACTCCTTAGTCACGGGAATGCGGCCGGTAGCCACCAGGCAGGCATCGACCTCCAGCACGTCAACAACCTCTTTCGTCTCCGGATCGGCCAACTCAATCACCACTGGCGAGCCAGGAGTTACCTGCTTAGCAATCACACCGGCCCGGGTCTCGATATCTCGAGGGCCAATCAACGCACGCTGGGCCATCTTGGCAATATCTGGATCAAAAGTAGGCATCACTTGCGGCAGCGCTTCAATCAGCGTCACCTCGCTACCCAAGGCAGTATAAATATCTGAAAACTCCAAGCCGATATAGCCACTGCCAATCACCGCCACCCACTGAGGCAACCAATCGAGACGCAAGGCCTCATCACTGGTGAAGACTGTCTTGCCATCCAGCTCAATACCTGGTGGCACAAACGGCACTGATCCCGGCGAAAGTAATACGTCTTGACCAGTGATTATCGTTTCCTCATCCCCTTGGCGAATCGACACCTTCTGGGGAGCCACCAGTTTGGCCCATCCCTGCATCACATCCACCCCTAGGCGCGACAAACTATTGCTCATATCGCCCTGAATCTTACTCACCAGGGTTTTAGCGTGGTTAGCAATCGTCTCGCGATCGAAGGAGACCTGAGCAACCTGAATGCCAAGAGACTTGAGGTGCTGGGCATTACGTAACTCTCGAACTCTCCCAGAGGCTGCTAACAGTGCCTTGGAAGGAATGCAGCCCCGATTGACACAGGTACCACCCATCTCAGCCGCCTCAACAATGGCGGTTTTCAGCCCATACTTAACGGCATGTAGAGCAGCACCATGGCCACCGACCCCGGCTCCAATGATAATCAAGTCGTAATCAACCCCTTGATTCACGTCCTTCTCCCAAGACACAACAATTACTGCGCTATGACTGCTCGACGATTCACGACGATTTATAACTCTCTACCGCTGCAGCGGCACTAGTCAAACCATAGACCTGATGAGGTTTGAACACAGTCGGCAGTAGTTCCCTTCATTCTTGACTAGATGCGGTGCATTAGACAACAGCTAGCCCCAAGGGAGTTGGGCACCTGATACCGCTGCTTAACCTCATTCCCTAGTCAGGTCTAGATCTGAACCCTATCAGAGCAGGGAATTGACCATGCCTGCTGCGGAAGTCACCGGTATCGCCAGTCCACCACTCACAACTCGTAACGGTAGCGAGCCAGCCATGCTGCCCTAGACTAGGCCATTCACCAATCAGCGATGTCCCAAGCTGATTGATGAACCCTATAGAATATGACCCAAGTGTGTAACCCCAGTAGCTTGGCCCATGAGCTAGTCGGCCATACCGCCTCGGTGGTTGGTTGTCGCTATCTGGAGCGAATCTACCATGCATCAAGATCACCATAGACGCCGACGACGTACTGCAGCCCAAGAGTTTATACAATCTCTAGGGGAATTGGAGCATGTGCTCAAATCGGATGCCCCTGAGACACCTATGCAATCCGTAGCCCCTGCCGCCGCAGAGGTTATAGAACAGACTGCCGTGGACTGGGAAAATGTCTTGGATGAGGCAGTGGCTGACATTGAACACTACATGGAACAGTCCCCCTCAGATGTCAGCTAGAGGCTTACCAGCTCCAGCCGAGATGGAGGTATGAGTATCTCAACAGCTTCAGGACCAGTATCGGAACTGACCATGGGGCTGCTGTACTTTCATGGCCAGGCCTCTGTCTTCAATCGCTGTCGCCTCACTTCGTAGAGCATTAAGGCAGCAGTGACAGCCACATTGAGCGACTCCACCGAGGGAGCTAGGGGAATGCATGCCTGAGCTGTGGCAGCTTCTACCAGTTCGGGAGACAACCCTGCTCCTTCATTGCCCAAGAGAATAATCGTCGGTTGTCGTAAATCAAGCTCCCAGTAAAGGGTACTAGCTTGGGATTGAGTCGCAATTATCTGGAGGCCAGCCCGGCGCCACTGATTCACTTGTTGCGTTAAGTCGGCACAGCTGTACAGGGGTAGACGGAACCACTGTCCCGCCGACGCTCGTAACACCTTAGGATGATCTGAGTCCACACTATTGGCACTGAGCCACAGTCCATCAGCGGCAACGGCCGCCGCCGTACGAATCATGGTGCCTAAATTGCCCGGATCTTGCAGGGTCTCAACGGCCACTCCTAGGGTTAGAGAGAACGCTTGGTCAGTATCGGGATGACTATTTCCAGAGGGATGCCTAACTGCCATCGCCACCACACCATCAGGATGAACGGTGGTAGCCATTGCCTGCAGTACCTCAGGGGAAACAGTTTCGGCTCGAGGAGTCTGGGCTTGAATTTTCTGCCAAAGCTCAGGGTACCGGGTTTGCCAAGTCGGCGTACTACACACCACCGTCAGAGGGTGCTGGACAGCTAGCGCCTCCTCTAACAGATGGGTGCCTTCCAGTAAGAATTGCTGCTGTTGCCGCCGTCCCTTAGCCTGATGAAGCTGTCGCATCAACTTGACGAGAGGATTTTTCACACTGGTGAGCATGGTTCCTTACGCAGCGATGCCAGACACATCAGGATACAGACACTAGCGTCAAGATACCAGGAGTTTTTGCCCCGTTGTCCCCACTGATTAGGAGAAATTATCCATCAGAAGTTTAGGAATCTTCACGTTCGATTGATAAAAAGTCTGAATCGGGCAGGAACTGAAAATTTACCCGATTTTAGAGTGTGGCAACCCCGTACGCCACCATGAAGAATATTCTTTTCACCCCATGCGGAACCCGGGACTTGAACCCGGAAGTTCTTGCGAACACTAGAACCTGAATCTAGCGCGTCTACCAAATTCCGCCAGTTCCGCTTTTACTGCAGAGTTAGGCTGCGATTCACCATCATCCTTTAGTTGAGGTCATTCGTCAACCATCTATTTTAGGAAAACTATAGAGTGTTTGTTGGCAGTAGGTTAGTGTGGAATGCACCGTCACAGGAATGGTGCCTGAGAGAGAGTCGCGAATTTGGCGGATTCGGGTAGAATCTAGACGAAAAAATATACAGGCTGTAGTGCTATCGGAATTGGAGGGTACCCCTATCGTCACGTCGGCTCGTCTAAAAAATTCCCCTACTTCCCCTGAAGTGGTTGATTCCGCTGTCTTACAGGTTCATGGTCGAGCATCTCTGGCTGGACAAGTGACCATCAGTGGGGCTAAAAATTCTGCCCTGGTTGTGATGGCAGGGTCCCTCTTGTGCTCACAGCAGTGTCGCATTCGCAACATTCCATCCCTCATGGATGTCACTCGCATGGCAGACGTGCTCACAGCCCTGGGGGTGAAACTGCAGCGCTACGACGATGCTCTGGAAGTTGATGCTAGCCATATTTCTAACACCAAAGCCCCCTATGACCTGGTCAGTCAGCTGCGGGCGAGCTTCTTTGTGATTGGTCCCCTACTGGCCCGCACAGGAGTCGCCCGCGTGCCACTGCCGGGAGGATGTGCCATTGGGGCACGCCCAGTAGAATTACATGTGCGTGGTTTACAAGCCATGGGGGCAGAGGTCCATATTGATCACGGTACCGTTAATGCCTATGTGCCTGGTCCGCGTAATCGTTTACGCGGAGCCCATATCTATTTGGACTATCCCAGTGTGGGCGCTACTGAAACCTTGATGATGGCAGCCACGCTGGCCGATGGGGAAACGGTGATTGAAAATGCAGCCCAGGAGCCAGAGGTAATAGATCTGGCCAAGTTCTGTCGGGCCATGGGGGCCCGTATTCGTGGCGCCGGAACAAATACCATTACGGTGGCAGGGGTACCTAGTCTCCACAGTACGGACTATGCCATTATTCCCGATCGGATCGAGGCCGGAACTTTTCTGGTAGCAGGAGCGATTACCCATTCTGAAATCGTGGTAGCACCAGTGGTGACTGACCATTTGACAGCCACCATTGCCAAGCTCCGGGAAGCAGGATCCCATGTGGTGTTGGAAGGCCCTAACCGATTGCGGCTGATTCCTGGAGATGTGATTCGAGCTACGGATATTCAGACCGGTCCATTTCCAGGGTTTCCCACCGATATGCAGGCCCAGTTTATGGCTCTCTTAAGTCTCAGCGATGGCAATTGCTTGATCACAGAGACCGTCTTTGAAAACCGCTTGCGCC
This sequence comes from Halomicronema hongdechloris C2206, assembly GCF_002075285.3. Taxonomy (GTDB): domain Bacteria; phylum Cyanobacteriota; class Cyanobacteriia; order Phormidesmidales; family Phormidesmidaceae; genus Halomicronema_B; species Halomicronema_B hongdechloris. The sequence goes on along the minus strand of NZ_CP021983.2, from coordinate 5,013,284 downwards.
ATGTGGCCGAGTTCAATCGCATGGGAGCCGATATTCGGCTCAATGGCAACTGTGCCATCATCAAGGGCATGGCTCAGCTATCTGGGGCTCCGGTGGTTGCCACCGATCTGCGGGCTTCTGCGGCTCTGGTGTTAGCAGGCCTGGCGGCTGAGGGAACAACCGTCATCCAAGGGTTACATCATCTCGATCGGGGCTATGAAAATCTAGAAACCAAGCTGAAGCAGCTAGGGGCTAATCTGCAGCGGGTATTGCCCACCCAGGTGGTTACCCATGATCTAGTTGTTGAACACCCTTGATGGCCATCGCGGTCTGCTAGGGGCTCGTTATACTAACCATGGATGCCATTTTCTGCCTGACGCCAGGCAAGAGGTGGTTACTGGGTTAAGGCGAGGTAATAGCAGAGCATGGGTGGCAAAGTTACGCTAGTGGGGCTGAAGGCCAATCAGTTTAGGCATCCCCTGGATTTGGAAGCGACCCAGGCATTAAGGCAGTTGCCAGGACTGGATATGCTGATTCGGTCCCTGATTGCCCCATTGGCAGAGCAGATTTTTTATTTGGACAATATTGCCTCCAGTGTGCTGGTGGGAGAGCGGCAACTACCTGAAATTCATCGGCTTCTGGTAGAAGCCTGTCGGATATTGGATCTGGATCCACCACAGCTCTATGTGCGTCAGCACCCGGTGCCCAATGCCTATACCTTTGCCATGCGAGGGCGACAGCCTTTCATCGTAGTTCATACGTCTCTGCTGGAGTTGTTAACGCCAGCAGAAATTCAGGCGGTGATTGGTCACGAATTGGGGCATCTCAAGTGTGATCATAGTGTCTATCTCACGCTGGCCAATTTGCTGACGTTGGCAGCAGGCCAGTTACCATTTGGCGAATTGGTGGTGCCTAATCTGCAAGCTCAGATTATGGAGTGGATTCGCTGCGCCGAGTTCACATGCGATCGCGCCGCCCTGCTGGTCACTCAAGATGCCCGAGTCGTCGCCTCGCTGCTGATGAAGCTCTCTGGCGGTTCTCCGGCTTTGGCCTCCCAGTTAAATCTAGAGGCATTTTTAGAGCAGGCCCGCTCCTATGATGCCGTTAGCACCAGCCAGCTCGGGGAACTGGTCAAGCAAATTCGAACCAGTGAGTTGACCCACCCAGTGCCAGTACTGCGGGCCCGCGAAGTAGATCATTGGGCCAGCAGCCAGGACTATCAACGATTATTGCGGCTGGAACCCGGGGCACAGGGGCGCTCCCAAATGTCAGGGGGATGGCGCAATTGGTAGGCCCTGAATCGGATACCTGAATCGGATAATAGTGAAGGGCCATCATCCCGTAGGATTAAGGTGTTTTCTCGAAAAGACTCTACCGACTGAAGCCCCCCCCTAGACTAGGCTATTGGACGATCAACCATGTCCTAAGCTGACTGGCCAGCACTATAAGCGTTCAATTCATCCGGCTGCGCCCGGGCACAGCCGGTTAATCAAGACCCAGCTCGCGCTTCAGTAGCGTGATTGAGTCGGCATCGATGTAGTTGCCACAGACCACTAGCTGAGGGGGACGGATTAGATCGTCGCGGGCAGAGGCAATGGCCCGTTTCAGGGCTGGCAGACTGGCCTGGTCGAAGACGACGATGGTTTGGGAGTTGCGCACTAGGGCATTGAGTTTAACGGCATCCTCGGCCTGGGCCGTCATCAACAGAATGTCGTCGCCTTTGAGACTGTAGGCAATCACTTCGGCGGCCCGTAGAATGCCGGTGCTGAGACTGACCATGCCTAAGCTGGTGCCACTAGGCAGGTCTTTCAGCATCTCCAGTTCCTTGGCGTAGTTATAGATGTCGATGGGAATCACCCGTACCGATTTAGGGGCAGCGATGGCTTCGGCTTCAGTGATGAAGTAACGACTGGTGACCACTGTGCCGGAGCGGGTTTGGGCCAGGACGTCCTCTAGTTCTTCTAAGGGCACCAACTGCACCGGGATGTTGAGGGCGGCTTCTAGCTCTCGGGTCATCAGTTCCCCTGCTCCCATATCCTGGCGCATGGTGGTGACCAAGACCTGGGCACTGCAGCGCAGGCGCCAATCGATTTCGGCTAGAAACAACTCCCGGGCCTGGTGCAGGGAACAGCCTTGGCGCAACAGCTCGTCGAGGCTGGCTTCAACGGTACTGCGAGCGTTGGGAAACTCTTCCCACAGGGGAGAGGCCAGGCGGGCACTCTCGACGTTGCTTTCGCGGACGTAAATACCGGAGCCAGGATGGGCTTCGACGACACCGGCTTCTTCTAGCTGTCGGTAGACTTTGCTGATGGTGTTGCGATGTAGGCCGGTTTGCATGGCCAGTTGACGGGTGCTGGGCAGGCGGTAGCCGGGGGGATATTGACGGGATGCGATCGCAAACCAGATCTGATCATAAAGCTGGGTAGAAGCGGGAATATCGCTATCGGGCTGAATGTGAAACTGAACCACGACCACACCTCATTACATCTGCCAGAGGAACCAATCCTCCTCGATAGACTGCCCCCGCAGCCATATCCTCCCATCTTTTGGAGGTACCGATGGCTACACCAGGGCTCTCATTATCAACTCGGCAGCCGGCTAAAGGGCTCCACCCTATAGATACAGTGCCCTGCTACCCAATTCATGACACGATCGCCATAATCCGCACATTCATCGGCTACCCCAGCCGTCACCAGGGGCAGGATAACTAACTAGGGGTCAGTCTAGCCAGGTGGAGGATAGATCGGGGTCTCTCTGGCGGCGCAGCAACGGTAGGGCGGCCTCTTCCTGACCATCAGGGCAGGGCACCATGTGGTGGCCCACCCAGGTCCCTGCCTCAACCTGCCGAATTCGTTGGCAACCCGCGGTAATGGCCTGGCTGACCTCGGCAACGGGTCCCCGCACGATGATGCTGATCAAGCCAGCATCAGTGGTATCCATCCGCACCACCTCTACCCGAGCCCCCTTGGCCATGGCATCGGCGGCCTCCATAGCAGCAGGTAGCCCCAGGGTTTCAATGATTCCGACGGCAAGGGTCATGGTCTGTTGCTCCGATCGGCGTCACGATACCTTAGGGTATGATGGCGCATTTACTCCGCAGATCCCATGACCTCAGCAGCAATTCAGACCACCACTGTCGAGCTGACCAGCGGCGACTGGCAGATTCCCGCCTATTTAGCCGAACCGGAGGGCACTGGCCCTTACCCCGGCGTGATCGTGATTCAGGAAGTCTTTGGCGTCAATGCCCATATCCGGGACGTCACCGAACGCTTTGCCCGGGCTGGCTATGGTGCGATCGCACCCCACATTTATCATCGCCAGGCCCCTGGCTTTGAAGTCGGCTATGGTCCAGAAGACCTAGAACTCGGGCGCCGCTATAAAAACGGCACCAAGGCCGCGGAACTGCTCAGCGACATCCAAGCTGCCATCGACCACCTCCGCACCCTGGCCCAAATTAAGGCCGGCGGCATGGGTTGTATCGGCTTCTGCTTTGGCGGCCACGTCACCTATCTAGCCGCCACCCTGCCTGATATTCAGGCTGCCGCCTGTTTCTATGGGGCTGGCATCCCCAGCTTTACCCCTGGTGGTGGCGAGCCCACCATTAGTCGTACCGCCGAGATCACAGGCACCTTGTATGGTTTCTTCGGCACCGAAGACCCCCTGATTCCCCTGACAGACGTCGATCAGATCGAAGCTGCCTTGAAACAGCACGGCATCCCCCATCAGATTTTCCGCTACCAGGGGGCCAGCCACGGCTTCTTTTGCGACCAGCGGGATAGCTACCATCCCGAAGCCGCTGCCGATGCCTGGAATCAGGTGATGCAACTGTTTCGACAAAAATTGTAAAGATTTGAGAATTGTCAGTGACGCCGATCACGGAGTCGGGGCAGGTGACGATAATAACTCCATAGGCTTGGGTATTCTCAGGTGAGAGGTACCTGGTCAGGATCCCGTCATCCTGTAGCTGCCATGACCACCACTTCGCCGACACCATTATCTGCTGCACTGACCCCGTTTCAGAATTTAGCAGAAGCTACTCACCAGACCCTGGCCTTGCTACACAATCGGTTGGGGTTTCAACTGTGGATGGTGACCCGCACCGAAGGCAACGACTGGATCGTGCTGGTCAGTAACGATCATGGCTACGGGGTCGAGCCGGGCCAGGTGTTTCGGTGGTGCGATTCCTTTTGCTCCCGCATGGTACAAGGATTCGGTCCCAATATCGCTCCTGACTCTCGGGCCGTAGCCGCCTATCTGGAGGCTCCCATCGGCCAGCAGGTAGAGATTCAGGCCTACATCGGTATGCCCTTGCTGCGGCCGGACGGCCACCTGTTTGGCACCCTCTGTGCCATCGATCCGCAGCCCCAACCCGACCGGCTGCATCATGAATTGCCCTTTCTGCAACTACAGGCTCGCTTTCTATCTACCCTGATTGAGCAGGACCTCCAGGCTCAGGAAATGGTCCGCCGCCTAGAGCATGCCCAACTGCAAGCCCATACCGATAGCATGACCGGGCTTTATAACCGCCGTGGTTGGGATCTCTTAATGGCCACCGAAGAAGAACGTTGCCGCCGCTATGGCAGCCCGGCTACCATCTTTGTCTTAGATCTAGACTGGCTGAAGCAGATCAACGACACCCTGGGGCATCAAGCCGGAGATCAGGTGATCATGGCAGCCGCCAACCATCTCCGTCAGACGGTACGGGCCTCAGACGTGGTAGCTCGTTTGGGAGGCGATGAATTCGCCATTCTAGCGGTGGAAATGGCAGCCTCTGATGCCGAATCCTTTGCCCAACGGATCTTAGACTCCATAGAAGCGGGAGGTATCCAGATGTCCTTGGGATGGGCCAGCCGTGATCCCCGCCATTCGCTACAAACCACCATTGCCACTGCCGACGAGCGCATGTATCGCATCAAGCAACTGCGCCAGAGAGCCGCCAGCCATTTGCCCACCTTCTGTAGCTATCCTGCCAGCCGTTCCCTCAGAGACCCGATGCCAGGCTCAGTATAGACATGATCAGGCCGTCAACGAGCCATGGTGTACCCCCTGCCAGAGGCTCAGCCTATGGAGATAGGGAAGTCCCTTGCTATAGTGAATACTACTAATCGGACTCGGCTCCGACTCAGTTGGCATTCAGGAGATCGTCGGCTTGACTTTTTCTGCGGAAGACTTCGCTAAGGCCCTCGAACAGCACGACTACCATTTTCAAACGGGCAGTGTGGTGCAGGGGATGGTGATCGCTATGGACTCAGATGGGGCCTATGTGGACATTGGCGGCAAGGCTGCGGCCTTTTTGCCGCTACGAGAAGCCTCCCTAAAACGTCTATCTCACCTAGAGGATGTACTGACCGCCGGGGACAGTTACGACTTTCTGGTCATTCGCGATCAAGACGCTGACGGTCAGGTGTTACTCTCATTGCGGCAATTACAGCTGCAGGCCCTGTGGGAAAAGCTGGCCACCTGGCAAGCCGACAATGCCACCCTGGAGGTCAAAGTTACTGGCACCAACAAGGGCGGGGTGCTGGCCGATGTGGAAGGGTTACGGGCCTTTATTCCGCGATCGCATCTGCTGGCAGCCGACGACCTAGAAGCCCTAGTCGGCCAAACCCTACGGGTGAGCCTGCTGGAAGTCTCGCCCGAGCGCAACAAGCTAGTGCTGTCGCAGCGGCAGGCGGCCCGCAGCCAGGCCATGGCCACCCTAGAAATCGGCCAACTGGTAGAGGGCACCATCACAGGGCTCAAGCCCTTCGGCGCCTTCGTGGAGTTTGATGGTGTCACCGGACTGCTGCATATCAACCAAATCAGTAAAAGCTACGTCGATTCCATTGCTCACCTATTCCAAATTGGCCAATCCATCAAAACCGTGATCGTCGATCTCGATGACGTTCGCCAGCGGATTTCTCTATCCACTAAGGTGTTAGAGAAATACCCGGGCGAAATGCTCAAGGATATGCCGACCGTGATGGCCACTGCCGAAGATCGCCACCAAAATGTAGCTGAGCTGTTGGCAGAGCGAGAGGCCTAGGCACCGCAACGATAGATTCCCGTGCACACTGACTGGCAACTAAACGATGGCAACGGTTTGGGAATTAGACCTGTACTCCCGTCCAATTCTGGATGAGCGCCAAAAAAAACGCTGGGAAGTTCTGATTTGTGAAGGCTTTCAAGACGTCAAAGCCCCTTCTCAAGAGCGCTTCTGCTACAGCAAATACCTGGCCAACACCGAGGTCAACTCCATTCAGTTGCAGCAAGCCCTAGCCGAGGCAATAGAGCAGGCTCCCAATCCTCCCAATAGCATTCGCTTCTTTCGCTACCAGATGCAGAACATGATCAGCCGAGCCTGTGAGGAAATCGGCATTCCGGCTAGACCCAGCCGTCGCACCTTGGCTTTGCAACAATGGCTAGAGCAGCGCCATCGGGACGTCTATCCCACCCATCCAGGCTATACCAACGCCCCATCCCCCTCAGTGGCGGCTCCACCCCCCAGTCCCAGACCGTTACCCGATGCCCTCCTAGGCCAACAGTGGGCCCTGGTCACTCTGGAAGCGAACGCCTTTGCTGAGATGCCAGAATGGTCCATTGATTTTGCCGATGCCTTTCCCCCAGAGATGGCTGGCGTTACCCCCGATACTCCCATCCCCGGCATCTTGATCTTCTCGCCCCGGGCATTGCCCTTAGCAGGATGGCTATCGGGATTGGAGTTGGCCTATCTCTGGGTGGAACAGCGTCAGACACCGCGTTTAATTTTAGAAACCGGGGCTGCCGATAGCTGGATACTGGCCAATCTCACCACTGCCCAAACTCAAACCGAAGCCCAAAACTTTGAAGCCGCCAAACGAGCCGCCAATCAGGTGCACTTCATCGGGGTCCAAACCAGTCCCGAGGCCGAAGCCTTTACCGGATTTTGGTTGTTGCAGGAGCTAACGTTGGGATGATTCGGTTAAGTCAGTTCTGGCCCTCGCCTCGGTGGCGAACGGTGGGGCTGTATGTACTGCTGATTGCCATTGCCCTGGCTATGCTGCTGCCCCTGGCCTGGTTAGTCAGCACCTCGTTTAAGTCCTCCAGCGAAAATATCTTTGAGTTCCCTCCCCAATTTATTCCTGAGACCCCGACCCTAGAGAACTTCGTCACGGTCTGGCAGAGTAATCCCTTTGGCCGCTACTTGTTCAACAGCACCGTAGTGGCAGTCTTAACGGTGGGCTTGAATCTATTGTTTTGTTCCTTAGCCGCCTATCCCTTGGCTCGGTTGACCTTTCGTGGTCGGGATACGATTTTTGCCCTGGTGGTCTCTACCATCATGATTCCGTTTCAGATCGTGATGATTCCCCTCTACATCCTGACGGTGCAGTTGGGCTTACGGAATACGTACCTGGGCATTATCTTCCCGTCCCTGGCCTCTGCCTTCGGTATTTTTTTAATGCGCCAGGCCTTTCAGGGAGTCCCCAAAGAGTTAGAGGAGGCAGCCCGCATGGACGGTTGCTCCGAACTGGGCATCTGGTGGAACGTGATGATACCGGCGACTCGCCCGGCCCTGGTGACGCTGGCGATTTTTGTGTTCATCGGCTCCTGGAGTGACTTTCTCTGGCCTCTGATTGTGCTAGATCAACCGGAATACTATACTCTGCCCCTGGGGGTGGCCAAACTGGCCGGCAGTTTTTCTCTAGACTGGCGCTTGATTGCGGCGGGGTCTGTGATTTCGATGGTGCCGGTAGTGTTGGTATTTGTATTTTTGCAGCGGTATATCGTGCCTACGGAATCCGGCAGTGGCCTGAAGGGTTAGCCAGGCCGTTAATCAAAGGTTGCTTCTAAGGTCTGGCACAGGGTCTGTAGCACTTTGATGCGGGCATAGTACTTGTTATTAGCCTCCACCAGGGTCCATGGGGCCCTATCGGTATGGGTGCGGTCAATCATGTCACAGACAGCCTGTTCGTACTCATCCCATTTGGCCCGGTTGCGCCAATCTTCTTCAGTGATCTTAAAGCGCTTAAACCGGACAGTTTCCCGCTCCTGGAATCGCTTCAGTTGTTCGTCTTTGGAAATGTGCAACCAGAATTTAGCCAAGACGACTCGATGCTGCACCAGTTGCTGCTCAAATTCACGAATTTCACCATAGGCCCGCATCCAGGCCGCCTCGGGACAAAAGTGCTCCACCCGCTCCACCAGTACCCGCCCATACCAGGAGCGATCGAAAAGGGTGACCCGTCCCCAGCGGGGAATATGGCGCCAAAAGCGCCAGAGATAGGGTTGGGCCTGTTCTTCTTCGCTGGGAGCTCCCACCGAAATCACCCGATACCAGCGGGCATCAAGGGCCCCTGTGACCCGGCGAATGCTGCCGCCTTTGCCGGCGGCATCCCAGCCTTCGAAGACGGCAACCAAGGCTCGTTGTCGCTCTGATAGCTGCCGTACCAGTAGATTGAGGCGGCCTTGGTAGTGTTCTAGGGTGTCTTTATAGTCCGATTTTTGTAAGGACTGGCAGAGGTCTAGGGTATTTAAGATGTTGCGCTGATCGATGGGGGCAACCAGGGGCGGCGCCAGGATCCGCTTTTCGGTGTGGGACAGCTGTTGCAGTCTCTGCTGCAGAGCATTGAGGAGAATGCGCCCTACCATGAGGCTGCGGTAGCACTCGTCGGTGCCTTCGATGACAAACCAGGGGGCTTCTGCCGTACTGGTGGTGCGCAGGACTCGTTCTGAGACGGCTCGAAATTCATCGTAGTGTTTGAACCGTTTCCAGTCCGCTTTCGTCACCCGCCAGCGGGTGTTGGGATCTTTTTCTAGGGCTTTGAGGCGTTTCTTTTGCCGTTTCTTGGAGAGATGGAACCAGAATTTGACCAATAAAACCCCTTCAGCCACTAACATGCGCTCGAAGTGGACAATGGTCTGCAGGTGCTGCTCCAAGGCGGCAGCATCGTAATCGCCTTGAACCCGGCCCACGATGGGGTCGCTATACCAGGAGCCAAAGAAGACGCCAATCCTACCCTGCGCTGGCAGCGCTCGCCAAAACCGCCACATGGGGGGCCGTTCCCGTTCTTCATCGGAGGGGACTCCCATGCCGTGAACGATGAGATGGCGCGGATCCATCCACTTGCTGAGCAGATTAACGGTTTCGCCTTTGCCTGCCCCCTCGACGCCACTGACCAAAATGATCACGGCGAACTGTTTGGCCTCGGCGACGTCGAACTGCGCATCCAGTAAGTCGGCCCGCAACGGGGGTTCCGCTGCGGCGTAGGTGGCTTTGTCGATGGTATGGCCGAGTTCTGCCGACTCAAACATGGTGATCCCTACCTTTGGCCCCATTTTAGAGGGAATTTTGAAGGGATCGGGCCTATGGCCCTATTCCACTGCCAGGGAGACCCGGTTGCCGCCGATGTCACGCAGGTCGGTTAACAGGGTGGCTACTTGCTCATAGCTGAGGCTGCGGTCGGCCTTGAGAATGACTCGCCCATCAGGATGTTCCTGGAAGTAGGTACGAATGCGCTGGGCTACCCGGCTGAAGGCAACGGGTTCATTATCTAGGAGCAGGGCACCGCTGGCGTCTAGGCCGACGATCAGGGCCTCTAGGCGGACATTGGTCTCGTCTTCGACCAGCTCATCGGCCTCGCCTAGAATCTGGGGCAGGCGGACATTCAGTAGCTGCTGGCCGGTGAGGCTCATGGAAATGATGATGAAAAAGGTCAACACGGTCATTAACACGTCCATCATGGGGACGAGGTTGACCTCGGGAACTTGCGATGGTCTCCGACCGGCCTTTGGCCATCGCATCTGACGCTGACGAAAGCGCATGGCGGCTACTCCTCAATGGCCAACGACACCCGATCGCCGCCCACGGCCCGCATCTCTCCCAGGAATTGCATCACGTCTTCGTAGGGCAGGTCACGATTGGGCAACAGAAACACCACGTTGTCAGGATTGCGCCCCAGATAGGTTTCCATTTGCTGTTGCAGAGTGGGCACATCGATGGGTTGGCCGTTTAGGCGCACCTGATTTGGGGCCGCCAACTCGACGATAAAGGGATCCGTAGGTAGGGGGGCCGGCTCATCTGGTTGCTGTTCCGCCGGCAATTGCACCTCGATCAGTTGCTCGCTGCCCAGGGTCATGGTGATCATGACAAAAAAGGCCAAAATTCCCATCATCACATTCAGCATGGGAATCAGATCGACCTGGGGTAACTTAGCCTGATGCTGCTGGCGAAACCGCATGGTGGTGCTATCCCGAGTAGCGTTCCGGCCCTATCCCAGCTGGCAGGCCTCGCTCCGACGAAGGGGGGAGCTGGGCCGGTTCATACCAGTATTGCCGATAGATCAACTCTAATTCGTTGCCCGCTTCCGAAAAATAATCCATCTGTTGGGCCTGCAAGCTGACCAGCACCCGGAAGATCAGTAGGGCTAAAATGGCGACAACCATCCCTGCCGCTGTGGTGATCAGGGCTTCGCCAATACCGGCTGCCGCCCGGGAGGCCTGCTCGCCAGTGCCACCGCCGCCGATGTTGAGATTACCGAAGGTGGCAATCAGGCCAGTCACAGTCCCGAGAAGACCGAGCAAAGGTGCCACTGCCACGATGGTCTCCAGCAGCTTATCCCCCTTGCGCATGGTGACAAATTCTCGATCCCCAGCGGTTTCCATGGCCAGGCGAAAGGTTTCGGGGGAGGGGCGCTGCAACCGCAGCGGCGCTAATAGGAAGCGACCAATGGGCAGATCTTGGGCCTGGGCGGCGATGGCAGCCGCCTCATGCAAGTCTCGCCGGGCCACATCTAGAACCTCATTGACGATGCGCCCTTCTCGTTGCAAGAGTCGCGTCCAAAACAGGCTTCGTTCTAAGGCTGTGGCCATGGTCAACACCGAACACCCCAGGATGGGCACCATCACGGGGCCACCCTTGATTAAAAAATCGAGTACTGTCGTCATCCCTCGCGGTGCCCCCTTAGCCCGTATGCAGTCACTGCCACTATATTCGGATTCACCGTTAGCCTAGCGAAAGACCACGGCCGATAGATTAAGCCATCCCTAGCGACAGCCTAAATGGAGGTTAAGAGCCCATCGTTAGTCATCGTCCCCTGGCAGGTAGGGACGGTTGACCTGCCGCCGATTGCCGGGGCCACTCACGGTTGTGGTCTTCACCGAGGACTCTGTCGCGGCTACCTGGGGTGAGCTGGCATTTTCCTGAGCAGGAGCAGTACTGGCCGTAGAGGTCCCTGCTGCCGCTGGGATCGGTTGACGCAATTCTTGCCAGGTGAGGTTCCCGTCGGGCTCGGGCATCACCAACACGGCATCGATGCGATCGCGACCGTCCGTTAACTCACCGACTACTTGGCACTCAAAGCGATCTCCTGGCTGGTTGGTCCGGTAGGTATGGCCACAGTCAATGATGGCCCGCTGCCCCAGGGCCTGACCCAGACCCTCGGCAATGCGCGTTTCCACCTTAACCAGATTCAGCATGGTTTTGGAGTTGGGCACTTCCCACTCTACGGTGCCCTGGCCATCCTGTTGCACCACGTTGATGGTAAAGGTCTCCTCTGAGTCCAATTCCCCCACACAGCGAAAATAATGGTTGGTCTGCCGCGGCACCGTGTTAGGGCAGCGCACCTCGGCCAGGGATAGGCGGTATCCCTGACGTTCGATCTCGGCTTCGATGGTGGCTTCGATGTCAGCGGTATTGAGCTGGTTACTGCAGGCGGCCAAGCATACCCCTGCCAGTGCCCAGACACTATGATGACGAATAGTCAGAGGGATAGTCATGCGATCGCATCCTCAGGCCCAGAGTCCCACTATAAATTTTGGCACGGCCTGTCCTGGTAAACGGAAGATTAAGCCCAGCCTAACGGTTCTCTAATGGCAGTGCTAGGATTTAGGAGCATCTATCCCAAGCATCTATCTCAACTGTTTATCCGCCTCAGAGACTGTTTGGGAGGCCTATTTGCATGCAGCCGCAGCCTCAAGATACCACCCCATGCTGCAAATTCCCGGGCGGTTTGTTCGCAGCAGCCCGTGGCCCCATAACCTGACAGCAACCTCACCGCCGTAGGCAACCTAGTTCCTAGAGATCACTGACGGATATCACTGATAGATCTCCCTGACAATGGTATTAACAGTTGAAGAGGTAACTAACAGGTCTCCGGGCCAGTGCTAATCACCCCCTTACACGCGTCTACAGACCATGGCCTTTTCGGTTGAGGTTCACCACTTAATCCAACAGTATCAATCTGGACAGATCGCATTTCAGGGATTGATGTTAACCCACGCTAACTTAGCCGGGGTACACCTGCCTTGGGTGAATCTAAGTGATGCTGTGTTACAGTCAGCTAACCTAGACGATGCCTTTTTACCAGGGGCATCTCTGGTGCGATCGCGGTTGCAAAAGACCAGCTTGCGCCGAGCCAATTTGCTCGGGGCCGACTTGATTCGGGCCAACCTCAGCCGAGCCGATTTGTCTTGGGCCCTATGCAGCACCGCCAATTTCAGCGGAGCCAACTTGAGCGAGGCCACTCTGCAGGGCACCAGCCTAGCCGGGGCCAACCTAATCGCAGCCAACCTGCGGGGGGCTAATTTACGGGAGACTAACCTGCGAGGAGCCAATCTGATGGGGGCCAACCTGGTGGATACTGACCTGTCTGAGACCTACTTAGAAGGGGCCTATCTCTGCTATACGGTCATGCCCGATGGCCGCTGCTGGAGCCAGGACGGCGACACCGGCGAACGTCAGGCGGTATCCTGGGATAACATCGCTGCCTACACGCGGCTGGCCAACCATTTAGCCGCCAAAGACATCGACACCGACTAATCAGCTCCCCCTGACTATCCTATTGCTGTCCATAATAAGGGGGTGTGCTGCATCCTATTCTGACTATGGCGCGAGACCTGAGAGGTTTCCTAAAACGCTTAGAAAAGCGGGATCAACTGCGACGCATTCGAGTTCCCGTCGATCCCGACTTAGAAATTGCTGAAGTTGCCAACCGCCTGTTGCTGGCCGGAGGCCCTGCCCTACTGTTCGAGCAGGTCAAGGGCTCAGACATGCCCCTAGCCATCAATGTCATGGGCACCGTGGAACGGGTCTGCTGGGCTATGGATATGGAGCAGCCCCAAGACTTAGAACGCCTGGGTCAGAAACTAGCCCTGCTGTATCAACTGCGTCCCCCCAAGCAACTCTCCCAAGCGGTGGAATTGGGCAAGGCCCTCTTCGACGTCCTGAAAGCCAAACCCAGGCGAGATCTGCTGCCCCCCTGCCAGCAGGTAGTGCGGAAGGGTAACCAGGTCGATCTAACCCAACTCCCCCTGCTGCGGGTCTATCCAGGGGATGCCGACAAGGTGATTACCCTGGGCCTCATGATCACCAAAGATCCGGAGACTAAGGTCCCCAATGTGGGTGTCTACCGCCTGCAACTGCAGTCTCAAACCACCATGACGGTACAGTGGCTATCGGTGCGGGGCTGTAGCCGTCATCTGCGCAAAGCCGCCGAGCGGGGTGAAAAGCTGGAGGTGGCTGTGGCCATTGGCGTCGATCCCCTGCTGGTGATGGCGGCGGCCACCCCTTTGCCCGTAGACCTCTCTGAATGGCTATTTGCCGGACTCTATGCCGGCGAAGGCGTTCGCCTAGCCCAGTGCAAAACCGTGGATCTAGAGGTGCCGGCCATGGCTGAGATCGTGCTAGAGGGCACCATTACCCCGGAGAAACAGCAGTGGGATGGTCCGGCCGGCGATCATATCGGCTATTACGGTGGGGTGAATGAGCAGGCCCCCTTGCTGCGCTTTCACTGCCTCACCCATCGCCAACAGCCCATCTACATGACCACCTTTAGTGGTCGCCCGCCCAAGGAAGATGCCATGTTGGCCATTGCCCTCAATCGCATCTACACTCCGATCCTGCGGCAACAGGTGCCCGAGATTCAGGACTTCTTTCTGCCGATGGAGGGGCTCAGTTATAAGGCAGCGGTGCTGTCGATCGATAAGTCCTATCCTGGGCAAGCCAAGCGGGCAGCCTTGGCCTTTTGGTCGGCTTTGCCCCAGTTTAGCTACACCAAGTTCGTGATTGTGGTCGATCAGGCCATCAATATTCGCGATCCGCGTCAGGTGATGTGGGCCGTGACCTCGAAGGTAGATCCGGTGCGGGATGTGTTTATCCTGCCGGATAATCCCTTCGACCGCTTAGATTTTGCCACCGTGAGGCCGGGGCTGGGCAGTCGCATGGGCATCGATGCCACTACCAAGATTTATCCCGAAACCGATCGGCCCTGGAGTGAGGAGTTGCGGCCTGACCCGGAGATGGCAGCCCGGGTGGATCAACGCTGGGCAGAGTATGGCCTCGGCGATTTGCGACTCGATCAGGTGAACCCTAACTTGTTTGGCTACGACATTCGCTGAGGCGCTGGCAGCAGCATTTTATCATTGCCCTGACATCTCATCTGCGAATGCACGCAGTGACATGGCGATGCGTCGGCCCGGAAACCGCTTAGCTGCGGGGACTTCATGGGTCCAAGCCAAGTTGGTGTCGTAGGGCAGCAGACAAACGGTGCCATGGGCGAGGGGAAAGTCTTGGTAGCCCTGACCTCGCCAGGGACGCAGCCGCAAAACTCGGGGGTGGCCCAGGGAGATGGTAACGATGGGAGCCCCCTGGATAAGCTGCTGCCGACTGTCGCGGTGTTTGCCGATGTAGTGGCCTAGGCGAGCATCGTACCAGCTCAGGACAATGCCATTGAGGCGGCTATCGATGATGGTTTGGGCCCAACGCCACAGTGGGTAGAGGGTCAGGGGCACGGGTAAGGCCGCATGGGTGACTCCCGAGTAACAATAGGCCCGCTGGTAAGCTTGCTCCCAGCGGGGGGTGGCCACGGTGTGGCCATACACCTTGATGGTGTGGTAAGTGCTGGGATGCAGGGTCCAGAGATGCTCGAACTGCTGAGAATTGGGTAGGAGGTGCGGCGGCAACCGACCCTGCCAGAGGCGGTGATGGGCATCTAAGGGGTAGCACTGAAATCCTGGGTACATAGAGCAAGCACACGCGCGAGGGAAACCTCAAAGCCTAGGGTAGAGGATGGTTCTTCGGGTGCGATGGTCCTTCAGGGCCGGTCTAGCCCCTCTGAGCGGCTTAACTAATGGCCATCACATTGCATCCTTGGCGGTGATTCCCCAACAGCCCATAATATCCTCAGCATTGCCATGGAAAGCGACTCATGTCATCCCAGCGCCCCGGCTCCTTGGTCACCTCCCGTCAGAATCAGTCAGCCATCCTGGCTATTGCCCAGCGGTTTGCCCAGGGGCCAGTCACCCACCTGGCTCCCCTAGGCCATGGCAACATCAACCACACCTTCCTGGTACAGGTGCATAGGGGGCAGCCCTTCGTGCTGCAACGCCTCAACCCCCGCGTCTTTCCCCATCCCCAACAGGTGATTAGCAACCTGCGAACGGTTAACGAGCATGGGCAGCAACGCCTACAGCACGCCTCCCTGCCCCGACGGTGGGAACTGCCCCAACTCTTGCCCACTGACGCCGGGGACGACTATTGGATAGATGACACTGGGGTTCTGTGGCGGGCCCTTAGCTTCGTGGCCAACACCCAGGTGGTTGAGACTCTGCAAGATGACCACCAGGCCAAGGAAGTGGGCTATGCCCTGGGGCTATTCCACTGGTTGCTCAGTGACCTTTCCCCTCACCGCCTGGCCGATACCCTGGAGGGCTTTCACATTACCCCTGGCTACTTGGCCCACTATGAGCAGGTGCAGGCAACTACCACCGTTCCCAACTCCCCAGAAGTTGCCTATTGTCGGCAGTGTATTTGCGATCGCACCGCCCTGGTTCCTGTCCTAGAAACTGCCAAAGCTCGGGGACAGCTGCCATTGCGCTTAATGCATGGCGATCCTAAAGTCAACAATGTCCTCTTCGACAACCAGACTGACCAAGCTGTCAGTCTCATCGATTTGGACACCGTCAAGCCCGGCCTAGTGCAATACGACATCGGCGATTGCCTGCGGTCAGGCTGCAATCCAGCTGGTGAAGAAACCGAACAGCTAGACACCGTAGATTTCGACCTCGACCGTTGCCAGGCCCTCCTACAGGGTTACTGCACCGCTGCCCATGCCTATCTCACCCCAGCCGACTACCACTATATCTATGACGCCACTCGCCTGATCGCCTTCGAATTAGGGTTGCGCTTCTTCACCGACTACCTGGCAGGCAACGTCTACTTCCGGGCCAGCCATCCTGACCACAACCTGATGCGAGCTCTAGTGCAATTTCGCCTGACCGAGCGTATCGAAGCCCAGGCAGCAGCCATGCAGCAGCTCATTGGCGAGCTGCTACGGAGTCCATAGTGTATCAATAGAGAGATAAACCTGCCGCTGCGAGCCCTCTCTTCTGAAGGAAGAGGCCCCGCTTAAATCTCGTTTAAATATCATATGTAGACATGCAGGAGATGCCTCTATGCCGACCACTTATCAAGTACACCTAGTCAACGAAGCCGAAGGTCTAGACCAAACCATTGAGGTGCCTGAAGACGAAAGCGTCCTTGATGTGGCCGAAACTGAATATGGCCTAGATTTGCCCTACTCCTGCCGTGCTGGTGCCTGCAGCACCTGCGCTGGACAAATTCTAGAGGGAGAAAGTTTAGATCAAGAAGGGCAGATGCAGTTAGACGAGGACCAAATCGAGGAGGGCTACGTGCTCACCTGCATTGGTAAACCCACCTCCGACTGCACTATCCTCACCCATCAAGAAGAAGAGGTTTTGTAAGCGTATCAGTCTGTCCCGGTTATTTCCCTCGCCCTGTTACTCAAACAGCGGCGGGGACTCGCACTAGCTGGACTTGCCAACCGCCTGGCCAAGCGCCAGCCTGGCAGGATAGCCGTGAACGCTTATGCAAGACCGCTGACAGCCCCCAATAAGCGACTTAAAGCTCTGTAAGAGTTCCCGGGCAATTAGCCCCAACTATTTACGGAGAAGCCATGGAGCGCCAACTCGATGGGGTATGGTCAGCCGCCACTGTAGAGTCAAAATTTTGCAACAGCACCGTGGCCTGATCTGGCAATAACGGTTGGGCTAGCAAGTACCCCTGACCATAGTCACAGCCCAGCTGGCAGAGGTGATTCAGCTGCTCTGCTGTTTCGATACCCTCGGCAATAATCTTGATGTTAAGCGCATGGCCTAGTCCCACTACCGCCTCCACGATCTGGGCATTCTTGGAGTCAGTCTCCATGGATTGAACAAAGGATTGATCGATTTTAAGGCTATCTACTGGAAAGCGATTTAGATAGCTCAGAGAAGAATACCCGGTGCCAAAGTCATCGATGCTGAGTTGAATCCGGCGCGATCGCAACTGCTGGGTCAGGGCAACAGCAACATCAGGACTTTCCATAATCGCACTTTCCGTGATCTCCAACTTGAGGCAGCCGGGATCAATCGCCACGTCCCTGAGCACCTCATCAATGTCTTCCACCAAGGTGGGATGGGAAAACTGACGCACCGACAGATTCACACTCATGAACAGATGCTCATAGCCCTGCCGCTGCCAATCCAATAGCTGCTGGCAAGCCTGGCGCAAGACCACCATGCCGATGGGCACGATCAGGCCAGTTTCCTCAGCGCAGGGAATAAACTCTCCCGGCGAGCGGGGAGTCCCGGTGGGCGGATACCACCGTACCAATGCCTCAAACCCAGCGATCTGCTGCTGGGTCAAGTCAACAATCGGCTGATAGCAGGCCAATAATTCCTGGTTACTAAGGGCGTGACGCAGATCATGCTCTAGCTGCAATCGCTGCTGGGCAGACCGTTGCATCTGATAGTCAAACAGCTGGCAAGAGCCAGCCCCGCGGTACTTAGCCTGGTACATAGCCGTGTCGGCTTCCTGTAACGGGACCTGGGCATGGTCATACTCGGCTCGGCTGAGAGTCATGCCGATGCAGACCGTCATGTAGATTTCATAGCCATCTATCCAAAAGGGCACATTGAAGCTGTCCAGCACTCGCTCAGCAAACTGCCGCAATGCCTCCACTGAGGCTAGGGGTTGCAAGAAGAAGCAAAACTCATCTTCCCCCAATCGAGCCAAGTGATCGCCACGGCGCAGCAGTGACTGCAGACGAGAGGCAATGGCTACCAGCAATTTATTGCCAATCTCATGGCCTAGGGAGCCGTTGACCAACTTGAATTGGTCACAATCTAGATATAGCAGGGCAAATGGGCTGGGTTCCGGCTGCCTTAGGATCTGCTCGATGGTATCCAGCAACAAGGCTCGACTCGGCAACTGGGTGAGGCCGTCATAGAAGTAAGCCCGTTCCAACTGAGCCGTGCGCTCTTGCACCCGCCGCTCCAGGGCACAATTGAAAGCCGTTAACTGCTGGTTGACCGACTGAACCTGCTGGTAAAGATGCTCAATCGCTTGCTGTTGCCGACGAATCCGTAACAGAGAGCGAATGCGGGCCCGCAATTCCACCCGATTGACCGGTTTGCTGATAAAGTCATCGGCCCCGGCCTCTAGACCTTTAGCCAGATCTTCTTTACTGTCTAATGCCGTAATCAGAATGATGGGTAGCGACTGCCAGGCCGGGTTGCCCCGAATCTGGCGACAAACCTCAAAGCCATCCATAGTCGGCATCATCACATCTAGCAGCAGCATATCTGGTACCAGACGATCCAGGCGTTCTAGGGCTTTGTTGCCACTGGAGGCATAGTGAAGCTGATAGGCATTATTGGCCAGCAATGCCTCAATGACATCGAAATTGTCTGATTCATCATCCACGACCAGGATGATGGCTGACTCGGTGGCAATCATGAGATTTCTGAACGGTAAGATGAGGTCACTAGATGTTGCAATGTCTCGATCAGATGCCGCAACCGCACTGGTTTAGTCAGGTAGGCATCCACCTCTGCCTCCAGGCGATGTTGCTGCTCCGCCGCCATCGGCATGGCAACTAAGGCAACAATCAACGCCGTTTGCAGTTCCGGCTCTTGGCGGATTTGGCCAATGACCTCTACCTCACTATTACCCAGCGTCGGAATATCCATCAGGATAACGTCGGGTCTATGGACTCTGGCTAAGGCTAGGGTTGTTTCGCCATCGGTCGCCTTGATGACACCATATCCCTTATCCATTAGATAATCCCCCCAGGTATCGGCAGTGGCGTCACTGTCATGACTCAACAAAATGGTGAGATGATGTCTTCGGGATGCAGCTCTGCCATGCCCCTGATCCTGCAGATTTGATGGTCGCGGCGAGTCAGTAGTCGGTTCGGGATGTCCTGACGATGAGGGAACGGTTGATAGCCTCATATTGCCGTTAGCCGCTACCGTATCGGCTGAGGCCAACGAGGGCTGAGGTAACCGCACTGTAAAGCAACTACCTGCTCCCACCTGGCTGGTGACGGCCACATCGCCGCCATGGAGTTCGGCAATGCGCTTCACCAGAGCCAGGCCCAGACCGGTACCACTGTACTGACGATTCAGGCGACTATCGATCTGGACAAAGGCCTTAAACAGACGATCGACATGCTCTGGGGCAATGCCAATGCCGGTGTCGGTCACGGCGAATTCGATCATCGGGTGGGATGACGGCGTCACCTCGGCGGGAAACGGGGCCGTCTCCGTTGAAGCGGAAGTTGCAGGGGCATCAGTCGCTGACGCCAACTGATTAGCCGCAGGGGAGACCATTGGCAGATCGGTTTCTGCCCAACTAATGCTGAGCGTCACTTGGCCACCATCAGGGGTGAACTTAATGGCATTGGTCAGGAGATTAATCAATACCTGCCGCAGCCGCCGTTCATCGGCCCAAATACAGTCTATGGCGTCGGCCCTGTCAACATTGAGGCCAATGGCTTTTCTGGCGGCCATCGGTTGCACCACCTCTAAGCTGGCCTCACAGAGCCGACGCACCGATACTTCTGCTGGCTGCAGCTCGAATTTACCCGCCTCGATCTTGGAGAGGTCTAGGATATCGTTGATCAGCTCTAGGAGATGACGACCACTGTGCTCAATGGTAGTAATGGCCTTGGTCTGGCGCTGATTCAGGGGACCATAGACATGCTCTTGCAAGACCTCAGATAATCCCAAAATGGCATTGAGCGGGGTGCGCAGTTCATGGCTCATATTGGCCAGAAACTCATCCTTAAGGCGAGTGGCCCGTTCTAAGGCGGCATTAGTTTGGCGCAATTCTTCGGCGGCTCGTTTGCGATCGCTAATGTTCTCCGTCAGCATCACTAGGCCACCGATGGTGCCATCGGCTCGATGCCAGGGACGCACCTCCCAGCGCAACCAGCTCAGCGAGCCGTCGGTACGGGGCCAGGGATCCTCTTCGCAGATTTCGACGGCCCCAGCCAGACAGCGTTGATGGATCTGATGCCACCGCTGGGGCATGTCGGGAAAAATATCGTAGTGACATTGGCCAATCAGGGGACGCTCCCCCAAGCAATAATCCCGGCGCCAACGATCGCTGACGGCAATGTAGCACATCTGTCCATCGAACATGGCTACTGCCGCCGGCGCATGGTCAATAAACAGTCGCAACTTCATTTCACTCTCTTTCAGGGCCATTTCGGCTTGCTTACGTTCGGTGATGTCGCGACCGACTGCCTGATATTCGAGTAGATGTCCTTGCGAGTCAAAAATGGCTCGGTGGGTCCACAGCTGCCAGACGATATGCCCAGCGGGCAAAATAGTCTGGGTTTCGTAGGTGGACATGGTGTTGTCTTGGGAAAGGGCATAGAGATGGCGGGCTACCAGGGAGCGATTGGCCTCGGGAATCAATTGCCAGATTGATTTGCCGATGATTTGAGCGGCTGGTAACTGAAAATAACGGCAGTAGGCAGCATTGGCGAAAGTGAGGGTGCCATCTACGAGAAACCGGCAAATCAATTCGGTCTGATCTTCTACCACTGCCTGATAACGGGCCTGACTCTGCTGCAGGGCGGCGGTGCGCTGCTGGACTCGTTTCTCTAGGTCCTGGTTGAGTTGGTGCAGGGCAATCTCGGCATCTAGCCGATCGGTAACGTCGTGAATGATGCAAAACAGTAATTCCTGGGCCTGATACTCGATGGCACTGGAGTGATTTTCCACCCAACGCAGGGTGCCATCGGCTAAGCGATGCGGCACGATGAATGCATTTCTTTCGTTGGCTTTGGCTTGCTGCAACATTTGCCGGATTTTATCCTGAGGCAGTTGATTTAGCTCAGCCAGGGTGAGTTGAGTCAGGCTCTCGTGGGTATAGCCATAGAATGCAACGGCAGCCTGATTGACATCAACAATCTGTTGGCTGTCGGGATCAATCAGCAGCATCACCGAGTCATGATATTCGAACATGCTGCGGAAGCGCTGTTCACTTTGCAGCAAAGCCTGTTCCGTGGCTTTGCGATCGCAAATGTCCCGCACGATCACTAGCACTTCCTCCCCAGTCAGCGGCACGATTCGCACCTCTTCGTAATAGGTCTGCCCATCCAGTTGAAACACCTGTTCATATTGCTGCATTTGCCCTGTTTCTAAGGCTTGATGAACATAGGCAATCCGTTGGTCAGCAACGTCCTGGGGCAGGGAATCGTATATCGAGGGAGAGGAAATCTCCTGCGGCGGCAATATCACCTTCACCGAACCACCACTCAACATGCCCAGGTAGGTGCCATCTCGATTCATCCGAAGCAGCAAGTCAGGCAGGGCTTGCAGAATGGCTCGATTAGTGGCCTCGCTACGGCGCAGCTCCGCTTCCATCTGTTTACGCTGGATGGCCTGGCCCAAGTGCACCGCTAACGACGTCAATAACTCCAGTAGGGCAGCATCCAACGTTTGGACTTGCCGACTCAACAACACCAAGACCGCGACAACTTGTTGATCGGCTAGAATAGGTACGCCAAGGGCGGCTCTGATGCCATCGTTTAGGGCCGGCTGCAACCGTAAAAATTCCCCCGGCACCGTTCCAGAAATATCAGCGATCCACTCCGGTTGGCAACGGCTCCAAACACGTCCCGGTAGGCTTTGATCAGGGGCGAAGGTGATTTGTGTGCTGGCTTGCCGAAACCCTTGAATATCATCAGGACTATAGCAACAGATGGAGCCAGCCCGTAGATGCTGCCCATCGGCCGTCGGCAGCCAAATTTCGCCGCAGTCCCATCGAGTCAATTCGCAGAGGTAACCCAGCACCACTTCTAGGGCTACCTCAAAGTCATCGGCTGCGGCCACCTTCTGGGTCAGGGCTTGCAAGAAGCGAATCTCACGCTGCTGCAGCTGCAGTTGCGTAACCCGCTGCTGCAACGTGCTGACCTGATGCGTTTGCCCCAGGGAATCGATCATGGCTAGCAGGTGACTCTGGGGTAACCAGCCCAATACCTGCTCGGACTCATCTACGACAGGCAAGGCGGAGACTCGATGGTCTTGAAACCGCCTTACCAGAGTATTGACGTCGACTAAATCTGCTGGTCTTAACACGGCGACGGGGGGGACCATGACCGCCGCCACCGGAGTATCGGCTAATGAGTCACCAGCCACACTCAATTGCACCCATGCCGACAGCGGCAGCCATCCGACCAGGCGGCCATCAGCTATCACCAAGGCAGCCTGAATTTCGGCAGTCATGCCTGCGGAGTCCCTTAGGTGACTGAGTTCCCAGGCCTGCAGCATCGACATTTCTGGGGTGACGGGGCCGGGAGAGGACACCAGTAGCCGTCGCAGGTCAGGGGTATTACTGGAAACTACGGCCATGACAGGGAAGGATTAAATGACCAGGTAAGCACACAACTATCCTCTGATACTCTGATAATGCCCAATTTTCACCGCAGAGTTAGGCATCCTAGCTGAAGTAGGTTGCTAATGTTGTCTACTGGATTGCTATAACATCTGGAATGTGGACTGGTGGAAGTTGGACTGGCCCTGATGGTAATACCTTAAAACACACTCGCAGTAGTAGCCCCATTGACTACAGCTCAGGGCTAGAGCACCCCCAT
Organism: Halomicronema hongdechloris C2206; assembly: GCF_002075285.3. GTDB lineage: Bacteria > Cyanobacteriota > Cyanobacteriia > Phormidesmidales > Phormidesmidaceae > Halomicronema_B > Halomicronema_B hongdechloris. The sequence continues at coordinate 4,990,404 of NZ_CP021983.2, read as the reverse complement.
GCTTAGTTTGCCGCTTTATTCAGGAAGTAGCCATAAGATAGCCTGGCTCTTCTCAAGGCGACTGGCAATTGAGTATGCTGCCTCTAGCGGCCACTGGTGTAGTCGGGATGAGATGATGAGATTGTGGTTGGTTAGTTTTGTGCTGTGCTTCCTGATTGCAGAGAGTTTGCAAGGGGTTGCCCAAGCAGGTTGGGTTCAGTCTTTTGATCTCTCTTTTCCTGCGATGATCTTAGGAGGCATTGTGCTTGCGATCGCATCCAATTATCGTCGGTCTCCTCCCAACCAAGCGATAGCTCCTGAGGCTCAATCCCATCAGCAGGATGGGCCCGGCATCAACCCCGCTAAGGCAAAGGGGGGTGAACAGGGCCAAGAGTCCCCCTCATCCGCTGCAAAAACCCCCTCAACCCAGTCTCTCTCATCTCTGCCCTCTGCAGTGACACCGCCAGGCCATCGTTCTCAGGGCTCGATTTCCTTTGAGATTCATCGTCGCCGCCCCCAAGCCTAAGCCATAGATCGTCCTGGCCATCAATAGGAGGTCACTAGCAACTCTGTGATCTTGCCGCGACGCCGCGCATTGGAGTTGATGGACCGACTGGACTGAATGGTGTGGGTGGGAAAGCCCCGATACAACTCTCGGATGAAGGGGCAATCAGAGTTGGACAGCATGCTGCGCACTCCCCGCCAAGCCAAGCGAGCAAAGGTTTGCTGCAGGCGACGTTGGTCCGCTGCCGTGAAGGCATAGCGGTTATAGGCCGTGAAATTGCTGGTGACACTGATGGGATGATAAGGGGGATCGAAATAGACAAAATCTCCCTCATCTCCAGCCAGAGAAAGGATATGCTCAAAGGGCCAGACCTCGATGCGAGCCACTTGCAAGGCCACCGAAGCCGCCCTGAGTCCTCCCGGATTACAAATAGCAGGGGTCTTGTAGCGCCCCATGGGAACGTTGAAGTGGCCCTGGGAATTTTCTCGATAGAGTCCGTTGTAGCAGGTCTTATTCAAATAGATTAACCGGGCCGCCCGTTGCAGTGGCGGTAAATAGTGTTGTTGCCGCACGGCATAGTAGTGGGCATGGCTGTGGCATCTCTGATGATCCTGTAGATGCTCAATCAGGCAGTCTACCTGGTCTCGCACACAACGATACACATTCACCAATTCTGGATTGATATCGGCCAGTACTGCGCGCTTAATCCGGGCAGACAGATGGAAGAAAATGGCTCCCCCACCCAAAAACGGTTCATAGTAGGTATCGATGTGGCTAGGGAAATAGGGCTGATATTGCTCGATTAACCGTCCCTTGCCGCCGGCCCACTTCAGGAAGGGCCGGGGATTGAGCTCAGAGATCGCAGCAGCAACCATGCAGTCAGAGTAGCGGTACGAATGTTCGCCTATGTTTTCACAAATCGTAGCTAAATGCCAGCGAAACATCCTTAGGATAGGATAGAGGGGGTTTCTTACTGGCCTGGTACCGTGTCTCTGGGTACCGAGCTACGGCCATAGACCCCATGGAATAGACCCCATGGAATAGACCCCGTGGCAGTAGAGCAGCCGGAGCGCAAGTTACGTAGCCGTCATTTAGAGACTCATTTAGAGACGTGGTATTGGCAGTCGGTATCAGCGAATTTGTTTAGGGTAACGCCTAGTTAGGATCATGCAAGACTTCTTCCGGAACACCTCGCGCTACCCACGCTATCTGATTTCCTTTAGCTTGGGCATTTTATTTAACGCACTGCAGCCCCTGCTGCCATTGCTGAAGCGACCCACCACAGCTGTGGCACTGGTCAGTGCGGTCATTGCGGCATTTCTATTTCTCACCTTTACCCTGCGAGCCATGCTGGGGTTGAATGGCGGCTAAGGGACTCGGGCCAGACATAGCGTACCCCCTTAGCCGCAAACGGTACTGGCTCCCTGTTGCCGCCCGAGCTACATCCCAACTCAGAGGGGGCTAGCAAGAAAAGCCGTCACTGCTCAGCGGACTGAAGGCCGGCGGGTCAGCCGTGGTGCCAAGGGTGTGGATAGGACTGTATTCGAACAGGAGGTGGAGTATGGCAACCAGTCGTCGAGTCGCTCGAGTCGCGTCTCTGATTAAACAGGAAGTCAGCCAGATGCTGATGTCTGGCATCAAGGATGACCGGGTAGGGGCTGGTATGGTCAGCATCACTGATGTGGCTGTCTCAGGGGATCTGCAACATGCCAAGATCTTCGTCAGTATCTATGGCACCGAAGCCGCCCGGGCTGAGACTATGGAAGGGTTACGGGCTGCCACTGGCTATGTGCGACGAGAACTGGGGCAGCGGGTGCGGTTGCGACGCACCCCAGAGATTCTGTTTCGAGAAGATCGCTCCGTGGAGCGCGGTACCCGGGTCTTGTCCCTGATTAATCAACTGAGTCAGGAACGCAGTGCTAAGGAGGCCTCTGATGCCGCTGCCAATACCGATGTCCAGGGAGACCCTAGCGCTTGATCCTGCCTGCGTTACCGTCGCCCAGTAACCTGCCCCTACGGCAGCAGGTGGCTCAAATGGTGGTTGTGCGGGCCTCTGGCCATCTGTTTGACCACGAAATTCGCTATCCCCGCTGGGAAGCAACCCAAGGCCAATTGCAGCGATGGATCCAGGAAGTGGGGGTTGGCGGCGTCATTCTGCTGGGGGGCAGTGCCGCAGAGATAGCGATGCGATCGCACACCCTGCAGACCTGGGCCGATATCCCCCTGCTGCTGGCTGCCGATATCGAAGAAGGGGTGGGGCAACGGTTTAGCGGTGCCACCTGGTTTCCTCCGCCCATGGCCCTGGGGGCTTGGGCCCGCCATGACTGGGAAGCTGCCCTCGCCCAGGCCGAAAAAATGGGCAGCGCCATCGCCCAGGAGGCCGCGGCTATTGGCCTCAATTGGATTCTGGCCCCAGTCGTCGATGTCAACATCAACTCCGAGAATCCGGTGATCAACGTGCGGGCCTTTGGCCAGTCTCCCATCCGCGTCAGTCGGCTGGCCCAGGGCTTTATTCGAGGAACTCAGGCCTTTCCAGTCCTGACCACAGCTAAGCATTTTCCTGGTCATGGGGATACCAGCATCGATTCCCATCTGGCCTTACCGGTCATTCCCCACGACCGCCAACGGTTAGAGCAAATCGAGCTGCCTCCGTTCCGGGCAGCCATTGCCGCCGGGGTCGATGCCGTCATGACCGCCCATCTGCGAGTGCCCCAGTTAGATCAGCGATATCCCGCCACCCTCTCCCCGGCCATTCTCACCGATCTGTTGCGGCAGGAACTGGGCTTCGATGGCCTGATTGTCACCGACGCCTTGGTGATGCAAGCCATTACCAAGGCCTATGGCCCCTACGAAGCCGCCATTCTGGCAGTGGAAGCCGGGGCTGATGTGCTGCTCATGCCCGCCGATCCGGATGGGGTGATTGCTGCTCTCTGTGAAGCGGTGCAAGTCGGACGGTTGTCGGCTGAGCGTATCCTGACCTCAGTGGAGCGGATCTGGCGAGCCAAGCAAAAACTGGGCACGCCCCTATCGGTGTTCCCAGGGGATGACCATGCCTGGGAACGACTGCCGCCTCCCCCGATGCCACTGGAGCAGCTGGCTCAGCTCGGCACCCGGCAAACGGCTGAGACAATTTTACGCCACTCGATGAGTGGTCAGGGCTCTCTTGCTCCCCAGGCTCCTGGCCCAAAGCAGACGGTGATTATCGTCGACGATGTGATTGATTGTCGTGTCCTTAGTCGCAGCAGCGATGCGATCGCACTCCCCCAGCGTCTCGGCTATGACATCCTCGTGGTCGACAACGGCCCCTGTCAGCAATGGCCTCACCCTGACGCCCTGCAGCTGACTCTGCTGCAGTTATTCATTCGAGGGAATCCCTTTCGGGGGTCTGCCGGCACCACCGCAGTCGCCCATCGCTGGTTCCATGCCCTGATGGGGAGCCAATCCCTGCAGGGCCTAGTCATCTACGGCAGTCCCTATGCTCTCTATCCCTACCATTCCTATTTACCCCACCTGCCCCATGTCTTCACCTATGGCCAAATGCCCATGGCTCAGACGTTAGCGCTAACGGCCCTATTCGACTTGGAGAGTCAACCCCAACCCAGCACCGATCTCAGCTTCACCGACTAGTACGCTACGGCAGACACCCCTACTCCACCGCTCCCGGGCTCTACATCCCCATAATCTCGTAGCCCGCATCCACGTAGAGAATCTGGCCTGTCACACCAGTGGCTAGGTCGCTACAGAGAAATGCGGCGGCATTGCCCACTTCCTGCTGGGTCACAGTACGCCGCAGCGGGGCGGTTTGCTCCACATGGTGAATCATCTCTAAGATGCCTCCCACTGCCGATGAGGCCAGGGTGCGAATGGGGCCAGCGGAAATCCCATTGACACGAACTCCCTGGGGACCTAGTTCAGACGCCAAGTATTTGACATTCATGTCTAAGGCCGCCTTGGCAATGCCCATGACATTGTAATTGGGCACCACCTTCACGCCTCCTAGGTAGGTTAGGGTGACCATGCTGCCCCCCTCAGTCATTAGGGGTTTAGCGCCCCGAGCCAGGGCAATCAAAGAATAGGCACTGATATCTAACGCCGTTTGAAACCCAGCCCGGGAGGTATTGCTAAAGTCTCCGGTCAAGTCATCCCGATTAGCAAAGGCCAGGCAGTGTACTAAAATATCGAGACGTCCCCAAGCCTCCTGGACAGAGTTAAACACGGCCTCCACTTGCGACTCGTCTTGCACATTGCAGGGCAGGAATAGAGAAGGCTGCAATGGCGCCACCAAATCTCCGACCTTCTTTTGCATCTTGCCTTTGTCATCCGGCAAGTAGGTAACGCCTAGATTGGCCCCGGCCTGATGCAGCTGTTGGGCAATCCCCCAAGCAATGGAGCGATTATTGGCAATCCCAGTCACCAGGGCATTTTTTCCAGTCAGATCTAGCATGGCCATCCGTGTCTCAACGCAACTAGGAGCATACGGGAAATTGGCCAGCCTGGGTAGGGGGAAAATAGAATGCACCCTTGCCTGAGAGGAACGTTATTATGGAGTCTAGAGTAGACATCGGTGGCTGAGTGTCCACTAGCGACGACAGGGGTCTCCTGTTAGTTAGCCTTAGTGAGCTGGCTTACCTCCGACATTCAATCTCTAGGTGCTATTTGACTTGAGAGGTAAGTCATGACTGTTTATGTGGGCAATCTGTCCTATGATGCGACAGAGGCCGATTTGAGCGGCGTCTTTGCCGAATATGGCTCCGTCAAACGCGTGCAGATGCCGGTTGACCGCGAGACTGGCCGGATGCGCGGATTTGCTTTCGTTGAAATGGAGCAGGAAGCCGATGAAACTGCGGCGATTAATGATCTCGACGGCTCCGAATGGATGGGCCGGACTCTAAAGGTCAATAAGGCCCGCCCCCGGACTGAACGCAAGCCGTCTGGCAATAGGGGCTGGCGAGACAAAGATAGCCGTGATGCCTCCCCTCGGTATTAACCCTAAGGGACACTGGAGGTCATCAGCCCAGGGAAGGTAGGACAACCGCATGGTCAGTTTGTAACGTTTAGTTAGACGAGGAGGACGCTGAATGGCCCAAGTGGTCGTTGGGGAAAATGAACAACTGGAATCTGTCCTGCGCCGCTTTAAACGCAAAGTTTCTAAGGCTGGTATCTTTGCCGACATGAAGAAGAACCGCCATTTTGAGACGCCTGGCGAGAAGCGCAAGCGAAAGGAAATTGCCAAGCATCGGCAACGTCGGCGTTTGCGCAACATGAGGCGCAGTGATTAGCTGGGATAGCTAAGTTGGCTCAAGAGTTGTTGGGCGATATGACGAGAGCCCCCCGGCGGCCCCACTCGTTCTTTGCCATTATCCTGACAGCGCTGTCGATAGGTCACGTCGTTGAGGATGGCTACTGCCTTGGTTGCCGCCTGTAGTAGTAATGGTGGGGTGGCCATGCGACGGCCAACGGTGATCACGGAAGGCCCCAGCAACCGCATTTGGGCTTCGGCGAAGGGGTAAGTGAACTGAGGCCCGGGGCCAATGATTTGGATGACCGGTTTACCTAGCCCTACGGCTTGTTCGACGGCGGTACCGGCCATGCCGATCACCAGGTCGCAGTGGTGCAGAATATCGGCAAAGGCATCTCGGTAACACATCACTCGCAGGCCATTTGCCCTATGCAAGTGGCCTGCGCTGTCGAGGGTCCATCCTTGGGTTTGGGCCAGGGTCTGGAGGTGTTCGTCTCGGAAGGCGGGAACTAGCGCCGCTTCAAATTGGACGGTGCCGTACTGGGTGACGATGGCGTCACACAGCTTTAGCTGCAGGGCAAAGTTGTGATGGGCTTCGGGCAAACGGCTGCCTGGTAATAGGGCTATGGTGGCCATGCCGGGCTGTCGCTTTAGGGAACGTCCCGTCGGCTGTAATACATCCATGATCGGATAGCCGGCGAAACGAGCTTTGCCCATTCCCCGTCGCTGTAAGTCTTTGGCGGTGAAGGCATCGCGGGTTAGAATCAGGCGACACCGATGCGATCGCAAGCAAGCCTGGGCCAGCCAGGGTAATTTCAACCGCCCTTCGTAATAGCTAGACATCGATACCAGAAACGCCACAAAAGGTCGCCCGGTGAGATAGGCAAACAGGATGGGGACCACGTCTCCGGTGGCCAACACCAAGTCACAATGGCGGCCATACCGACGGACAGCCTGCAACTGTCCCCAGGTGAGGCTAATCAGCCCCGAGAAGAGATCTCGCACCAGATTGATGGGGTTGAGATCCCGCTGCCAGTTGCAGGGATTGAGCAGGCGCAACACATTGATGTACAGAAAGCCCCCGGAGGGCAACTGCTGGGTCGGTCCAATGATGGGAACCCCTAGCTGTTGATACGCTTGCCCCTCACCCACAATGGGTAATGCCGCCACATCGACCTCTGGAGCCAGCTGCCGCAGTGCCGCGAGGACTAAACTGGCATTGAGATCCTCTCCATGGCCGTTACTTAGGAACAGCAGACGTTTAGGCATAGAGCAACCAGAAACGGGCAGCGACTGGCCGACCTTTAGCGTAGACCACCGCCAAGTCAGCCAGTCATGAAAGCTAACGTAACAGGTATCGGACCCTGCCACATGAGAGTCTGAGTCCTTTTCCAGTACCCTCTTAGAGTGACATATCCTTTGCTGCGATGAGGCCAACCGGCCCCTGAAGCTCCTGTGTATTAGCAATGGCCATGGCGAAGATGGCATCGCCGCCAGCATCATCAAGGCATTGCGCGCCAAGGGTCTCGTTCCCTACAGGTATGGGCGTTGCCACTGGTGGGAGAGGGCAAGGCCTATGGCCAGGCTCAGATCCCCGATCCTGGGGCCAACCCAATCCTTACCCTCGGGGGGGTTCATCTATATGGATGGGCGCCAACTGGCCCGTGATCTGCGAGGCGGGCTAGCGTCGTTAGCGTGGCGACAGCTCCAGGCGCTGTGGCAGTGGCGGTCCCACGGAGATTATGTCCTGGCCATTGGCGATGTGGTCCCCCTAGCCGCCGCCTGGGGCAGTGGCCTCTCCTACGGCTTCGTGGGGACGGCGAAGTCGGAGTATTTCCTCCGGGATGAGCGGGGTCCCTTGCCCCAGCGCCCCTGGTTTGAAGGCTGGTCTGGATCGGTCTATCTACCTTGGGAGCGGTGGTTAATGGGGCATACTCGTTGCCGCATTGCCTGTGTTCGCGATCAGCTCACGGCCCAATGGTTGCGGCGCTGGGCCATCCCGGCGGTGTATGCCGGCAACCCCATGATGGATAATCTGCACCCCCATGCCGCCACCCTCACCCGCCTGACCACTCACTGGCCTGACCATCCCGATGCCCTCACCCTGGTTCTCTTGCCGGGATCTCGAGCACCAGAGGCCATGGAAAATTGGCGCCAGATGGTCCGGGCCGTGGCCGTGATTTTGCAGCACTTTCCAGGACGGTCGCTGCGGTTTCTAGGTGCGATCGCACCTGATTTACCCCTAGAGCCGCTACAACAGGCCCTCACCGCCGCCCACTGGAGCCCTGTCACTGACCAACCCTATCCCACCTATACCCAGGGCCAGGGTTGGCTGCGCCTGAGCCAAGATGCCTACGCCGCCTGCCTACATCTAGCCGACGTCGGCATAGCCATGGCTGGTACCGCCACCGAACAATGTGCCGGTCTAGGCAAACCAGTCATCACCTTCCCCGGTAACGGCCCCCAATTTACCCGCAGCTTCGCCGATACCCAAGCTCGCCTCTTGGGGCCATCCATCCTATATGTCGAGCATCCTGACGCTGTGGCCCCCGCCTTGGCAACCCTGCTCCAGCACCCAGAGCGTCTGCAGGACATTCGCGCCAATGGTCTACGTCGCATGGGCACCGCCGGTGCTGCCCAGCACATTGCCACACTCTCCTGCACCAGCACTTAATCCAGCCCTAGCCCTCATTAAACTCAGTCTCCAGCCATCACAGCGGCTGAATCCGCCGGGGGTCTCCCAGTCTATAGGGATCTTGATTTAATCTCACCCGCTCTTGGCCAGCAACGCCTGCTGGAACTTGCCCCCACTGGGCCTGCACATCCAACACCAGCTGATCCTGTTGCTGCCGCAGGGTTTCCAAATCACTACCTCGATTGAGAATGGCAAACCATACCCACCCGCGCCGCTGACTGGAAAATATCCCAGCCAGGGAACTCACCTGAGCCAAACTCCCCGTTTTCACAGCAGCATCCCCGGGCAATTGCCGCCCGGACAACGTACCCTGATCTTGCCCTGCCATCGGCAACACATCTGGCAGGGCAAAGCCATCGGCCTGGAGCTGGTCCTGAATCGCCTGCAAAATTGCCACCACAGCTCGGGCCGACAGCTGATTAGCCTCCCCCAAGCCAGAGCCATTGACCAAGCGCACCTCCGCCGCTGGAACCCCGGCGTGGGCCACCACTGCTTGCTGCAGCGCCTGGGGCCCACCAACCGCTGTCGCCATCTGGTCAGCCATGACATTATTGCTGTAGATATTCATGGCCTTCAACAGAGCCACCAGGGGGAGCGAGCGATGGGAGAGTCTCCAGAGGTCAGCAGCATCACCCTGGCCCATGGACTCGACTCGGACATCACCCTGGATGGGAATGGCAGGCTTGGCGGTCCCAGCTGGCAAGGTGGCAAACTGCTGGCGAGCCTCCGCTGGCCACTGGGATGGCATCCAGGCCTGCCGCAGCAATTGTCCCGACCGACTGGCATCGGCCGTAAAATTCATGGAAAAATTTCCTTGAATCCGCAGGTCACCAGCAATCCGTCGAATCCCCATCTCAGCCATGGTGTTGCCCAGGGCAAAGGCCTCTTCCCAGACAAACAGGGGATCTCCCCCGGCCTGAATGATTAAATCTCCTCGTAACACCCCATTTTCCACCGGCCCCGTCCAGCCGATGCGGGTTGTAAAGCCATGAGTGGGGTCCCAGGTCGTTAGGGCCGCTAGGGTCGTTGCCAACTTGGTCAGGGACGCCGCCGCCAGGGGAACATGCCCCTGATGCTGGGCAATCACCGTATCACCGGTTTGAATCCAAATGCCCTGGGCTGACGCCGACAACCCCTGGGCTATCCATTGGTCCACATGGGACTGCACCAGAGCTTCCACAGCCGGATCCGGTGCCGTTAACCGGGCAACCCAAGCAGACTGCTGCCAGGGTGGCACTAGCTCAACGCTGGTCAGCCGAGTAGGCCGCAACGGCTGGGCAGAGACATTGCCAAACAGTAATGACACTAGTCCTACGTTGAAGACGGGGTTGTCCCAAACACGACGCGATACCATGGGCGACTCAACCGAATGCAGACTATGAAGACAGCGGTTCCAGCAGAAACCTGGGATGCAGAGGATACGCCTGCCTAAGACCATGGAGGCTCAGCCTTCCGGACGGATAGCAGCATTGGACAACGATAGACTAGATGAAACGGCGTGCCGCTTACTAGTAAGTTGGTCCCCCCTTGACCTGACGCTGATACCAATGACTCAATGCGTCAGTCGGTAGTCATTCATCAGACCATTGTCTGGGAAGGCCCTATCCCTATCCCAGGGCAAGCGCGCGCCTTGACTATAGCAACCTTGCAAACGACATTGCCAGACCGGTCATGGCCTCTCCTGATCCCAATCGTGTTCTCCGGTATCTGCCTTTCGGCGTGGGAATTTTGGGCAGTTCATTACTGCTCTTGAATCGTCTATCTACGCCAACACTAACGGCGTCGCAAGCCCGCTCTGACGTCGTCGGGATCATTCTTAGCGCCGTCTTGATCTTGACTGGATTACTCTGGCAACGGGTGCAACCGGTGCCACCAGACAGGGTTGTACTACAGGGAGAGGAGGGCTTCGAGTTGAGGCAGGAGCTACCTGATGCCATCAAGACCGAGTTAGCTTGGGCCTCTCACCTACTCCTAACCAACACGGTGACCCGGTCAGTGGTGATCTACTACGAGGGCCAAGTACTGATGCGGCGAGGAATTTTAGGCCCCAAAGCGGAGGTATCCCCAGGCTCTATCGTGCAGCGGGTACTGCAGACGGGCAAGGCCGTTTATCTAGTGAATCTGGCTCTATATCCGGGCCGGGTGGAGTTTGATTACCTACCACCCAATAGCCAAGGCGTCATCTGTCAACCCATGGGACGAGGCGTGATGATTTTGGCTGCCAATGCTCCCCGCAGCTATACCAAACAGGATGAACGCTGGATTGAGGGCTTAGCCGACAAGGTGGGCAATACCCTAGATACCCCCTGGCCACATCCCAAACAGCACTAAAGCAGCACTAAACAGTGAAGGAGACGCATCATGCGTCTCCTTCAGATAGTCAGTGGGTTCACTGATGGGGCCTCCAGTTGTCCTGAGTCAGGGAAAGGATATCAGGTGCCTAGGGAGTTCTCTCCTGTCGGATGAGTTCCTGAGCTTACTCGTAGTAGCGGCGGTCGATCCAGTCTCTCAGGTCTGCTTCGGAGGCGAAGCGGCGATGCTTACCGGTGACAGGGTCGTAAGCATGCCAGACTTGTAACCCAGCGTGTTGACGGCTCCAAATGCGCAGCTCGTTAGCATCCAGTAGTCTATTCATGATGCACTCTCCTACAGTGGTGTGTCTTCGGTAAATCACGGGGAACCACACAACCCCTCTAAAGTGACTCTAGAGGAGACACTCGGGCAGCTGCTTTCCATAGATCTCAGAGAAATCAGACGCAGAGAAACAGCTGGTGGTGTTCTAGATTCAATCTAGCTAGACGTGACGCCGGTGCCTACGCATGGCGTGCATGGCAACTATGCAAGAAATCGATGTATTCTGCGCTAACCGATACGATAGTCTGAAGGCGTTTACAAAGGTGAATTGATAGGGTATCTCCGGATCACAGTTCACTGCGGTAAAGGACCACAGCACAACAGCTGAGATGGCTGGAGCATCGATGCCCTTCATAGGTCAGTCAAGGTCTTTGCCGCTGTCATTATTTGGGGACTATCTATGCTGCCTACTAAGCTCAAGCTGTCTCAGTTACGAGCGTTAGTTGCCGTCGCCGAGGCAGGAAATTTCAGCGAGGCTGCCCTACGGTTAGAGATAACACAGTCGACGGTGAGCCACGCCATCTCGACCCTGGAAGACGAGTTAGGGGTGGTGTTGCTGCAGCGAGGCCGCCATGGGGCTCAGCTGACGCCAGTGGGGGCTAATATTACTGCCCATGCCCAACAGGTGCTGAAGTTACTCGACAGCATTGTCAGTGAAGCCGACCACTCTAAGGGTCTGCAAGGGGGCACTGTTCGTATCGCCGCCTTTCGCAGCGTTGCCACCCATCTATTGCCCGTGGCCATCGCCCGTCTCCACAGTCGCTACCCGAATATCACGGTCACGATTACGGAACTAGACGAGCTTTACCAACTGCGACGACACTTACAGCAAGGGCATGTCGACATCTGTGTGGCAGAGATGCTCTGCGGTGACGAGTTTGAGACGGTTCATATTCTCGAGGACGAATATGTGGCCCTGTTACCGCCTGACTCGGGCCTGCGGGATGCCCAACTCACCCTGGAAACCCTGAGGGGACTTCCCTTGATTGCCTCTACCCACAACAGTTGCTATTCCCGCATCCAAGAACAGTTGCAGAAGATGGAGAATACTCTGAAGGTGTGCTATCGCATTCGTCAAGACTCTACCATGACCAGCATGGTGAAACAGGGATTGGGCATTGCGATCCTGCCGCGGCTAGCGGCTGAACCGGTGCCAGAGGGCGTGCAAGTCTGTCGCTTGCCGTTGCCGGTCTATCGACCCATTGGGGCCTCGCTGCTGCGAGATGCCCTGCACACGCCGGCTGTTTATGCCTTTTTAGATGCCCTCAAGGAGACGAATGATTTGAATCAACAACAAGCCGTCTAAGATGCTTACAGTCAGACTGGCATGGCTCTATGAGAACCCTGTATTTTCTGTTGCCTGGTACCTACGGTCGCTTCGCCTGTGGTGGACTCTGGGCCGAACTCAAGACGTTGAACCTGGCCCAGCAGATTTGCACGGCAGCGGTGGTTACCTATCGCCAACGGGAGAAGGATACGCTCTTTTTAGAGGATGTGCTGGCTAGATCTGAGCTGGAAGACGTGATTTTTGTGCTCAGCTGGGGCTTTGACGTGCCTAAATTGGCCCGACAGTTGCGATCGCATCACACCATCTACCATGCCCACAGTACGGGCTACGGCTTTCGACTGCCGGCCACTGTACCCATCATCACCGTCAGTCGCAACACCCTGGGCTATTGGGGACAGCAGTCTCCCCAGGCACTGCTATATTACCTGCCCAACCTAATTTCCCATGAGTTCCAGAATCGCCACCAACCGCGTGACATTGATGTGCTGGTGCAGGTCCGTAAGTCCTCAGAATACCTGCTGAAGCAGTTGGTACCGGCCCTACAGGATCAGTGCAACCTGGTGCTGCTGGATGGCTATGTGGCCGATCTAGCCGACCTCTTCAACCGCAGTCACCTGTACCTGTATGACTCCGCCGAGTACTGGGCCCAGGCTCGATTGACTGAAGGCTTCGGCCTGCCTCCCCTAGAAGCCATGGCCTGCGGCTGTCAGGTCTTTTCTAGCGTGAATAGCTCCCTGGCCGACTATCTCGATCCTGGCTTCAATAGCTACAAAATCGCTGGCTGCTCCGTCGACTACGATGTGGCCCGCATCCGGCAGGCCCTAACCAGCCCCACCCGGTTGGGATTAACCGAAACAGACCTAGCCCCCTACCGCTTCCAGGCGCTAGTACACCGGTTAGAGGTGATTCTCCAAGACATCAACCACTTTTTCGACGGCCATTACTCCCTCACCATTGCTCCCCTCACGGCCAGACGTCTCCTGCGATTACGGTGGCAGCGTACCCTGGCCAAGCTGCAACAGCGGCTGCAGGGTCTATGAGCCCCAGCTGCAGCTGCGAGGCAGCCCCACTTGTTACAATCCCAGAGGGACAGGCTCGACAGGCAATTCCACACACTGGGTTCGAGTCTACCCTGTCGATGCAGTAGGGAGAGAACACCATGGAGTCGATCAACTGCGCCGAAGCCTGTGTGAATGGCTGTGTGCTAGGGGATAAGTGCCCCAACCTGAAGTACACCGAGCAAGCCACTAAGTTTATCGATGATACTCCCCTAGAAGACATGCTGGCCATGGCTGACGAAGCCGTGCGCAAGAAGATGATGGAGCGGGCCACGACGCCACCCAAATGGGTCTTGCCAGAGGATTACTAACCCTGGCGATGTCATCAGTGCTGTAACCAGCAGTGACTCAAGGCCTGAACCAGGTGCTCCAGTTGAGGCAACGCGTGGCTGGCCATGACCGTCAGTCGCAACCGACTGGTTGGGGCGGTGGGAGGACGCACCGCTGAGACATAGCAGCCATGGGTTTGCAACTCTGCAGCCAGAGCAACTGCCGTAGCAGCATCGGGTACAGTTAGGCAAAGAATCGGTGAGTCCGACGGCAGCAGTTGCATGCCCACCCCAGCCTCTGGCCCATCGACCACCTGTTGCCCCAGACGTTGCTTTAGATAGTCAACATTCCGCCAGAGTTGCTGCCGCCGCTCTGGTTCTGCCGCCACGATATCGAGGGCGGCTAGGGCTGCCGCCGTATCGGCTGGGGTGAGGCCGGTGGTGTAAATCCAACTAGCGGCTCGATTGCGGAGAAAGTCTATTAGGGAAGCCGAGCCGGCCACATAGCCCCCCAGGCTACCCAGGGCCTTGCTCAAGGTGCCCATCTGAATTAGGGGCGCCCCGGTACAGCCAAAATGATCCACGACGCCAGCCCCCCTGGGACCGAGCACTCCAGTACCGTGGGCCTCATCTATCATCACCATGCTGTCATAGGTTGCCGCCAGGTCGAGCAGGGCTGGCAGGGGACAAATGTCTCCATCCATGCTGAACACGCTGTCGGTGAGAATGAGGCAGCGCCGATGGTGCTGCCGATGGTGGTTGAGGTGATGCTGTAGGGCGGCTGTGTCGTTGTGGCCATAGTCGATGACGGTGGCACCACTGAGGCGGGCTCCTTGTTTCAGGCTGGAGTGATTATATTGGTCGGCCATGATCAGATCCCGCTGGCCCACCAAGGCGGTGATGGTGCCTAGGTTGGCCAAATAGCCAGAGCTGAACACCAGGGCATCGTCTGTCTGTTTTAAGGTTGCGATCGCAGCTTCCAGCTGCCGATGCAACGGGCGATGGCCACTGAGCAACCGAGAGCCAGTGCTGCCGGTACCATAGTCATGAATGGCGGCGATCGCCGCTGCCGCCAGGCGCGGATCTGCCGCCAACCCCAAGTAATCATTGCTGGCGAAATTAATCACCGCCCGCCCATCGCGCTGGACCACGGGGCCGGGTTTACCCTCGATAGGACGCAGCGAGCGATACCAGTCAGCCCGATGGATGGTTGCCAGCGCCTTCTCCAGCCAGGCGTAAGGAGTCCCCATACGATAGTCAGTCAGTATGGTCTACTATTGAGCCGGGCTATTGATCCGGGATCCACGCCGCCGCATCCCCGGCCACTCGCACCACCCCGGCTTGCTTCGAAAACGTCACCACCAGCACGTGGGCATCATCGCGGCCCACATCGAGGTAGCCCGAATCCCAGACTTCGAAGCGAGTGATCCCGGTGATCTCTAGGCGATAGCTGCCGGGCTCTAACCAAAATTCTTGCCGTCGATCGAAATTACCCGGTCGATAGAGTAACCGATTATCTAAATAGACAGCCCCCCAATCATCGCCTAGGGCGACGAATTGGACCCGCACCCGCTGCTGCGGTAGCCGGTCTCTGGGATGGACAATAATCGGCGCATTGATAATAATATCCGCCCGCAACTGGGGCTGCACCGGCTCAGCAGCTGATGGGGGCAGGGTGGCCCCACTTAGCACGCCCGCGATGAGCGGCATACTCGCCATCAGCAGTCGACGCCAATTGTTAGTAGGGCGCGATCCGGTTTTCATGCCCAGCCCCCTTTATATCGATCGTGATTATCCTTAGTATGGCAGCTCTCAGCCACCGGCTCCACACCGGCCTATGCCTCTACCCATCCCCCGCCGAGGTTAGGGCATGCCCCCAGCTCACATCTACCGCCCAGCTACACTACTCACCCCTGCCGTGATTACTGTACAGTTACAGTACATTTAAAGATGAACAAAGATTACAAATTATGACCGTGGATGCCGAACACCGCCTGGTCCGCCCTGGCCGCCATCGCCGGACCATTAGGACTCCTCTACAGACCCTCTGGCGCGACAGCCTCACGGTGTTTTGGGGAGACTGGCTAGAGCTGCGGGTGCGGATTCCCCAAGTGGCGGCTTCTGGGTTGGTGTCGCCCTTGATTTACATCCTGGCCTTTGGTCTGGGCCTGGGCAATGCCATCGACCGGGTGAGCACCCCCAGTGCCGGTGATAGCTATCTGGAGTTCATCCTGCCCGGCATGGTGGCATTGTCCTCCATGGTGATTAGCTTTGGCGGCACCACCTTCTCCATCTGTGGCGACCGCCTATTCACCAAGACCTTCGAGGAGATGCTGCTGTACCCCGTCCATCCCCTGGCCTTGTATCTGGGCAAGATGATGGCAGGTGTGGTGCGGGGCATGCTAACGGCGGGGTCGGTGATTCTGGTGGCGGTGGTGTTTACCGGGCAGCCGGGCAGCTTCTTGCACCCTCTGTTTTTGCTGCTGCTGGTGCTCAACTGTGCCGTGTTTGCCGGACTGGGCGTGATCGTGGGGCTGAATGTCAAGTCCTTGGAGAGTGTAGGCCTGTTCAATAATTTCTTGATCGTGCCCATGTCATTTCTGGGGGGCACCTTCTTTGACCCGGCCAGCTTACCCATGGTGCTGAAGGGCATCGTCTATGTGCTGCCGCTGACTTACACCACCATCGGCCTACGGGCAGCCGCCTATCGGCCCCTGGCGGAGTTTCCCTGGTATAGCTTTCCAGTGCTCCTAGCGGTTGCGATCGCACTCGCCGCAGTAGGAGCCTATCAGTTCTCTCACCAGCAGGATTGATAGCTTAGGCATTGAGCTATGCTTATCGACCCCGAGGGGCAGGGGTGATGGGGAGGAAGGGAAAGTGAAGAGTGAAGAGTGGAGAGTGAAGAGTGAAGGGTGAAGGGTAGATGGGGAAAGGAAAACGGAGAACGGCTTGCCCTGAGCGTAGTCGAAGGGAGAGCGGAGAACGGAAAAGGGAATAGGCTAGGGGCGTGGTTGCCGCGCCCAATGCAGAAAAGCCCTCGCTACTGCACCGATGCGACGCGATCTAGACCACATCACAGATCAGCCCGTCCGTAGGGCCAGGGCAGTAGTTCGACTCCGCTCACTACAAGCAGTTCGACTTCGCTCACTACAAGCAGTTCGACTCCGCTCACTACAAGCAGTTCGACTCCGCTCACTACAAGCGGTTTGCCCTGGTCGTGGGAGTCCGAGGGGAACGAAATCCCCTCGGGTGAGCACCCCGAGCTATGCCATTAAGTGCGGCCTTACCGAGGTCTCGGGACTGATCGACAAGCCCATCCCAGGCGGCGTCTCCCCGCCCACAGACTATCTGCCACCCCCATAGACCCCTGCCTGGATTCCGGGTCGCGCGCGCTGCGCTTGCCCGGAATGACGGGACTTGCTTTCGCGGTTAGTTTGCTGTCTAAGAAGACCCCATTACCGTCATTCCCGCGGCGGCGGGAATCCAGAGAACCAACCTCGGCATCAGCTCACAAGACTCCGCCTAACTTCCAAGCAGTGCTGCCCCTACCCAGAACAACCGCAGCCCGTTAGCCCACCCTTGTGGTGCGCTCACTCACCTTGGTAGTGCACCCGACCACCCTAGTGCTGCTCCCGAGACCTTTTTGCTGCTCCCGAGCCCCTTTTGCTGGAACTGCCCCAGTGATAGCTACTCCAGACAAATACCGGCTTCTGCCTGTTTCTCAGGATTAGCATTGAAATAATCCTGCAACCAGGCACAGCCCCGGGCCAGCAGATCATCCAAGCCATTATCCAGGCGAAACAACCTGACATAGCCATCGCTGGAAAGAGTCATCAGATGCTCGCCATCGGGGCTGAACCCGAGAGAGCCTGAGAAAAGCCGTTTGTCGCTAAAGGTGCTGCCCGGATATTCAGCCAGTAACGCCCCATCAAGGCTATAGATACGGCTGATATCCTCATCAAAGGATGTATGAGTAACCGTTGGCCATCCTCACTGAAGCCTAGAAACTCGCCAGCCATGGCGGTACGCTGCGACACTACATTCACAGCCACGCGTAGAGCTAGCAGTGGACTGATAGCGGGATATTGAGTCAGGGTTGAGTTAGAGCTGGGCAAATCGGCCTGGGTCAATAGGGCTTTCAGGTCTTCCCCGATCTCAATGGCTTTCATCAGAGCGACAATTTCTTCAAACCTAGCAGGCTGTAAACGTATCAGGGCATTGCCCCCCCCTGGCGGGCAATGGATTGTTCCAGACGAGCTTGGTCTGCCTAGGCGTCAGCTTCTCTCTGCAGCTGCCGGGCATTTTCAGCGGCCTGTCGCGCAATAGCCTGCATTACTCAGGGCATTTCAAGCCGGCTAATCATGCTCAAAGTCTTCATCCGTCTCAGCTCGTCGGGGAAGCCTATTGCATCCGCTAGAACTCAGAACAAGCTAGCAAGAGAGTCACTCACCGCAGATTGATCAGGTGCACTCAAATATCCAATGCGCTTCAGGACTAGGGTATGGTCAAGCGTAAATAATTTCATTCGCACAATAGACGGTACAGCTAGTCCAGCAGGCTCTAGGTCATTCAAAGGAACATCTAGGGCCCAGGATGAATGGGAAGCAGTCGTAATCATCGCCATAACACTATGGCCTACAACTACATTGAACCTCTGGGCATTAGATAAAACAAGCGCAGGCCTGCGCTTTGCGGTATCAGTATCAGTGAAGGGAAACGGAACCACGATCACATCAAACTGCTCATAGGTCATGATAGGCAGCCTCATCTTCAGCGGACGCCCACTCGCTCATCTGAGTTTCCACACCCAATAAATAGTCATGGTCTAAGGAGGTCTGCTCTTGAGGAGAGTGCTCAGCTGGGGCCACAGAGATTTGTTCCAGTACGATCACCTCGACCACTCTTCCTGCTTGAAAGGGAAGTCCTCGAAGCACTAGGGTGCCGTTTTCGGAAACAGTCGCTGCTACTTTATAGGCCTGCATAGTTACCTGCTCGATAGTCTCTGCCATGCTTCGATATGCTCTGCAGTGATCTCAGCGGCTAGTCCCAGCTTATAAAATGAGGTCACTGGCAATGGTGTTCGTGCCGTGGTGTTGATATCTACCCAGATCAGCGAGCTAGACCTAGATAATTTTGACGGACAGTTGACCCAAACGGTTGTGCTGTCGAATATCAGTTGGCAGACCTATCGGGCCATGCTGGCAGATCTAGGCGATCATCGAGCGACTCGCATCGCCTATAACCAGGGGGTTCTGACTCTGAAGATGCCGTCTAAGCTGCATGAAATTATCAATCGCCTGCTAGGACAGATTGTCACCACCTTGACGGAAGTTCTGGGGCTAGAGGTGCTTAATGTGGGCTCAATGACCCTGAACCGTCCGGATTTACAGCAGGGAGCAGAGCCCGATACGGGGTTCTATATTCAACACGCGCCTCAGCTGGAAGGGCTCGATCCGGTGATTCCCGAGAAGCTGCCTCCTGATTTGGTGATTGCAGTCGGTATTACCAGTCCCTCAACTCAACGACTGCACATCTACGCAGCGCTGGAAGTACCAGAGGTGTGGCGCTACAGCAAGCGGCAGGGCTTGGTGATCTACCAGCTGACGCCAACCGGGTATGCAGCATCAGCGGTGAGTTTGGCCTTCCCCCAGGTAACCGCGGCTGACTTGAATGGCTTTCTAGAGCAGCGCCAATCTCAAAGCGAAAACCAGGTGATGCGCTCCGTGCGGCACTGGAGTCAGTCTTTGGCGTAGGTTGCAAGGGTGTCATCAGTCCTACCGACGGTCGGGAGAGCCCCGCGATAGCCGCCTGGGTTCCCACCCAGAATGACATACTGCAGTTGTTATAAATCATCGTAATGTTGGTCATCTTAGCGGATTTGATAGAATCCAAAAAATTCAATCGACTATTGCGGCAACTGATCCGGATCAATGCCCTGGGCTCTGAGAAGGTCTGCTAAGCGATCGGCCCGCTGGCGCTCTTGCTCCGCCCGTTGCCGTTCCTGCTCCGCCCGCTGGCGCTCTTGCTCGGCCTGCTGTCGCGCTTGGGCTGCTTGCTCATCCCCCGTTAGCAACATGGCCCCCTCGGCATTACACCAGCGCAGCCAGGTATCTTGTCGGCCTTCAAAGTCTCCCTGCCAGGTCGTCAGACCCAGGCCGACCTGTTCCAGCCAGGGTTCTGTCATTTCGGTGTAGTGCATGCCTCGCAGTTCAAACAGGCGCAAGGGAGTCTCGCTCAGCTGCAAACTGGGGTCGTAAACTGCGTAGTAGCTGACCCGCATGTGCTCGTAGGTGGCGAACTTATCGGTGAGCTCATTGCCGACTTGGTTGGAGACGACTTCGATGACAATCTCCGGAGGTTTGCCGAAGTTCCACACCAGGTAACAGCGGTTTTGCTTTTCCCACCAATCCTGGGGAACCTGAACGTTGAAGCTGACGAAGACATCCGGCACAATCGGCGGTTGGCTAAAGATGTGATAGATGCCGACGTTGGCTTCGGCCAGGAAAACTTGTCCTAATAGGGCGCTGTAGAGAGAGCTCACTAAGAGCCGTTGTTGTTTAGCAGAGGCAAAATTATCCACCGGAGTGTCATCCTCGGTGACGAGTTGGCTGGCGTCTGGGAATGCAACCTCTTCGCTGATGGCAAGCTGGTCAACCATAGACAACTCCGTTTGAGCCAGGGGTAGTTCTATTGTAAAAGGCACCTAGGTTGAGGCCGAGTACCCGGCTCCGAACTCAACTCTCGCGGTTGCTAAAGCGGGCGAAGCTGAGTTCGTTGACGCGGTTCCAGGCGTAGACCTCCTGGCGGAAGGTGCGCCACTGTTCGTAGACCTCTTTGAAGGTGGCGTCTTGGTTGGCGTTTTCCTCGTAGAACTCCAGAGAGGCTGCCTCGGCCGCGGCCATGATCTCGTCGCTGTAGGGGGTGAGCTGGGTGCCGCCGTCCATGAGCCGCTGTAGGGCGGCACCGTTGAGGGAGTCGTATTGGGCCAGCATGTTGATGTTGGCCTCGTAGGCGGCGGTTTTGAAGATCTCCTGGTACTCCTGGGGCAGACTTTCCCAGGCCTGCAGATTCACCTGGGCTTCTAGGGTGGCGCCGGGTTCCCACCAGCCGGGGTAGTAGTAGTATTGGGCGGCGTCGTTGAGACCGAGCTTCTCGTCGTCGTAGGGACCGACCCATTCGGCGGCGTCGATGGCCCCCCGATCTAAGGCCAGGAAGATTTCACCCCCCGGCAGCACCTGCACATTCACCCCCAGCCGCGACATGACTTCGCCGCCCAGGCCGGGAATCCGCATTTTCAGTCCCTGCAGGTCGCTGACGCTGTTGATGGGCTGTTTGAACCAGCCGCCCATCTGGGTGCCGGTGTTACCGGCCGGGAAGTTGATGACGCCGAAGTCGGCATAGAGGCGATGCATGGTGTCGAGGCCGCCGCCGTGGTAGAACCAGGCATTTTGTTGCTGGGCGTTGAGGCCGAAGGGGACGGTGGTACCGAAGGCCAGGGCCGGGTTCTTGCCGACGTAGTAATAGCTGGCGCTGTGACCGCATTCCACCGTGCCGGATTGGACCGCATCTAGCACTTGCAAGCCGGGCACGATTTCCCCGGCGGCGTAGGGTTCGATGGTGAAGCGACCGCCGCTGAGGGCACTGACGCGATCGCAAACGGTCTGGGCCCCGCCGAAGATGGTATCGAGGGACTGGGGCCAGCTGGTGGCCATGCGCCAGCGCACCTGGGGCAGATCGCTGCCGGTGGTGCTGGTGGGAGCAGAGGCGGTATCGGTATTGGCGTTGCAGGCGGCCAAGGCGGCGACTCCAGCGGCTCCGGCCCCGTAGCGAATGATGTGTCGGCGTTTCATATGGCGATTAGCCCGGCGGCGGTAAACGGCGATGGTTGTATTTCATGGCACATTTAACCATGAAACCCGCTCCGGCACGGAGATGGCCCGTAATGATTCTTTATGCCTCGCCGGCGTGGTAGGAGCTGCGCACCAGCGGCCCCGAGCGCACGTGGGCAAAGCCCATGGTTGTGGCCATGGCCCCCAGGCGCTCGAAGGCCTCGGGAGTCCAGTAGTGCTGCACCGGGCGATGGGCCAGGGAGGGGCGCATGTATTGGCCCAGGGTGATGCGATCGCATGCCACCGCCCGCAGATCCGCCAGGGCCTCGATCACCTCTGCCTCGGTTTCGCCATGGCCCAGCATCAGCCCCGATTTCGTCGGCACTGACGAATCAATCGCCTTCACCTGTCGCAGCACATCCAGGCTGCGCTCATACTTGGCCCCCCGCCGCACCGGCCCCTGCAACCGTTGCACCGTCTCGATGTTGTGGTTAAAGCAAGCCGGACCCGCCCCTACCACCGTGGCAAGGCGCTGATACTGCTGTCGTTGGGGCTCCGGGCCCCCCCAAAAGTCGGGGGTCAGCACCTCGATCTGGGTCTCGGGGCAGATGGCCCGAATGGCAGCCATGGTCTGCACGAACCATGCCGCCCCTTGGTCGGGCAGATCATCGCGAGCCACCGAGGTCAACACCACATAGCGCAGCCCCAGCAGTTGCACCGACTCCGCCACCTTGCGCGGTTCTTCTGGATCCAGGGCCATGGGCGCATGGCCCTTATCCACCTGGCAAAAGGCGCAGGAGCGGGTGCAGGTGGGCCCCATCAAGAGAAAGGTGGCCGTGCCCTGGGCGTAGCACTCGCCCCGGTTAGGGCAGCGCCCCTCCTCGCAGATGGTGTGAATCTGACGCTGCTTGATGATCTTTTGCACCCTGGAGAGCTCGCTGGCTTTACCGATGGGGCGCTTCAACCAAGTAGGTAGCTGGGTCAGCTCGGGGGCGGGAGAGGACTGGGGCTGGGGTGACATGCATCTTTCGGTAAGGAAGGACTCTTGGCTATTGTAGATCCATGCACGGAAGAGCTTGTGGGTTGGCGGCGGCGGCTCGCGTCGCCTCGGCAAGGTAGCAATAAATTTTGAATTTTGAATTGAAGCCTTCTGCCTTTTGCCCTTTGCCTTCTTCCTTCCCCCTATGTTCCCCTCGGACTCCGACGACCAGGGCGAACCGCTTGTGGTGTTCGCAAGGCGGCTCCACAGGAGCAAGGCGGGGATTCAAAACTCAAAACTCAAAACTCATCACTTTCCTCCGCCCTCCCCATCACCCATCCACCCTTCACCCTTCACTCCCTCCCTGCTGCCGAATTCTACGAGGATACCCCTGCATGCAATTATCTGGCCTACTATAGTTGAGTCAGCGATCGCAACCGCCAGTCAGCCTGGAGCGGTTGGGTGCCGGATGGCTGAGGCTCTAAGCAGATCATGCAGCTATCTGGTCACTGCTATCGATGGGCAGCAACCCATCACTGCGCTACCGCCAAGAGGAATCAGCCGTGGCAAGTCACAAAATTCTGGTCATTGACGACAGCCGTGTCATCCGCATGCGGGTTCGCGATATGTTACCTCAGGGCAATTTTGAGGTGATCGAAGCCCAAGATGGGGTGGAGGGCATGAGTGCCATTCAAGATCAGCGGCCCAATCTGATCATGTTGGACTTTTTGCTGCCCCGTAAAAGCGGTTGGGAAGTCTTTCAAGAAATTCAGGCTCGCCCCGACCTGCAGCATATTCCGCTGGTGCTGATGTCGGGCCGCAAGGAAGAGGTGACTGAGAAGATTCAAGAACCCTTCGAGTATTTTGAGTTCATTCAGAAACCCTTCGACCAGAAAGAATTGATTGGCGCCATTAAGGGGGCCATGGCCAAGGCCCGCAAGGCTCGCCCGGCCCAGGCGGCTGCCCCTGCCGCCGAGGCTCCGCCAGGGGAGGCTGCTGCTGGCGGCATCGATCCAGCCGATTATCAAGCACTGGTGGCTAAGGTGAATCACCTACAAGCCGAGGTGAACCAACTCAAGGGGCAACTGGCCAAGATGCTGGCCTTTATCAAGCAGAAGTTGAAGTAACCCTTAGGACCGCGACCGCACGAAGGCGGCTAGACGCTCGAGGCCGCGCTCGATGGTTTCCAGATCGGTAGCATAGGAGAGACGGATAGAGCCCTCGGCCCCAAAGGCGACTCCGGGGATAGTGGCGACGTATTTTTCCTCTAGGAGTTGACTGCAGAAGTCCAGGGACGGAACCGCGAGGGCGCTGATATCCACGTAGAGGTAAAAGGCTCCCTGGGGGGTGGCACAGCTGAGGCCGGGAATGCTATGGATGGCCTTCAGCATCACCTGTCGCCGTTGGGCAAAGGCATGGCCCATGGTGGCGATACAGTCTTGGGGGCCTTCCAGAGCTGCGATCGCACCGTACTGGGCAAAGGTGCAGACATTAGAAGTACTGTGGCTCTGCAGAGTATTCATGGCCCGAATCAACTCCACCGGCCCGGCCAAGTAACCAATGCGCCAACCGGTCATGGCATAGGCCTTGGCAAAGCCGTTACTGAGCAGGGTGCGCTGATAGGCTTCTGGGCCAATAGCGCCGATGCTGAGGTGAGGGACGTCGTCGTAGCGGATCTTTTCGTAGATTTCATCGGAGACCACCCAAATATCCGCCTCTATGACCACCTCTGCTAAGGCCTTGATCTCCTCTGGACTATAGACGGTGCCGGTGGGATTGCTGGGGGAATTGAGGATGAAGAGGCGGGTCTGAGGCGTGATATGGCGGCGCAGTTGCTCCGGGGTGATCTTATAGCCTCCCGCTAAATCGGTGGGCACAATCACCGGCGTGCCACCGGCTAGGGTCACCATCTCCGGATAGCTAACCCAGTAAGGGGCCGGGATAATTACCTCATCCCCAGGCCCAATCAGGGTCATCATCAGGTTGTAGAGGCTGTGTTTGCCGCCATTGGTGACGATGATATTTTCGGGGCCATAGCAGAGATCATTGTCCTGCTGCAGCTTCTGGGCGATGGCCCGCCGCAAGGCCGGCTCCCCGGCGGCAGGACCATAGCGGGTCTTGCCCTGATCCAGGGCCTGTTTTGCCGCCGCCTTGATGTGATCGGGGGTGTCGAAATCTGGCTCCCCAGCGCTGAAACTACAGACATCCAGGCCCTCGGCTTTCATCGCCTTGGCCTTGGCCGAGATCGCCAGGGTCATGGACGGGGTGACACGATTGACTCGATCTGCAATTGTCAGGCTGGGCATCTCCGCATCTCCCTATTCAACGCGCCCACACAGACTATGGCCCTAGGCGCTGCTCCTTAGCTTAGATCGTTCTCCGGATTCCCAGGCCAGGATTTGCAAACCTTTTCGACATAAATTTTCCTGGTGGGGAATAGCTGTCCTGGCGGTCCTGACAATTGCTCCCAGCGTGGCAGCCTGGGGAAGATACCCGGGGAAATTTAGGTGGATGCTTCTGCCGTTGTCACCCCACAATGGAGGAAAAGCGAGGGAGACCCTCAACGCTCGGGTAAACGCTGCAGGGGACAAGAACAACCCGTGTACCAACCACAGCCCATCGATACGTCTCAGGCAACGCTGACGGCGGAGTACTTATATCTGGCAGAGCGGTTGGCTGAAAACAGTCATGACCATTGGGCCCAAGCATTACTCGGGCTAGGTTGGCGCTATGGCACTCGGCTCAATGCCGCCGAGCGCACTCATCCCTATCTCTGTCCTTTCGAGCAGCTACCGGAAGCCGTTCAAGAACAGCAATTACAGGTCTACCTCGACAATCTCAAGACGGCCGTGGCCCTGGGCTATCGGATTGAGGCGCAACCGGTGGCGCCCCCTCGCATCAAGTTGGGGACCGCTGAGGCTGCCACGGCGACTCTGCGTATCGGGGCTGGGGCCATGCCGCGGCAGTTGGCCCCACTGCTGGCGCTGCGACGGGAAATTGTCACCCTGCGGCCCCGCACCCCCGATCTACACTGCTCTTTGGGGGAAATGATGCTGCAGTTGGGGGAAACCCTAATGGCCTATGATGTGCTGGCGGATGGTCTGAAGCAGTGGCCTCAGCATTTGCGGTTGCAGCAGTTATTGGCCCTGGCCCTGGCCCGCAGCGGCGCCACCCATGCCGCTAATGAGGTGTTGGGTCAACTGATGGCGGCAGGGCAGGATGACGATGAAACCCTAAGCTTGCTGGCCCGCACCCACAAGGACCTCTGGCGCCAGGCAGGGCCTGACCAGATGCGATCGCATCACTTAAAGCTGGCCGCAGACCGCTATCTAGAAGCCTATCGCCGCAGTGGTAGCCTCTGGCCCGGCATCAACGCTGCCACCCTGAGCCTACTCCAAGGGAACCGCGGCCAGGCCCGCCAGCTGGCCACCGCCGTGGCCGAAACCGCTCGACAGGCCCTAGAGCAAGCCACCAAGACCGGCCAGGACACCTACTGGATCTTAGCCACCCTAGGGGAGGCCGAATTAGTACTGGGCCGCTATGACCAAGCCGCTGCCTACTACACTCAGGCGGTTCAGGTGGGCCAGGGACGATTCGGCGATCTGGGTTCCAGCTATCGCAATGCGGCCCTGTTGATGCAGCACCTGGGCCAGGGCCTAGACCCCCTGCGAGAGTGGTTTCAGATGCCCCGGGTGATCGTCTTCTGTGGCCATCGCATGGATGCCGCCAATCGACCCCAGCCACGGTTGCCGCCAGTGCTGGAGGACTCCGTGTACGACGCCATTCATACCCGACTGCAACAGCTGAACGGGCGGGTGGGCTATGCCTCGGCCGCCTGTGGCAGCGATATTTTGTTCCTGGAAGCCCTGCTGGAGCTGGGGGGAGAGTGCAATATCGTGCTGCCCTATAACCGGGACCAGTTCATTCAAGACTCGGTAAGCACGGCGACGGCAGGGGATTGGGTGGCCCGCTTCGACCGGGTCTTATCCCAAGCCCGAGAGGTGGTGGTCGCCTCCGACTGCAAACCCCAGGCAGACGATGTCTCCTACGAGTATTCCAACCGCTTGTTGCATGGGCTGGCTAAAATCCGGGCCGAGCAACTCTACACCGATTTAGTGCCCTTGGCCGTCTGGAATGGTCAGCCCGGCGATGGTCCCGGCGGCACCGCCAGCACGGTGGCCTACTGGCAGCAGTGGAGCCACCAGGTGGAGATCATTGACAGTGCTGCTTTACTGGCGGCAGCAGGGTATGACACCGAGTCTGAGCCGAGGTCCACGCCTACGGCGGCTCTAGAACAACAGCAGCGGGAGATTCGCGCCCTGCTGTTTGCCGATGTGGTGCAGTACACCCAACTGCTGGAAGACCAGCTGTGCATCTTCATGCGGCATTTTCTGGAGGCGGTAGCGGCCTTATCCAATCAGCCCCGGTATCAGCCCCTGACCAAGAATACCTGGGGAGATGCCCTCTACTATGTGTTTCCCACGGTGCAGGAGGCCGGCCTCTTCGCCCTCGATCTCGGCGATCTGATGCAGTCCATCGACTGGCAGCAACAAGGGTTACCTGCCGATCTCACCATTCGCATCGCTCTCCATGCCGGGCCGGTGTTGCGCAATGTTGACCCCATTACCAATCAGGTCAACTACATGGGTACCCATGTTAACCATGCCGCCCGCATCGAGCCGATCACACCGCCGGGCAAAGTCTATGCCAGCCAGGCCTTTGCCGCCATCGCCACCTCCGAGGGCCAGCAATCGTTTACCTGCAGTTATGTGGGACGGATGCCTTGGGCCAAGCATTACGGCACCTTTCCCACCTATCATGTGCAGCGGCTGCATTCCTAGGTGCCTGGGAGACTGCTGGGACGATTATGGCAAGGCTCTATTCTAGATGAACTGCTCATCGTGAGCTTGTCGTAAAGGCTTCCATCCAGCCCTGAGTCGCGGCCGCTCAGTGATCTGCTGCCGCCAAGTCCGGCATGGTCTCGTCGGGATGATGGGTGGGCAACTCGAGGATGAATTCGGTTCCCCAATTAGCCTTGGAATGGCAATAGAGGCGCCCCCGGTGATGCTCAGTCACGATTTGGTAGCTAATGGAGAGCCCCAGGCCGGTCCCTTGCCCAACCGATTTCGTGGTGAAGAAAGGATCGAACAGCTTGGAGTGAATCTCGGTGTCGATACTGGGGCCGTTGTTGAAAATATGAATAGCGATCCAGTCGGGAGACAGGGATCGGGTGCGAATCTCAATGGTGGGAGGCTGCTGAGACGGGCTCGACGGCGCCGCCCCTTGGTCCTGCAAGGCGTCGATGGCATTGGTGAGAATATTCATGAACACCTGATTCAGTTGCCCCAGGCGGCAATCGATAGGATCTAGGGGAGCGTAGTGTTTGACCACCTGGATGCCGTTGCCAGTGGCCATCTTCAGGCGATGCTTCAAAATCATCAGCGTGCTGTCAATCCCGTCGTGGATGTCAGCAGGCTTAAAGTCCCCCTCTTCCAGGCGGGAAAACGTTCGCAGGGAGCGGACAATCTCATTGATGCGATCAGAGCCCACCTGCATAGATTGCAGTAACTTCGGCAAATCACTTTGAATAAACGCCAAATCAACTGCATCAATGGCTTCTTGCAGGCCGGCTGGGGGATTTGGGTAGTGCTGTTGGTAAAGGGTGATAATATCCAGCAGATCTTGGATGTAGGTAGAGGCGTAGGTGAGATTGCCGTGGATGAAACTAGCTGGATTGTTGATTTCGTGGGCGACACCAGCGACTAATTGGCCCAGACTAGACATTTTCTCGCTTTGAACCAATTGGGTCTGCGTCTGCTGCAGGTGCTGAATGGCCTCGGACAGCGCTTGGGTGCGTTCCTGTACCCGCTGCTCTAACTCGTCTTTGTGGGCTTGGAGTAGGGATAGGGTTTGCTGCAAGCGGCTGGTCATCTCGTTAAAGGACTGGGCCAAGACGGCCAGCTCATCATGGCTCTGAATCGGCACCTGCTGATTTAGATCCCCTTGGGCAATCTTGCGGGTGGCCACCACGAGAGCCTGCAATGGGGTTGTGATCGAGCGGCTGAGTACTACGGCAATACTCGCCCCTAACCCCCCTGCAATCAGCGCGATGACGATGCCTTGGTTGCGGACCCTAGCAACTTTCTGCTGTAGCGGAGCGGTTGAGAGGCCAATACTGACTGCGCCTAGTCTCTGCTCCCCAGCAATGATGGCGCGGCCGGCGACGAGCTGTTGAGATTGCCAGATAAAGACCGTTGGCTCACTGTTGATGAGCAGTTCGTAGGGTGGGCATTTCTTGTCCGAAATCTTTGCTAACCCGCACTCAAGCTACAATGCCCACCGCTGAAAAAATTGGTGGGCAAACAAAGCTTACAGGCACCAGCGAGGGTTATCTATCCTGATTTTGCCCACCCTACCTACTTCCAACCAGTTGACAAATCCCCTCTGTAGCTCATTGACTGGACAGCAGCCAGGACTAAGGTATTCTTGACCGCCTGGACTATCCCAATCCCTACCAAGGTAATATCGAAAATCAGTAGATTGCAAAGCCTGGGTGTGGCGTTGCTCATCCGCTTCGTTGTTCCTCTGGAGCCGCTGACGCGTATAGCCCAAGGGGCATGGCTGATGCTAGGGCACAGCTTGTCTGAAAGACAGACGACATGACAGGTGTGAGAATTAAGGGGCTCGCGAACAAAAATGATCCCGGTGTCATTCCCGCGCCGGCGGGAGTCCAGGGGAGAAGGGAGGAGGGAGAAGTGAGAAGTGAGGAGTCATTCCCGCGCCGGCGGGAATCCAGAGCGGCAACCTATCGGTCAGTGGATTCCCGTTTTACGGCCTCCGGCCACGCTAAGCGAGTACGGGAATGACATCGAGGAGCGGACTGGATAATGCCGGGTGACATTTGTACTCCCCTACCTCGTGGATACGCCCCTCTTATCCCTCATTTGAGTTATACGTTTCCTCTAGTCTGGCGAGATAACGTCTTTCAATTTCAGCTGCTGCTAGGGGTTTAGAAAATAGATAGCCTTGCCCAAACTCGCAACGGAGTTGTTGTAGCCATTCAAGCTGTTGAGTTGTTTCAACGCCTTCTGCAATCACCGATAGACCGAGGTGCTGACCGAGGGCAATAATCGTATCGACGACATGATATTCGCGACTTTCTGATTGAATTTGATCCACAAAAGAGCGATCGATTTTCAGGTTATTCACTGGAAAACGGTGTAGATAACCCAGGGAGGAATACCCTGTGCCAAAGTCATCAATGCTGATCTGAATGTTTCTCGACGCCAACTGAACTAATAAATCAATGGTCTGATCGATGTTCTCAATCAACAGACTCTCGGTAATCTCTAAGGTGAGCGAGTGACCCGCTAATCCAGTATCAGCCAATATGTCATCAACATCCTGAATCAAATTCACCTTGCGAAGATCTTGTGCAGAAAGGTTGATACTGATTTTGAAGGAGGACCCATTGGCAAATTGGTTTTCCCAACTGGCTATTTGCTGGCAAGCGTTATAAAGCACCCAATTATCCAGGGGTACAATGAACCCCGTCTCTTCGGCAATAGAAATAAATTCATCTGGAGAAATGAACCCACGCGTCGGGTGTTGCCAGCGAACTAAAGCCTCAAATCCAAACAGTCGATGATTGAACAAATCAAAAATGGGTTGATAGTAAACCACAAATTCTTGTTGGTTGAGCGCTTTGCGCAGATCCGTTTCGAGGGTGAGGCGGTTCAGCGCTTGAGTATGCATCGCTGCATCGAAAAACTTATACGAGTTGTTCTGTTGTGCCTTAGCTCGATACATGGCAATGTCGGCATCGCGCATTAAATCGGAAGTCTGATGGTAATCCTGGGTTCCCAGAACAATACCAATACTGAAACTGGTAAAGATTTCATAGTCATGGATGATGAACGGCGTTTGAAAATCTGCCAGGATACGTTCGGAAATTTGAATCACGTCTTCAGGACCACTGATCTCCTCTAGCAGAATCACAAACTCGTCACCCCCCAGTCGAGCCACTAAGTCAATGTCTCTTACATGCACTTTTAGTCGTTGGGCAATGGCGATCAGGAGCTGGTCGCCAACCGAGTGCCCCAAACTATCATTGATCACTTTGAATCGATCTAGATCCAGAAATAAGACCGCATAATGGTAGTTCTCAAGACGCCTGGCTCGGTTAATGGCCAATTCAAGTCGCTCTATCAATAGTTTTCGGTTCGGTAACCCGGTCAGGGGATCGTGCAACGCGATATAGATCAGCATCTCCTGGGCCTGTTTGAGGTCGCTAATATCACGACAGACAGAAATCAATAATCCATCCTCGGTGAGGGTGAGGGACACGCCCTGGGCAAAGGTAGAGCCATCTTTGCGAGTGGCGATCGCTTCTCCCTGCCAGGCGCGATCGCGATCCAGCACTGGAAAGACTTCCTGCTCAAACCGGTCTATCTCCACTTGGGAATAACACAGTCTCCAGGTTTTGCCCACCAGCTCTTCAGCGTGGTCGTAGCCAAAGAGGTTGAGATAGGCTTGGTTGAGATAGAGATACGTGTCTCCTTGCAGAATACCGATGCCATCGATCGCCGCCTCGATCGCCGCCAGTTGCCGTCTCAGGGCAACTTCAGCTTGTTTGCGCTCTGCCCGAATTTGAGCATCCCGCAATTCGCGCCGCACCGCCTCGGGTAATCGGACTAAGTTGTCCTTCATCAGGTAATCGTGGGCACCGGCCTTCATGATTTCCACCGCCGAGCGCTCACCAATGGTGCCCGAAACCATAATGAAGGGAATGTCGAGTTGGCTTTGTTTGACAATTTCCAGGGCCGCAGGGGCGTCAAATCCGGGTAAGCGGTAATCTGAAATGATCACGTCCCAGGCCCGGGTCGTCAGCAGGGTGCGGAGCGACTCAGCTGTTTGCACCCGTTCCCAAACCAGATCGAAATTACCACGACGTAATTCTCGCAACACTAGCAGCGCATCGTCCTCTGCATCTTCCACGATCAGAACACGGAGTGAGTCACTCATGATTACAAGCTTTCCGGTAATGGCTCATTAATCAGCACCCAATACAACCCGAGTTGAGAGATGGCGTTGGTGAATTGATCAAAATCAACCGGCTTCCGCACATAACTATTGGCCCCCAGGCTATAGCTTTCAACAATGTCCCGCTCTTCGCTGGAGGAGGTGAGCACAACCACCGGCAGCAGTCGAGTGCGGTCATGGCCTCGGATGCGTCGCAAAACCTCCAATCCATCAATTTTGGGGAGCTTTAAGTCCAGCAACACGACAGTGGGTAGCGGATCAGCCGAAAATAGCACTGTCAATGCCTCTTCACCATTCCTAGCAACCTGAATGGGGTTTGTCACCTTACCCTGTCGTAGTGCCCGCAGGGTCAGTCGTTCATCGTCGGGGTTATCTTCAACCAACAAGATGGGACGAGGGGTTGCCATCGCCTATGCTCCTAGCTCGAGCGGTGTACTGGGAAGGGTGAAATAAAAGGTTGCGCCCTGCTCGACGGTTGCCTCTGCCCAAACGCGTCCCCCATGGCGATGAATCGCTCTTTGAACCGTCGCTAACCCAATTCCTGTGCCGGGAAATTCATGGATATTATGCAATCGTTGGAAGACGCCAAACAGCATGTTGGAGTAGGCCATATCAAAGCCAGCGCCATCGTCTCGGACAAAATAGACCGGCTGTCCGTCTGGGTAAATCATGCCAAATTCAATTCGGGCTGTGGGATGGTGGCTGGTAAATTTCCAGGCATTTTGCAACAGGTTCGTCAGGACCACCCGCATCAGGGTGGCATCGGCGGAGACGATCGCGTCGGGGGCAATCCCAACCTCGACGGGCCGCTCTGGCTCCGATGCTTGCAATTCAGCCATCAGCTCTTGAGCCAGGGTACTGAGGTTGACCGTGGTATGCCGGATTTCGTAGCGAGAGACCCGCGATAAGCTCAGCAAATCATCGATTAACATGCCCATGCGGGTGACATTTTTGCGAATCCGATCGAAGTAATCTTGGCCCTCTTCATCGAAAGTGTCTCCGTAATCTTCGAGTAAGGCTTTGCTAAAGCCATCGATCGCCCGCAGAGGAGCCCGCAGGTCATGGGAAACCGAGTAGGCAAAGGCTTCCAATTCTCGGTTAGAGGACTCTAGTTGGGTGGCATACTCTTGGATTTGGGCTTCAGTGCGTTTGCGAGCGGTAATGTCATAGTTAATCCCGATCATCCATTCAGGGTCACCGTGGCGATTGCGCTGCACCAGGGCATTAGCTTTGATGAAGCGGATGGTGCCATCGGGATGAATCACTCGAAAGTCTTGGTCAAAGTCTTTTTCACCGCGCAGGGCTTGCTGAACCGCCGTTTCTGCCGCCGCGAGATCGTCGGGATGGACACTACTAGACCAGGCTTCATAGACATTGGTAAACTGCTCGGGGGTAATGCCATAGAGTTCATACATTTGTTGATCCCAGGTGAGGATGTTGTGGGTAACATCCCAATCCCAGATGCCCATGGCCGCAGACTTCACCGCCAGATTCAAACGAACAGACATCTGGCGGAGATGATCTTCTGCCTGCTTGCGATCGCTGATATCCCGACAAACTCGGATGATATCGCCGGTAGGGGTCAGGGTCAGCGATACCTCCACGGGGAAAAGGGTGTTGTCCCGTCGTTTCCCTGTGGCTTCACCGTGCCAGAACCCGTGTTGCTTCACCTGGGGCAGCACCTCTTTTTGGAACCGGCGAACTTCCTGAGCGGGGTAGAGCACCTGCCAGGATTGGCCCAACAGATCCTCGGCTTGGGAATAACCGAATAGGGTTAACTGGGACTGGTTCAGATAACTATAATGGCCATCTCGCAAAATGCTGATGCC
Source organism: Halomicronema hongdechloris C2206 (assembly GCF_002075285.3). Taxonomy (GTDB): domain Bacteria; phylum Cyanobacteriota; class Cyanobacteriia; order Phormidesmidales; family Phormidesmidaceae; genus Halomicronema_B; species Halomicronema_B hongdechloris. Next base: position 4,957,058 of record NZ_CP021983.2, on the reverse strand, counting down.
GTCGATGGCAGCCTCAATCGCGGTGAGATGGCGCTTGATGTCGGCTTCTGCTTCTTTCAGGGCAGTAATGTCTCGACCGACTGCCTGGAATTCAATGAAGTTGCCGTCTGGGTCAACTAGGGCGCGATCGGTCCACTGTTGCCAGCGGATGGAGCCATCCGGCGCAATCACGCGATGTTCACAGGTGACGACCGGGTTGTCTACGGACAGGCTGTTGAAGGTTTGTAAGGCAATCTCTTTGTCCTCGGCAGGTATGAGGGGGGTAAAGCTACGGCCCAAGAGGTCTTCCGGCGACTTCTGGAAAAACTGGCAGTAGGCATCGTTGACAAAGGTGAGGATGCCGTCGGGCAAGAAGCGGCAGATCAGTTCTGTCTGGTCAGAGACGATGCCCTGATAGTAAGCCCGGCTGGCCTTGAGTGCGGCTTCGGCCTGTTTGAGATCGCTAATGTCGGTAATCAGCGCATAGTAGCCGTGAACCCGGCCCTGTGAGTCAATCTCTGGCACCAATTTCCCAGAGACATAGCGGGGTTGTCTCCCCTGATAGGGCAACTCGTTTTCATAGGTCACGGTTTCGCCAGACAGCACACGCTCAATATGCTGTCGGGCACGCTGGTACGCTTCAGCGCCAAGCACCTCGGCAATGCTGCGCTCCAGGATATCTTCCTTCCGACAGCCAAACCACTCTTCATAGGTGTGGTTGACAAACCGATAGTGCTGGGAGGCATCCGTGTAGGAAATGCAGCCCGGAATAGAGTCGGTAATCAGTTGCAGTCGGGCTTCGCTGTCCCGCAGGGCTGCTTCGGTGTGTTTGCGATCGCTAATATCAATCAAATATCCCAGCATCTCGAGGGGGTTACCGGCCTGATCGCGAATCAACCGTAACTGGGCCAGGCACCAACAGTAGGTATCATCGCCTTTACGGAGGCGGTACTCGTGCGCATAAAAGTCACCGGTGAATAAATTTGCCAGCCCGGCCAGAACCCGCTCAGCATCGTCGGGATGGAGATGGTTGAGCCAAAATTCAGAGTCTGCCAGAAAATCCTGAGCATTCCAGCCCAATAACGCTTCGACGTTTTCGCTGATAAAGGTGGCCCCATAGTCGCCATTGGGTTTGCAGCTAAAAATGACGACGGGGCTGGAGGAGACCAGGTATTGTAGTCGGGCTTCACTGCTAATCAGGGCGGCTTCTGCCCGTTTGCGATCGCTAATATCAATGTGACAGCCAATCATCCGCAGCGGGTTACCCGCCTCATCCCACTCAATCACCTTACTGGAGCAGATCACCCAGACCGTCGATCCATCTTTATGGCGATAGCGGACTTCGTTGACGTAGGGCACTTCCCCTCGGCTCTGGACATGGCGGTTGAAACACTCCAATACCCCGGGTAAATCTTGTGGAAAGATTAGATTTTGCCAGGTTTCAGGGGTGTTGGGCAGTTCGTGATCGGCGTAGCCAAACATTTGTTTGAAGCCAAGGCTAAGGTATTCTTGATTGCCGGGAATATCCCAATCCCAATAGCCCGCGAGAATGATGTCCAGAATCTGCTCCAGTAACGTTAACTCTTTACGAGTCTGCTTAGCTTGCAGGCGCTCGGCTTCGACCTGTTTGCGTTCGGCTTCCAGCCGCTTTCTCTCGCTGATATCCGTGATGGTGCCGACATAGCCAATCACTTGCCCATCGGCATCCCACTCGGCGACGGATTGTCCATAGACCCACCTCACCGTCCCGTCAGGGTGTTGAAACCGATATTCGAGCTGGAAGGGACGATTTTCCTGGGCAGATTGATACCATTCAGTCACGACCCGGTCCCGATCATCCGGGTGCAGTCCTTGCCGCCATCCCTGTCCCATTGTCGCTTCTGGGGCGAGCCCCGTGATCTGACCCAAGCGATCGTTGACGTAGAGGCAGTTACCCGCCGCGTCGGTGCGATAAATCCCCACGGGAACCGCTGCTGCCAGGGTGATATAACGTTGTTCACTGGCTCGCAGGCGAGCTTCCGTTTGCTGTCGCTCGTTCAGTTCCGCCTGTAATTGCTGATGGATGGTGGCCTGTTGAAGGGCGATCCCCAGTTGCACCGATAACGCCTGCAGCAGCTCCACTTCTTCCGGTTGCCAGTCGCGGGGGTGTTGGCTCTCGCTGACATGGAGCAAGCCCCACAACTCATCCCCACACAGCAGCGGCACCAAGATTTTGGCGCGTATCTGGGAGCGGATCAGTAGCTCCCGGTGACAGGCTGACATGTCGGTAGTGTAGATATCCGGCACGATGCGCACCCGCCCCTGGCGATAAAGTGCGGTGTAGTCTTGCAGGCAGGTGTCGTTGACCCGTTCCCCCACCAGCGACAGGGAGGAGTCGGTGGACTCGGCCACGACCATGGTTTGCCCATCGGCGTCAAATCGCCAGATATTCACGCGAGCGCACTGTAGCAGCGATCGAATCTCCCGCACCGCCGTCTCCAGAATCACCTGTAAATCTAGCGATGATCGGATCTGAGTGGCGATGTTGGCACTCAATTGCTCCCGTCTGGCCAGGGCTTGCAGTTCTCGGGTGCGCTCTTCGACTTTGGCTTCTAGCGCTTGATTGAGTTGCTGGAGTTGTTGCTCAGCCTGCTTGCGATCAGTAATGTCATAGCTAACCCCGATCATCCGTTGAGGGTCACCGTGGGGATCGCGCTGCACCAGCGCATTGGCTTTGATGTAGTGGATGCTGCCATCGGGATGAACCACTCGAAAGTCTTGGTCAAAGTCTTTCTCGCCTTGCAGGGCTTGCTGAGCAGCCATTTCTGCTGCCCTGCGATCGTCGGGATGCAAACAGCTCGACCATGCTCCATAGGCAGGGGTAAAACACTCGGGGATGAGGCCATAGAGCTCATACATCCGTTTATCCCAGGTGAGGATGTCTTGGGTCATGTCCCAATCCCAAATGCCGATAGCCGCAGACTTCACTGCCAGATTCAGGCGAGCAGACAACTGGCGCAGATGTCGTTCTGCCTGCTCACGCTTAGCAACGTGCTGCTGAAGCTGATGGTTGATCGCTTCTAGCTGGGCTGGACTGGGCAAATCGAGCGCTTTGGGGACAATCGGAATGAGTTGAATCGCGGTGTAGACCGAAATCGCTGCCGTGAGTGCTTTGATGGTGCCCGAGACCCAATAAGCCGGATGCCACAGTGTCCAAATGGACATTAAGTGGGTGGTGCCGCAAAACGCAATAAACGCGGAAAACAGTAAGAAAATCCAGTCAAACGGAACATCCTTGCGCTTCTGAACAAAATAGAGCAAGGTCAAGGGAATGGAGTAGTAGGCGATGCCAATCAGCGCATCTGAAACCACATGTAATCCGACTAGATTGGGTTTCCAAAGATAGCAGTGCCCGTGGGGAATCAACAGTAGGGTGTCTAACATGTTAGGTAGCCTTGCTGAGAACTGATTGGTAAAGGGAATCTTAAATAGTTTCACAAGGGGTTAGCGATCTTGTGCTAATTCTTCTCCCTGGAGGGCTTGCTGTGAGTGATTTTCACGTAGTTGACAAGTCTACCTGTAGCTGATTGATTAGACAGAAGTCAGGACTGAGGTATGCTGAATTGTCCGGAATACCCTCATCCCAATACCCCGCCAAAGGAATACCGAGAACACATGAAATTAAGATCTAAACTTAGTACAGAATTCGTAGTCAAGGTGGTGATCTGCCTCACGCCAGCAAATAGAACGGAACGGACGCAGTGATTGTTCATCGGTTGAGCGATCGCAATCCGGCGCGGCACAACTCACCTCGCGGGTCATCATTCTCACTTCAACTCACATCTTGCAGGGGATTTAGGCGTCGACGTGAGCTCAGCCGAACGAGGCTAAGGCAGGATATAAACGGACTGGTGCAAGAGCTCTGTTCAAAACACTGTCTCACAGTTCATCTGCTGCTAGTACTGAATGGCAGAAATGGGAGTATCCTTTAGGAACCCCTCTCAGGACATCCCAGTTATGCCCCGTCTACCCGCCCCATCCATCACCTTGAGCGAGTCGGAACTTCATGAGTTAAAGCAGCTCGCGAAGCGTCCCAGCACCCCTCAGTAAATCGCTTTGCGGGCGAAAATCATCCTGCGAGCGGCTCAGGGCGACAGCCACGGTGCGATTGCCCGTGACTTAGGCATTGGCAAAGCGATGAGTCGGTGCTGGCGAACGCGCTGATTGTCACTCAGTTCCCGCGAGGTGCCCGTCGCCGAGCGGTTGCAAGATGCCTATCGCTCCGGGACGCCACCCACCTTTACACTGGAGCAAATCACCGAACTGTATGCTTTGGCCTGTTCGCCACCGGAGCAATATGGCCGTCCGATTAGTCAATGGACGCCCCAAGAACTGGCCGATGAATTAATCCAGCAACAGATCGTCGATAGCATCAGTGTGCGACATGTGGGTCGCCTCTTGGCGGAAGCCGAACTCAAACCGCACCAGAGCCGCTACTGGTTAAATCCCCTCCCGACCCAGCGTTCAAAGCCAAAGTTGAAGACATCTGTGAGGTTTATCAACAAGCGGCCGCACCAGCCGAGCAGGGTGAGTTGACCGTTAGTCTCGATGAAATGACTGGGATTCAAGCCCTGGAGCGAACGATGCCGGATATTGCCATGAAGCCGGGGCGCTGTGTTCGAGTCGAATTTGAATACATTCGCCATGGCACCCAAGCTCTCATTGCCTCCTTGAATGTGGCCACCGGACGCATCGACCAGGCAACGGTGGGCGATACCCGCACTGAGCAGGATTTAGACACTCATCTGAGAGCCTTGCTCGCGCAGTCCCCGGAGGCACCCAAAATTCACTTGGTCATGGACTGTCTCAACACACACCAGTCCGAGTCCCTGGTGCGTTTGGCGGCTGAGCTCGAACCTGAACCCCTGGCATTAGGCGTCAAAGGCAAGTCCGGCATTCTGCAATCGATGGCGACCCGTGCCGCGTTCTTGACCAACGCGGCACATCGTCTGGTGGTGCATTTCACCCCGAAGCATTGTTCCTGGCTCAATCAAATTGGAATTTGGTTTAGTATTTTGGTGCGGAAGTTGCTCCGACGCTCCAGTTTTAAGAGTCAAGCTGAACTCAGGGCCAAGATTTTGGACTTTGTTGATTACTTCAATCGCACGATGGCCAAGCCCTTCAAGTGGAACTATACAGGCAAGCCTCTCACCGCATAAATAGCTCGCTTACTTCTGTCATCGGGTACTAGTCCACGACAGAGGTGGGTGGATGCACCAAAGAGGTGGTCAGGAGCAGCAAAAAGGTGCTCGGGTGCACCACCAGGGTGGTCGGATACACGAAAAAGGTGAGTGGGTGCACCAACCAGGGTGGTCGGGAGCACCACGAAGGCGATCGGGAGCATCATCAGGGTGGTCGAGAGCAGCAAAAGGGTGCTCTGATGCACCACCAGGGTGAGCGGGAGCAGCACAAAGGTGGTCGGGAGCAGCAGAAGGGTGGACTGGCAGTACGGTTATTGCGGGTAGGCTTGGAATCCGGGCAGAGCCCTCTGGGTCGATGCCGAGGTTGGTTCTCTGGATTCCCGCCGCCGCGGGAATGACGGTAATGGGGTCTTCTTAGACAGCAAACTAACCGCGAAAATAAGTCCTGTCATTCCGGGCAAACGCAGTGCGACCCGAACTGTGATCGATAACGCTGTAGAAACGTAACTTCAGCCGGGGCTGGGATTATTCGGTGACCGGCTGGCTGCCTTTGGGGTTGGCCCGCTTGGTGAACCATTCCCCCAGCTTCTCCACTAGATCATCCAGGCCGGCCATGGTGCCATTGGCCTTGGCGTAGCGATACACCTCCAAGGCGGCCGTGTAGGCCTCGTTGCCTGCGGCTGTGGCCGTATACGTCAGCATCTCCTGCAGTTGGGTTACGGCTAGAATCACCGGCTGCAGCGAGGTAAACAGGGTCAGGTCTCGCTGCATCTCTTCCAGGTCAAAGGAGCAGGGCAGAAAATCTGGGGTCTGGGTGGCCACTTCCAGGGCGCGGCGGGCAAAGGCTTCATTGGTATCGGCCATCTTGAGCAGGGACTTGCGCTCCTCTGGCGTCAGCCCGGCAAAGAATGACAGCTTCTCTGGAATGGTTGCGATCGCAGCCATCATCGTCTGTAGCTCGCTGGAGTCTAAGGTGGCGCTTACTCTATTCGTGACCATGGGATATACCTCACGACTAAGATATGGTCAGTCTCAGAATGCTCAGCCCTTCACCAACAGCGACTCGATAATTTTTCGGTACTTTATCAATCCCAGACAATCGCCTTCTGCCTTCTATAGCCGCCACCAAGCTGGGCGCCGTTGCAGACCAGCCGGCTAGCCCCATAGCCAGTATCCCAGCCCTGGGTCGAGGCCGCTCAGCGATCTGCTGCCGCCAAGTCCGGCATGGTCTCGTCGGGATGATGGGTGGGCAACTCGAGGATGAATTCGGTTCCCCAATTAGCCTTGGAATGGCAATAGAGGCGCCCCCGGTGATGCTCAGTCACGATTTGGTAGCTAATGGAGAGCCCCAGGCCGGTCCCTTGCCCAACCGATTTCGTGGTGAAGAAAGGATCGAACAGCTTGGAGTGAATCTCGGTGTCGATACTGGGGCCGTTGTTGAAAATATGAATAGCGATCCAGTCGGGAGACAGGGATCGGGTGCGAATCTCAATGGTGGGAGGCTGCTGAGACGGGCTCGACGGCGCCGCCTCTTGGTCCTGCAAGGCGTCGATGGCATTGGTGAGAATATTCATGAACACCTGATTCAGTTGCCCCAGGCGGCAATCGATAGGATCTAGGGGAGCGTAGTGTTTGACCACCTGGATGCCGTTGCCAGTGGCCATCTTCAGGCGATGCTTCAAAATCATCAGCGTGCTGTCAATCCCGTCGTGGATGTCAGCAGGCTTAAAGTCCCCCTCTTCCAGGCGGGAAAACGTTCGCAGGGAGCGGACAATCTCATTGATGCGATCAGAGCCCACCTGCATAGATTGCAGTAACTTCGGCAAATCACTTTGAATAAACGCCAAATCAACTGCATCAATGGCTTCTTGCAGGCCGGCTGGGGGATTTGGGTAGTGCCGTTGGTAAAGGGTGATAATGTCCAGCAGATCTTGGATGTAGGTAGAAGCGTAGGTGAGATTGCCGTGGATGAAACTAGCTGGATTGTTGATTTCGTGGGCGACACCGGCGACTAATTGGCCCAGACTAGACATTTTCTCGCTTTGGACCAATTGGGTCTGCGTCTGCTGCAGGTGCTGAATGGCCTCGGACAGCGCTTGGGTGCGTTCCTGTACCCGCTGCTCTAACTCGTCTTTGTGGGCTTGGAGTAGGGATAGGGTTTGCTGCAAGCGGCTGGTCATCTCGTTAAAGGATTGGGCCAAGACGGCCAGCTCATCATGGCTCTGAATCGGCACCTGCTGATTTAGATCCCCTTGGGCAATCTTGCGGGTGGCCACCACGAGAGCCTGCAATGGGGTTGTGATCGAGCGGCTGAGTACTACGGCAATGCTCGCCCCTAACCCCCCTGCAATCAGCGCGATGACGATGCCTTGGTTGCGGACCCTAGCAACTTTCTGCTGTAGCGGAGCGGTTGAGAGGCCAATACTGACTGCGCCTAGTCTCTGCTCCCCAGCAATGATGGCGCGCCCGGCGACGAGCTGTTGGGACTGCCAGATAAAGACCGTTGGCTCACTGTTGATGAGTCGTTGTCCGAGCGGACTGCTTTGGGTGGCATAGACTGGCCCTTGCCGATGGAGATCGGCGATGATGCGACCGTCACTATCGTAGATGTGACCGGAGGTCAGCAGAGGATGGTTCTGGGCCAGGGCCGAGATTAACTGGGAGAGGACATCGGCCTCTAGGTCATAGAGGGGATCGCGGGCGACAACTTCCAGGGTGTCTAATAAGAGGCTGGCCCGCTCTTTCCATTCCTGGTGAAAGGTGTTTTGTTCCCGCTGCACGGAGAGGGCGGTGACGCCACTAATGGCAATGACGACTAGGCCCGTCATCGTCATGGTCAGCTTTACCCCTAAGGAGCGCTGAGGTGACCACCGTTGCCAGCCAGGGAGCCTTAAAGCGCGCGTCTTGTTAATCGCCCACCAGGTCATATAACACTTTGATCCGAGCAATGGCAGTACTGGCTCCCTGGGGAAACTCATCGAACTGAGCTGTCTCTTCAAATTGCTGCAGGACATCACGCCCGGCTGGCGTCTCATCCATGGCCATCAGGACTGTCTTCAGGGCTTGCTGCTGGGCCGCATCCATGGTGGGAGACACCAGGCCAATGTGACGGGGTAAGGCTTCGGTCTCAGCCAGGATGACGAGCTGCTCTCGGGTAGATTCTGGAATGCTATAAAAATAGGGACTGCCGACGGCACCGGCCACGACCCGCTGGCTCAGCACCCACTGAATGGTAGTTTGCTCGTGGCGGCTGAAGACATAGCCAATCTGATCTGGCGGTACCTGAGCAGTGGGATCGTTGAGCTGGGTAAGGGATAAGCCAGCTTCGGCAAGATAAGCTTTAGGCAGCATGTAGCCAGAGGTCGAAAATTCTTCTTCGAAGGCAACCACCTGCCCTAATAAGTCATGGACGGTCTGACGGTTGCTATCCTGGCGAGCAAACAGAATGGTGCTGTAGGCGGCGACACCAGTTTTCCACCGTCTCAGCAAAACAGTTGCCCCGGAACCAGTCTTCACTCGCATGGCAGGATAGGGACTATCGAAGTATAGATCAACGTCTCCAGTGGCGAGCCATTGGGTCATCGTAGCCATATCGGGGGCAACTTTGACCGCCCCAGCTTCGATGCCGAATTCGCTCAATTGCTCGGCCAGATAGTTGGCCATGGGTTGGTAGGCATCAATTTTGGCGGCGGGTTCGTCGGAGATATCTGCAATCACGAAGGTCTCGGTAGCCGCTGGATCGGCGGCAGGAGAGGTGGTGTCCGAGGACAGGGAATCGGGAGAACAACCGCTGACCCCGAGGATTACCCCTAATCCCAGAATTATTTTGAGCCAGAGATGCAGCATAAATACGACCACATGGTGAGTGTACAAAACACCTGCTACTAAGATGCCCCTGGCAGTGGGCTGTATTTCGGGGAATCATTGGCTTGATGAAGGCTTCATCGCAGTTGGAAGCCCATGGCCAGACAACGGGGCATTCCCTAAACACCATCATCCTGCCATTGGCCCTAATCATTTGGATGTATCCTAGACACACCCGCAAGCTAGATGCAGCTGCCAGCACTAGATTGAGCGGTGACTTGCCCAGGTCTTAAGGGGCGTAGGGCCTGAGCTACCGTAGGTGTCGTTTGAGGATGGTTGCTCCCTCGCTGTCTGCCCCTAGACACCAGTGAGGACGCTAATATGGTTGGATGAGTAAGCTAACTTTCGTTGTAGGTTCTGACTGCGGCTATGAGACGCACCCGACCCTCCCGTTCCTCCAAGTCATACGATTCCTATCGGTCTACAGAGCCACCACCGCCTAAGTCGCCCTTGGGCTCGACCCTGAACTACATGACCCTGGCCATCATCGGGGGCGTCTTTATTCTGGGCATTGGTTTGGGCATTGCCTTCAGTTCTTCAACAACCAGCATGACCCCTCAAAATGTAGCGTCCCGGGAGTTCATCGACCGCAGGGCCCCCAATCCCGAGATGTGTGTGCAGTACGGGGCTAGTGCCGTAGTAGCCGATGCTCGCATCTTTTTGACCTTTAATCCTTTCGGGGTCTATCTGTCGCAGCCCACCATGCAGCCGGGCTGTGTGATTCGCCGCAATAACTGGGCGGTGCTAGAGAAGCGAGGACTGATTGACAGTGAAGACGAGCGTCAGTGTCGGCAGCGGATGAATACCTTTGGTTATACCGGCGATGCCAATAATGAGCAGGCCGCTAAGGTGGACTGCATCTATCAAAATGATGCCGCTGGCAACCTCTTCCTGAATCAACAGGGAGCTGGGGCGCCACCCCCTGGCACTGAGAACTTCTAGATACAGATAGATACAGATAGAGACAGACCAATCTGGCCGGCTAGAGCACCGGTAGCCCACCCAGTTGAACTAGGCGGTTAGCTAAATCTGCTTGCTCTAGTTTCATCTCTAAGGCCGCCGCCAGTTGCATGCCGCGATAGTAGAGGGTGCGGGCGGCAGCAATATCCCCCGAGCGTCGATAGTAGTCACCGGCATACATGAGGCTGACAACGGTCTGGGGATCGTTGGCGCCTAGGGTGAGGGCCAAGCGCTGATCGATGAGGCGGCGAACCGTCGTTAGTTCATTGCGATCTAGGTAGATGGGCAGCAAGCCATCGATGGCTCGTAGTTGTACGGCCACATCGTTGACGTCGCGGGCTAGGCGCAGGGCCAGACGGTAGGCGCCGATGGCAGCAGACTCTTGGTCTAGGGCCTGATAAACATCCCCGAGCCCATTCGATGTATGGGCTTCGCCGGCCCAGTCGGCAGCGGTGTAGCGGTAGCCGGCAGCGGTTTCGTAGTACTTGCGGGCATCTTGCCATTGGCCCTGAATCGCCGCCACCAACCCCAGATTACTGAGGGACAGACCCAGGCCTTCCGGGTGATTAACGCTACGGGCCAGGACAGAGGCTTCGCTGAAGGCGGCCTGGGCCGCAGCCACATTGCCCTGCTGCAGGAGCAGGCTGCCTAGGTTATTCCAGCCAAAGATTTCTCGCTGTAGATTCTGATTGTCCCGTGCGATCGCAAGGCGGCGTCGCAGAGCCGACTCTGCTTGATCGTATTGACCCAGGCTGGCAAAGGTGAGGCCGATATAATCATAGGTCAGCCCTAGGGCCACCGTATCCCCCAGGGCATGGTAGATCTCGATGGCCTGCTGCCAGGAAGCAATGGCCTCAGCCGGGCGCCCTGCCGTCGCCTGCTGGCTGCCCAACCGCAACCATTGATCCGCCACATTTCGGGGTTGCCCCGCAGTAGCGTTAAAGGGGCGAATATCCAATTGCTGATCTAGATCGGTAGCCAGGGCAGAGGGGCCCACAAATCCCAGAGTTAGGACCACCAGCAGCCAGCCATAGGGCCATCGTTTCGGGGTTGCCATCTCTATCTACCTCCCACCGCATCCAGTGTTTTCCCGATCACAGGGCTGCTTTTTTTCCCTGCAACATCAGCTGTAGGTAAGACCTATCTGCCGATGGCTCATTGGGGGCAAACACCTGATCTAAGAGTCTCTCATCCTCATCATTCTCATCACTCTCATTGCCCTCTTGATAGCCGTTATCGGTTCCTGCTGCCCCCAAATAGATGGCGCGAATATCGGTAGGCAAGGCTTCTTCCAAGTGGCGATAAGCGTCCTGCAGGCGGCTCTTAACATCCCCCGGCGACAGCCGTTCTCCCTCGGCCTGAAGATAGGCGGCAATGCGAGTGGCACTCCAATGAAATGTCTGCGCCATCACCACCATCAGCCGCTCAATCGGTGGTAGGTTTTCCAGGGCCCGTTCTAGGTAGCACCACAGCGGCGGTGAGGCATCTTCGATGGCATAGTGAATCTGCTCCACATCGGGCAGCGGCACCTGGTTAATGCACAGGGCTGTGATATTGATCAGCCAACTCTGCAATGAAAACGAGGACTTACCAGGCACCGCTTCCGGCCAATCTAGGCCACTGAGTTCGTAGAGAATATGACGCCAGGTAATGGCAAATAAATAGTCTGCCTGCACCGGAGAGCGAGCCGAGTGACGAATTAGGCTGTAGACGATGGGGCTGTAGCGGCAGAAAATGGCCGTAAAATAGCGTCCCGAATCGGGATGGTGCTTGAGCAGGCTGACCAGTTCCCGATCACTCAGGTGAAACAGGGACTGCACAATCTCGTGGTCACATTCAGGAAAACTAGGGATACGCACAGCAATCGCTTGCTCAGAACAGCTAAAACTCAAACGGTATCACGGTAGCAGTTACATCCGGCTTGGACATTCCCAGGAGCAGCATACTCCAGCGGGACGGCTGGGCCAGAGATAACCTAGACCATTTATCCACAAGACTCGCAACCTTAAGTTGAGGGTAAGCTAGCTCCTAATATACCGATACTGGCTCAAATTCACATGATTTTTTACAAAATCAAGATACGACGAGCAACGATGGCGTTAGAATCATGCCCTGCTAATGGGCGATAGTGATGTTGATACACTAGAGAAACTAGCTTAGTCCTGTGACCATTTCCAGAAGGAGCAGGCTGACGTAGCGTCATTCCGTGGTTTGGTATCTCACCTATGAATACGGCATTATCCCTTGGTTCTAGTGTTGGCTGCGGCGAGACAGCGACCTTTGGTGCCGTCCTCGGCCTGCCCATCGACAGTCTCTTGTCGACCCAAGGCATCATGGTGCTGCTCTTGGTGGCCTATGCCGGGGCCATGTGGATGTTTCTCACCAGTGCCCCCAAGGTTCATACCGTCATGGTCTCAGACCTGGAATTGGCCCGCCGCTTCTATGAGGGCATGTTGCAATTGCCCGCCGCGGATGTGCCCCTGCATTACTACTACAACTATGAGCAGACCCTGGGCACGGCGGGAATTGACCCGATGTATATGGGCAATATGGGTAGCAATCCTGGCTCAGACTATGGCAACCCCGATGGCCTCTGGTATCAGCTGAAGAAAAATACCCAGCTCCATGTGATCTCCGGGGCTAGCCTGGGCCACAAACGACGCCAACGCCACGTCTGCTTCGACCATGATTGCCTGGAGCAGTTGCTGATGCGGGTACAGACCTACGGCGTCAAGCACAAGATTCGCCGCGATAAGCCCCTAAACTTTCTGGTCAAAGACTACGATGACCAGGTGATCGAGATGGCCGAGGTCTCTAACTAATACACTGTGACATCCGTTCAGCGACTACAGCATTTTTGCAGCTAGTGAGGTGCACGGATGGCCATAAACCCCTTGCGGGGAGACTGATCAGAATTTTGTGTAAGCGGTCTAGAATCCCCATAACTCAAGAGACCGCATCATGCCGAGAAAGAAATCAGAACGCTCCCGAATGACGGACGTCTTTTTCGCGATGAGTCTGCTACCTCAAGAGACTACTCCCGTCATTCCCGCGGCGGCGGGAATCCAGTTTTCGAGGAGCATACCTGGGAGGTGTCTACTGACTGCAAAGGTCCCTGCCTGGATTCCAGATCGCGCTACGCTTGCCCGGAATGACGAAAGACCACCTTGTCTGGCAGAAGTTGAAACGTTGCCCTCAGGCTGCCAGGCTTGCTTGGGCAATTAAACTCTCGACGGTCTCAGAGGGAACGGGGCCATCGAATAGGTAGCCTTGACCTAGGCGACAGCCCAGAACCTGGAGTTGTTGCAACTGGGCCTCGGTTTCGATGCCCTCTGCGATCGCATCTAGGCCCAACTGGTTGGCGAGCTCAATGATGGTTGCCGTCACATTGAAGTTGCGCTCACTCTCAAACAGATTGCTGACGAAGGACCGATCAATTTTCAGATTATTAACCGCTAAGAGATGCAGGTAGCTTAGAGACGAAAAGCCAGTGCCAAAATCATCGATACTAATTTGGACAGCCAGGTCGTGAAGCTCTTGCAAACGCTGATTAATGGCCTCGATATCCTCCATAAACATGCTCTCGGTAATTTCCAAGGCCAAACTCCCCTGAGCCAGTCCCGTCGTCTGGAGCACATGCTTCACCTGGGGAATCAGGGCAGCATCTTTTAACTGTTTCACCGAGAGGTTGACGCTGATCTTCAGGGCCTTAGCTGCCGGAAACTGGGTCTGCCAGCGCCCCATCTGTTCACAGGCTGCCCGCAGCACCCAGGTGCCCAAGGGCACAATCAACCCCGTCTCCTCAGCCACTGGGATAAACTCGGCGGGAGAAATCATGCCTCGCTCAGGATGCTGCCAGCGTACCAAGGCTTCAAAACCCGCCAGCTTCCCAGTATCCAGGGCTATGATCGGCTGATAGCGCAGGACAAATTCCTGCCGTTCCAGGGCCTGACGCAGGGCATTGCCCAACTCGTGACGTCGCAGGGCTTGGGCATACATTTCCTGTTGAAAAATGGCATAGCAGGCCTTACCACTGCGCTTGGCAGAATACATAGCAATATCAGCATCTCTGAGCAGGTCTAAGCCCTGCCCATAGTCAGCATGTCCCAAGACGATGCCAATACTAGCTTCAACAACCACTTCATGGTCATCGAGGCATATCGGGATACTCAAGGCCTCTAAAATATCCTCCGCCATGCCGATGGCAGCATGCAAACCGCTGATATCCTCCAGGAGCACAATAAATTCATCACCTCCCCAGCGGGCCACCAAATCAACACCTCGAATTGCACTCTCTAGGGTGCTAGCAGTTCGCTGCAACAGGTGGTCTCCAAGCAAATGCCCCAAACTGTCGTTAATCACCTTAAATTGATCAAGGTCAATACAGAGGACGGCAAACTGAGCGCCGGCATTAGCCCGAGCTCGTTCCAGAGCCAAATCTAGACGCTCCAGTAATAGAGTCCGGTTAGGGAGTCCTGTGAGTCTATCGTGGGTAGCGTCATGTTCCAGCTGCTGATAGGCTCTAAACTTATCGGTGATGTCCCTGGAACTAGTTTGTAGATGGGTGGGCTCCCCCGTAGACGAGGCCACCACTTTGATCAGGGTCTCCAGCCAGATATAGTGGCCATCTTGATGCCAAGCTCGATAGACAATGGGATTCTGAAGGTAACCCGCTTCAATTGCCTGCAGCATTTCTAACCACATCAGAGCTTGATCCTCCGGATGGCAATAGTCTAGGGGGGACTGCCCAATCAAGCCCTTGGGATCAGAGCCAAGTACAGATTGACAAGAGGGGCTGGCGTAGAGGATCTTGCCGTCTAAATCATGGAGACACACCAGATCTTTGATATTTTCTGCCAGTAAGCGAAAGCGAGCTTCGCTGGCTTCTAGCGCAGTGTTTGAGCGCTGCCGTTCGATCTCGGCGGCGGCTCGATGGGCAAAGATACGCAGAATTGTTAGGCTCTGACTGCGATTGTCTAGAGGACTTTGGCTGACTCCGGCGAGGGTACCGAGGGATTCCCCGGTGGCATTGACTAAAGCCACTGCAACATAGCCGTCGGCATCTATCTGCTGTAGATGGGAATTGTCCGAGAATTGCTGCTGTACCTGAGTTGCGCAGTAGTAACTGCCCTGGGCCAGGGTAATGGCGCACGGGGTTCTGTCGGGATTATAGGTAACGCTGGGACACATCTGTCCCCGGCAGTAATGGGCTAGAGTCTGTAGGCCGGTGTCTACCTGCTCTGTAATACAGACATGATCAAACCTGAGGGCCTCGGCCAACTGCTGCACCAGTTTCTCAAAGAAGGCATTGCCGGTGACCGCAGCCGTCCCCTGCATCAGGGTCTGCAGTACCTCCGCCGAGCGTTTCAGCTCAGTCACATCGCGCTTAATCACCACATACCGATAAACCTGGCCAGTTTCGTCGCAGATGGGAAAGGAGCGATCCCAAATCCATCGCACGTTGCCATCGGCGTCTAGAATGCGATATTCGTCATTGAAGAATGCCTGTCGCTGGACTTCGGCATGGAGCTTCTCACTCACCCAGTCTCGATCCTCGGGGTGAATGTGCTGTACCCACTCCTCCAGACAGTCTGGATCTCGTAGGACTGAGGGGGGATGCAACTTGGTCAAGCCAGCATTGGCGTAAATCAGCTTGCCGCTGCCGATCTCGCGTAATAGCAGGGCATCCTCGATGCCATCGACAATTTGCTGCAGCTGTTTCTCGCTACGCCGATAGGAGTAGCTAAGGCGCCTGTTGGCTGCCAGCTGAGACTGGAGCTTGGCATTGGCATTGGATAGATCTCGTTCCCGCTCCAATAGCTCGGTAATGAGCTGAGTCAGTGCCCGCGAGAGCCGAGCCATCTCGTGGTTGCTCCGAAAGTGGGGCAAGGTAATGTCGCGATTCCCCGCTCGAATTTGGTCGGCGATCGCCGCCACTTGTAAGAGGGGCCGAGTAATCAAGGCGGTGGCTGCCCAACTGAGAAACACAAATCCTCCGCCGATCACCACTCCCCCTAGAAGAATGCGCTGATAAAGGTCATGGGCCGGAGCAAAGGCTGTCGCCGTCGATTCCCGCACCAGAATGGTCCACCCGAGGCCCTCATAGCTTTGGTAGCCGCGACTATAGGCAAACCCCACCAGGTATGTCTCGTCATTCGGCCAGGTTTCGACGGCATATCCTTGTTTACGAAGGTAGGCCAGGCGGTTGCTGTCGAGATCCAACGACTTTCCCTGCCAAGCCCGAGGGCCTGACAGCACCATCCCATCCCTATTGACAATGAACACCTCTTTGCCTTCTACCTGTGGAGTTTTCATGAGGACGTCTATGACCTCCTCTGCCCATTGCCAGTTCAGATGGGCTCCAATCACTCCTTGTACATCTCCTTGGTCGTTGACAACTGGGGCAGCAACATCGACAAAGCGTAGATGGGTTCCCTGCGGATTAGGCAGTAGCTCTGCCAAGAGTGCGGCTTCATGGACATCCCCGACAAAGGGCTCCGAGAGCGCCGCTTGAAACCAAGGCCGCTGAGCAACATTTGCGCCCTGGAGTAGCCCTTGAGTACTCGCCACGACCGTTCCTTGAGGGGTGGTAAACCCAATCCAGGAGTAGTGGGGAAAGGTGCTTTGCAGTTGCTCGAGCAGTGCCTGCTGCTTGGAGAGGGTTGCCTGGGGATTCTGGAAGCGGTCTAACTCGGCAATGATTTGAATCTCTCTGTACCGCTCAAATATATTGATATCGAGTTCCCGTGACACCTGAAAGGCCACCTGGGTCAGCTCCTCGCCGATATCCTGTTTAATCTGGTGGCGGGCCTGGCGCCCTGCTCTTTCCCCCAAGACCACGGCCAACAAGAGGGTAATACCGCCGAGGGTAACGCCTACACGCACGGCAAGGCTCGGATTTAAGCGAGACCAGAGTAATCGTGTCATGGAGGCCAGCCATCCGATTCAGTTACAGTGCTAGTGGCAGTGTTCCCAAAATTCTAGTGTAAATTTAGGTAAAGCGTCTCCACGTCAGCCCGCAGGGCACCTTAGAACCTTTGCTCTGCTACTATCGATCCTCTGAGCAGAGATGAGCCTGCTATTCCTTATTGGCGGTGAAGTGAATCCCTGGATGTATTTGTTGACCGTCTGCCTCAACTACGCTTCGATCACGACTCGCAGGTTGCCCCGCTTGCGTACGACTCGACAGGCCGTGGCGCCACTGGAGCGTTCAAACTCCAGATCTAAGAGGGTCTGGCCAATGGTGAGGTTGTGCAGAGACAAATAGTTGACCGACTCTGGCAACTGGGGATGGATGACTCGCAAGCAGTTGCTGGGGGCGTCGGGGACCAGGTTCACCATCAGCTGCAGCAGCTGAAACATGGTACCGGTGGCCCAGGCCTGGGGAGAGCAGGCCACGGGATAGCGGACGGGGCTGCTCTCGGGGGTGCGTTTGTAGCCACAAAATAGCTCGGGGGGACGGTGGTAGGGCTGTTGGGCGGTCATGTCGATGATGCCCTGGGCAATTTCTAGGGCTTGCTCGACGAACCCTTGCGATCGCAACCCGGCGGCAATGATGCCATTATCGTGGGGCCACACCGAGCCGATGTGATAGCCCATGGGATTGTAGGCGGGGGAGGCACTACTGAGGGTGCGAATGCCCCAGCCGCTAAACATATCGGGGGCTTGGAGGCGCTCGGCCACACTGCACACCTTGTCGTCGGCCAGGATGCCGGTGCCCAGACAATGGCCGGGGTTAGAGGTAATGCTGTCCACCGGCTGCCCCTCACCATTGAGGGCCAGGGCGAAATACCCTTGCTCGGGCAGCCAAAAGTCTCGATTGAACCGTTCCTTCAGGGCCTGAGCCTGCTCCTGCCAGCGGTCCGCCAGATCGAGCCGCTTTTTCATGCGGGCAATGACACCGAGGCGGAGCTTAGCGACATAGACATAGGCCTGAACCTCAGCTAGAGCAATCGCTCCCGTGACTCGCTGCCCCCGGGCATCCACGATGCAATCGCGGCAAAGGTACGACCATCGAGTTCAAGCAATTCCACCGATTCCGCCATCGTGATTAAGCAGACCAACCATAACGAGACGACACCGAGGCGACGGCCCCCAGGGGCTGATCTATGGCCATCGTCGCTGCGGCTGCAGCCAGCCTCCGATCCGCCCAGACAGCATCTGGCACCGGCAGAGCAACCTGGTGGGGAATCACTAGACCAGCCGCGCCGACCAAACGAGCCAAATGCTGCCGATAGTAGTCACTGAGGTAAGCAGCCGTGCGATACCATTGCCACTGCCCATCGGCCATAGCCGCAAGGGCCAGCGGTCGCCGATGCCCAGGTCTCCATGGCCGAGACAGCAGAGCCATGCTTGCCTGGGCCATGGCGGCGGCATCCCCAGGGGGGACCAGCCAACCCGTCTCCCCCGGCACAATGGTAAAGCGATATGCCCCCGTGTTGGCAGCGATGACCGGCAATCCGTGATCGAGAGCCTTCAAGGCTAGGGTGCCCAGGGGCTTATAGGGGTCAGGAATCCAACAGACATCGGCGGCCCCATAGGCAAGGTGTTCTTGGCATGGCGGTACCACACTGATGCGACGACCGAGCTGCAGGGGCTTCAGCTGACGGGCATGCCGTGGTGTCGTTGGGTCCCCCAGCAGCAAGCAGCGCCAGTCGGGACTGCCCGCTGCCTGATGCCCTGCGTGATAATGGGACAGGGCTGTCCACAGGAGCTCTTGGGCTGCTTTAGAGGCCCGGTCGCTGTTGCAGAGAAATACGGTGGTGCCGAGGGGAATCACAGGGGCTTGAAGATGCCCATTGCAAGCAAAGCGCTTGGAGAGAACCTGGCGGTAAACCGCCTCGTAGCCATCGACCATGCGCTGCACACTGAAGTGAGTTTCAACATGGTCTCGGCAGTCGCGACGATCGAGACGGTCAATTTGGGTTAGGGCCTGCACGCAGTCATCGACGCTCTGGCAGAGATAGCCGGTTTTGCCATCGGCAATGATTTCGGGGGCAGACCCCAAGGCCACGGCAATCACCGGAGTACCGCCAGCATTTCTATGGGGGGCAGAGCGATTACGAATCAGTCCATTGACATTTGGGATGGTGACAGGGATACCTTACCTGACTCAATTGAAAACATCTTGCCGAAGCTGAATGAGCGCCTGTTTGAAGCGGGGCAGATCACGGGTGAAAATGACGCTTTCCCAGTCAATTTCGGACTGTGCTGTCAGGAGTTCGTTGGTTGCTTCACCACGAGCGACTGAGCCGAACACTCCAATGCGAGTGACGCCATAATGCTCTGCCAAATAGGCTTGGCGCCGTTTTAACTGGTTCAGGATAGCGGCTGGGGTAGTTAAGTCAACGCTCATGGTTAGCCTGGGCAAGCTATGCCCATATCTTACTCAAGCATAAACCTTGGCTTTGGCGCAGAGCGCTCTGCCTGGATTCCGGGCAAGCGCAGCGCGACCCGGAATGATGGACATCCTCTGTTCTGATTGGAGTTCTAACATTGCCTGGAGTGTGGGTCGCGTTACAGGCATAGCATGACCCTTTATTACAGGGGAAATGACCCACACTCCGGGCTCTTCAACTACAGTTTACAAGTCTGGATGCGAGAGAAGAGACTCAAAACCGCCATCAACCCAAAAAACCCCCGTCACAAACACCCGCCCAGGGAGGTGGCCAAGAGGTGCGGAGGTGTCGAATGTCACTTCAGAGTAGTCGATATACTTGCCTCCCTGGTGCCAGCCGATGCGATCGCAGCAGGAATTTGTCTATCTGGCCGTTTTAATGGACGTCTTCACCCGTAGCATACGCGGTTGGCACCTGGCTCGAAGCATGGATCAAAGCCTGACCATAACGGCCTTAACTCGAGGATTAGAAAAAGGTATTCCTCAGATTCATCTCACCTGGCAGACGTAGGACAAGCTTGGCAAAACGGCTATGCTGAGCGCTTAATGAGAACCATTAAAGAGGAGGAAGTCGATCTATTAGACTATCGAAACTTTACCGAAGCGTATCAACAGATAGGACAATTCTTGGAGGATGTCTATATGAAGAAAAGGATCCATTCGTCTCTGGGTTATCTAATACCTGAAGAGTATGAATAAAACTGGAATGAACAACACAAGAAAAAGCATGGTATAAAAGAGTCAATCTCTTAATTCTCTTGATCTACTGTCCGAATCCAGGGGTTCACTTCAGTTTTTCAGAATCTCGACTTGAGTCACCATGACGGGTCAGACTGAACGAGGCTTACGGCGACTATAGTGCAGCCGTTGCAGTTTAGATCGCCGCTGTGGCGTTTTTTAGCAAAGCACCCGAGTTGCTGCGAGAGACCCAGATTCTAAGTGAGTTCGGGGGGACTCCTGCGGGTGCGATCGCATTCTCTTGCCACCCCCGTCCCCCATTGCAGGCCCACACGGCTTAACCTGTCACAAATGGCCACCGCATAACCTATGGAAGTCCACTTGCGATCGCAATTCGCGCCTACTAATCCTCAGCGGTCTGCTGGCCCTGGCCGGTCTCAGCGGCGTTATTTTGAACGACATGCAGCTACGCAATATCGGCATCCTCGGCTATGTCGGCCTCTTCTCATTGATACAGCCCTAAGGAATGACCGGCTTGACCCGGCAGCCTGGTTGACTGACAAAAGATTCTGCATTGGGCACGGAAACCGCGCCCTTACCAGATTTCGGATGCTGTAGGGGGCAGGTTCCCTGACCCTTTGGATAGTCTGGGTTCTAGCAGGTTTTGTCAGTCAATGAGCCCGGCAGCACAATGGCCGCTGATCAAGTTGTTATGCCGCTTGTTATGCCGCCACCCCTCGGTTGGAGCACAGTCACAAACTGGTCTGTTGGTATTCAAAGCTTTAGGCAGGACTGTAAATCGCTGGACTGCCACACGGCTCCACTCAAGTGACGGAGCTGGTAAGTGCCATCTGGTAGGGGCAGGATGCAACACTCCAGGAAATTCATGGCGTTGTTCATCTGCCTACCGCCGCAGCAAGCTGGCGACATCCTTGGCAAAGTAGGTCAAAATTACATCCGCGCCTGCTCGCTTGAGGCTGGTGAGGGTTTCCATCACCACAGCCCGTTCGTCAATCCAGCCCTGCTGAGCAGCCGCTTTGACCATGGCATATTCACCGCTGACGTTGTAGGCCGCTACCGGCAGGGTGGTGTGCCGCTTAACGCGCTGGATGATGTCCATGTAGGCCAGGGCCGGTTTCACCATGACGATGTCGGCTCCTTCGGCAATGTCGAGATCCACTTCCTTCAGGGCTTCCTGGGCGTTGGCGGGGTCCATCTGATAGGTCTTTTTGTCGCCAAACTGGGGGGCAGAGTCCAGTGCATCGCGGAAGGGGCCATAGTAGGCGGAGGCGTACTTGGCCGAGTACGTCAGAATGCCCACGTTAATCCAGCCTGCCGCATCCAAGGCGCGACGGATCGCCCCAACCCGACCATCCATCATGTCTGAAGGAGAGACAAAATCCGCCCCGGCTTCGGCATGGCAAAGGGCCTGTTGCACCAGCACCGCCACGGTTTGGTCATTGAGGATTTCGCCGTTTTCGACAATGCCGTCGTGGCCGGCGCTGCTGTAGGGGTCAAGGGCCACATCAGTAAACACCAGCAGGTTGGGGAGGGCCTGCTTAATCGCCCGCACCGCCTGGGGCACGAGCCCTTTGGGGTTGTAGCTTTCGGTACCGGCATTGTCTTTAAGATCCGGGGAAATCAGCGGAAACAGGGCGATACCGGGGATGCCCAGGTCGTAGGCGGCAGTAACCTCTTCCAGCAGTAAGTCGAGGGTGTAGCGATAGCACCCCGGCATGGAGGGAATCGCCTCTTTTTGCTCCTCCCCTGCCATTACAAACACCGGATAGATCAGGTCGGCGGTGGTGAGATGATGCTCGCGCACTAGCCGCCGCAACCCCTCTGTACGTCGTAGTCGGCGGGGACGGTGGGGCATTGCAGGCAGATTAGAGGTAGCGACTTCGGCAGAGTCTTGAGGTGTGTGGGCAATTTCGGTAGAAGTCATAGCAAGGAAGGCGATACCATTAGAATGATTATCATTCTCTAATTTACTGCAATGAAGGCCAAACTTACCCGAGGTCAGCAGTGGGTGTATGAACTGCTGAACAGCACGTCAACGGAAATTACGGCGCAGGATCTTTATGCTCAATTGCAGGCCCAGGGGCGATCGCTGGGCTTGGCGACGGTATATCGAGCCATTAAGGCGCTGCAATTGCAGGGGTTGGTGCAGGCGCGGGTGCTGACCAATGGTGAATGGGTCTATCGGCTCGCGTCAGAGGATTGCCACTATCTGACTTGTTTGAACTGTGGGCGATCAGTGCCAGTGGAAGAGTGTCCGGCCCACGGGCTGCAACAAAAACTGGAAGAGAAGCAGCATTTCAGGGTGTTTTATCACACCCTGGAGTTTTTTGGGCTGTGCTCAACCTGTGGCGAAACGTCGGACGCTGGAGCGGTTTAAAGGTTATGCCAAACTGAGAATGTCTTGAATCTCAGCCATAGTTATTTATGGAATTACGCTTTCCCTTGACTTTTTCTA
Source organism: Halomicronema hongdechloris C2206 (assembly GCF_002075285.3). Taxonomy (GTDB): domain Bacteria; phylum Cyanobacteriota; class Cyanobacteriia; order Phormidesmidales; family Phormidesmidaceae; genus Halomicronema_B; species Halomicronema_B hongdechloris. The sequence continues at coordinate 4,934,524 of NZ_CP021983.2, read as the reverse complement.
ACTCTAAGGAGATCTCTTGAAACAAAATTACCCATTTTATGGGCTGTTACCCAAAGGCGCAGGCCCTGCGCTCCTACTCAAGGTATTTTCTTTCCCAGAATTCTCCTAACTTTAACTGTCTTCTTGCTCATTCAGCTTTTCTAAGTCAGCTAGATCTTGCAGTCTGCCTGATGCTTTTTTATTAAGCTTAAGATTCTCCAAATCGATAAAACTGATTTCAATTCCATTAATGGGTACTTTCACCCTAGCTCGGTAACAGGTTGCGAAATCAACTCCGTCAGGAGTTGTTACTAAATCTATCCGATTGGGCGGATAACCGAGTTGAATCACCTGATCTGGGACTGTAAAATCATTTGGGTTTAGTCCTACTGAACCAAAACCAAAGTCTGTAAGAGCATTCATAAGTTTCGCTGCATTAGATGGCTCCATTTCTATCCAAATGTCTAGATCTTTGGTATACCGTGGATGTCCGTGCAGGGCTACGGCATAGCCACCAATCACTAAATAGCGAACATCATGCTTGTTTAACAATTCGATAAACTCTCTGAAATCCTGGCTCAGCATTGTATTTCCACTGGTGATATTCGCGTCGAATAGTTTCTAAGGCGGCTAATCTTGCTTCGTAGGTCTGACTTCGCCAGTAAGCCACGTCCGATTGAGAAGATTTGAGCGTCGTTCTATTCACTACAACTACACGTTTTTCGATCATGTTTTTCAACCTCCTGATTAATCTGTTTTCAATCTTCCTTACTCCTCTACTCCCTACTATTCTTCTTTTTCTCTCCTTACTTCCATTGCGATAGCTCGAATGCCCTCGGCGATTTCGCGAAAGGCTTCGTCTTGATTGGCCCAGGTGGTGAGGGGCTGATGATTTCTGGGCAATACTTCAAGCTGGCTAAAGGGCGCACCGGCCCAGTCTACCGGACGCAGCAGAATGGGAATGACGCGAGCCTCGCCTGCCTGGTGCCGTTCGATAGCCTGTTGGATTTCGAGGTCGTAGCAGGTGTCGTCGGCGAGGGAGTTGGCGCTGATTAGCAACAGAATGATGTCGGCAGTGTTGAGTTGCTGGTTAATGACTTGAGCGGGTTCGTCGCCGGGGAGAATTTGACGCTGACTCCAACTGGTGATGACGCCCTGGTGTTCGAGCAGAGTGAGGTGATTAGCGAGTTGGGTTTGTAGGGCTTCGTCGGCGGGGGCGTAGGAGAAATAGAGGGAAATGGTTTTGCCTAGGGGGGTGATGCCGTAAGCAACTTCGTAGTTATAGAATTTACAAAAATTTTGCAGTCTGGTAATCGCTGAACGATACTGCTCACCCTCGGTTTTTTTCCAAAGTTGAACTAATCTTGGCAAGATTTCAACTACATTCAAACTGGCTAGACAATTTGCAATGCTTTCTGTTCCTGTCGATTCATAAATCAGTTTGATTAGCGACGGAATTGCGGAACGAATTTCTAGTCTCTCTATAATTTCAGGGAGAGTGAATAGCTGAAGATTTTCGTCATCTATTTTTTCATCGAGTAATTCAAGAATAGTATCAATCGCTTGCGAGCTGCTGATCTTAGCCAAAGCTTCCAAAATGCTAGTCCACGATTCGGAGTTACTTTCGATTACAGTCTGGAACTCTTTGATTGATTCTCGCAAAGCGGTCTTAGAACCGATATTGATCAATTTTTCTATTGCTGCTTTTTGAGATTCATGAGAGGTGTACTCCAAACCTATGAGTGCCTCAACGATGAATCTTTGTTCAATCTGAAAACGATGAAAATGATCGGCATGGATGTATTCCTTATCCGCTTTCGATAACGCATTTAAAATCCCTTCAATGGCTTGATTACTGCCAATTTTTCCAAGCGCTTTTCCAGCTCCGCCACGAACATCATAATCATCGTCTTCAAGCATTTCGATAAGCTTGGGAACTGATGGTTCATGCCGACATATTCCAAGTGCCTGAGCAGATGCCAACCTAACTAACCAATCATTGTCATCAAGCGCTTCCACCGCTAAATGAATAGCTTTAATATTGCTAACCTTAGCTAGTGCAGGTATGGCTAAAGCACGAGAACTTCCATCCGTTGTTTTCCTTAAAAACTTTTCTAAAATCTCAATTGACTCATTGCTGTATTTTTCTGTTAACTTTGCGATGACATATGCACGAGTATCATAATCAGAAGTATATAGAGACTCTACTAATATCTCCAGGGAATCTTCTTGTCTATTTTGTTCGAACAAAAATTCGAATAGTTCGTCATCGGCAGATGTTGGCTGAGTAAGAGCCAAGGCAAGATTAATAATTTTTCGTGGCGCATTTGCCACTGTGACTAGATGATGAGTTTTTGCTCGAAATTCTTGCTTTACTTCCCTTGCGAACCTCACTCCCAGAATCACATCTACATCATCGATCGCCAGTTTAACCACCCGACATGCTTGCTCTTCCTTGTCCACAAGCGCCAGCATCAGGGCAATGGGTTCGGTCCACTTCAAAAGGTTGAGGTAGTCTCGCTTCAATTCCTCATCGGTCAGTTCTGGTAGCAGTTTAAGCAAATATTCCGCCGCGTAATATTCCTGAATTAGCTGGTGGCGAAACTCAATTTTGTCGGCACTGCGGTTTTGCAATAGGTGGTACTTAAGCAAGTCATCTAAAATATCTCGAACCGGGAATTTTTCATTAGGGAAAATTCTGCTGAGTTCCCCTTCTGCTTCATGACGAGAAATCACTCTGCGAAAATCGACCGGGGTTTCTCCCTGCATCATGGTTGCGGCAATAGCTTGCAGGGCGGGCTTCCAAAGTCTGCGATCGCTTAGGGGCCTCACATCCCCTTTCAGCAGTGCTACCTCATGCTTCCGCACACTGCTGTCTTCATACATCCTAGTGAATGCCTGAAAAATCCCCGCCAGGTTAGGCGGCATTTGGTGCTCAGGCGACTGCTGAAAGACCTCGCAGAGCATCCACAGCAGTAAAGGCGTTTGGCCGAACTCCCGCAAACGGTCGTTAAGTTGCCGCAGCATTGCCTCGGCCTGGTAGGGCACATAGGCGCGAATAAACTCTTTCATTTGCCCTTCGGTCAGGGGCTGCATTTCCAGCTTCTTTTCAATGCCCAAATCTCCCCCCAGGCCCAAATCTCGGGTAGCGAAGATCATGGGGACTTGGGAGTGGTCCTGGCGAAAGCTGGCAAGCTGGGTTCTTGCCGTTTCCGATGGCAACTCGTTTAAGCCATCCATCAGCAGCAAAAAACGTCCCTGGCGCAGTAGGGATGTGAGCGTACTCTCATCCAAAGAGAGAGTTGGATCGTGCTTGTGGATAAATGCCTGGATACGCTCGGTGACGGAGTTTTGCCAATAGCGCAACTCTATCAAAACAGGAATTCTCTCTGGCTTCCCTCTCCCAAGGTTGGGAGAGGGGTTGGGGGAGAGGGCAGTTGCCATTTCCAGGAGTAGTCGAATCAAGGCTGTGGATTTCCCAGAACCAGGGCGTCCGACCAGTAACACATGGTCATTGGCATATTTGCAAATGCCTTCCAACACAGGCAATCGTTCCGTTTTCTCTCGTTTTTCCTGAGTGAGATCAGCTTCAGAACCGGCGTGCTTCCTTTCCTTAGAAACCGTCTGCACCATTAACCCAAAGTCGAAGGGCGAGGGAAGTGATTGTTCCTGCTCCTGCTCTTTGATTTGCCCGACAGCATCGGTTAAGGCATAAAGCTTCCACCACTGCTGATAGGTGGTTACGAGGGATTGTAAGTAGCGTTCAAAATTGATCGTCTTTGCTTCAGCAGTCTGGACGCCTTTCAACACAGCTTCCAATGCTGCCTGAAACTTCTCTGGATCAGATAGGTGATAGTGAGTGCCTTCAATAAAAACAATGCTGCCATCTTCAGCAAGGAACTGGAACCCCTTCGCCCCATCTCGATTGCTTTGCTCCATCCGCTGCTGAGACTGCAAAGCAGCCGCCAACTCAGCATTTGCAGCGATCGCCCCTTCCACATGCGCCACCAACTCCGCCAGAGTAGCCTTCGGTGCATCCCGCAGCTTCTCCGCTATGAGCTGACACAGTTGAGCGATGGGGCCAGTCATCCTTATCGATTCCTAATCCGGCTTGCCCTGAATGCGGATTTCACCAATATAGGCGGTGCCCCCTTCCACCTTGGTCTGCCAACCCTTCGCCTGGTCGTAGTTGTTCTGCACCATGTTGCTCTGGTCAATCAGCTTACCCGCGTTAATTTCCTGAGCCAGTATCTGAATATCCTTGGCAAACTGCGGGTCTTCATCCATAGCCACCTGAAGGTAGGCGGCAATCTGGTTAACCTGCCCAGGGGTAATGTTGTGGTTCTGGTCAAGGGTCGCTTTAACCTCTTCCACCCGAGGCTTGCCCCGCAACTTCGCCCAGATGCGCTTCAACAGCGTATCCATTTTGGCGATGGCCTCAGTGGAGAATTTCTTGGCGAGTTCTCCAGCAGCAGAATCAATGAATTTTTGAAATGCCAGGGTCGCTATTGCACTCGCAGTGAACGTGGTGACCGGATCTGCCATGCCCCTCCAGAGACGCGCTTGTCTCCTCAATTTTGGCTCTATTGCTCTAGATTTGCCTAGTCTGCTGAGGCAAGGCCTCCCAGACCCTAACGTTGGATTTCGATCTTACCAGCCAGTGCTGATTGAGCAGCATTGCCGATCGACATTGAGAGATGTGCTCGCGAGAGTCATCAGCAATGCTATCTTGATAATGATTATCATTCCAATTTTATTCTGCCATGGTTAGCCAACTGCCCCGCGTGCCCACTAAAGCGTCTGCTCCGGTTAGCGATCTGCAACATTTGCAGCGGCTTCGCCATACCTGTGCCCACGTGTTAGCCATGGCAGTGCAAACCCTGTTCCCAGAGACCAAAGTCACCATTGGCCCCTGCACCGATACCGGCTTTTACTACGACTTTGACCGGGCTGATCCCTTTACGCCTGAAGATCTGCAGCGCATTGAAGCCGAAATGCGGCGGATCATTCAGGCGAATTTGCCAATCATTCGCGAAACGGTGGAACGGGATGACATCCGGGCTGAGATTGAGCACCTGAACGAACCCTACAAGCTAGAGATTCTCGACAGCATTCCCGCCGATGAGCCGATTACCCGCTACTACATCGGCTGTCCCGACCCGCTGCCAGTTACCGCAGAACCGTCTCTGTTCAATCAGCCACCAGCCGCCGCTAACAGTACGCGCCCCTACTGGTGGGATTTGTGCGCTGGCCCCCACCTGAACCGCACCGGCGAGCTGCATCCTGACGCGTTTGTCCTGGAAAGTGTAGCCGGAGCCTACTGGCGAGGTGATGAGACTCAACCGCAGCTCCAGCGCATCTACGGCACTGCCTGGGAAACCCCGGAGCAACTGCAGGCTTACCTGACGCAGAAAGAGGAAGCCAAACGACGCGACCATCGCAAACTGGGCCAGGAGCTGGATCTGTTCAGTATTCAAGAGGCTGCCGGGGGTGGGCTGGTGTTCTGGCATCCTAAAGGAGCCCGCATGCGCCTGCTGATCGAAGACTACTGGCGTCAGGCTCACCTGCAGGCTGGATATGAGCTGCTCTATACCCCCCACATTGCCAATCGAGACCTCTGGCAAACCTCCGGGCACCTCGACTTTTACCAGGAGAACATGTTTGAGCAGATGGCGGTGGAAGCGCAACAGTATCAGCTCAAACCCATGAACTGTCCCTTCCATGTGCTGACCTATCAGCATCGGCTCCATTCTTACCGGGAGTTGCCGATGCGCTGGGCCGAACTGGGCACGGTGTATCGCTATGAGCGCTCTGGGGTGCTCCACGGGCTGATGCGCGTGCGGGGGTTTACCCAGGATGATGCTCACATTTTCTGTCTGCCCGAGCAGGTGACAGAGGAGATTCTAGGGGTGCTGAACCTGACCGAACAAATTTTGTCGGACTTTGGCTTTACCGACTATGAGGTGAATCTTTCGACTCGCCCGACCAAGTCTGTGGGCAGCGACGACATTTGGGAACTGGCCACCTCGGCGTTACAGAAAGCGCTCGATCGCAAAGGTTGGGCCTATGTGGTTGATGAGGGGGGTGGTGCCTTCTACGGTCCCAAAATCGACATTAAGATTCAGGATGCCATTGGTCGGCTCTGGCAATGTTCAACCCTGCAGGTGGACTTTAATCTACCGGAACGATTCGATCTGCATTACGTCGCGGCGGATGGCTCCCGGCAGCGTCCGATTATGGTTCACCGGGCCATTTTTGGCTCCCTGGAGCGATTCTTTGGAATTCTGGTGGAAAACTATGCGGGGGATTTCCCCCTGTGGCTGGCCCCGGTGCAGGTGCGGTTGTTGCCCGTGAGTGATGCTCAGCGGGACTATGCGAATCAGGTAGTCCAGGCGCTGCAACAACAAGACTTGCGAGTGGAGGTGGATGCCAGCGGCGATCGCTTAGGTAAGCAGATTCGCACGGCTGAGTTGGAGAAGATCCCAGTGGTTGCGGTTGTTGGTAAACGGGAAGTGGAAAACCAAACCTTGAGTGTACGAACCCGTCAGGCAGGAGAAATCGGAGCATTAACGCTGTCAGAACTTCAGGAGAAAATGCAGCATTCAATTATTAACAAACAACAGATTTAGATCAAGAGGAACATGAAATGAAAGTTGCTTATGTTTTTACCCATCCTCGCGGGGGTACTTACAAGTTAGGGCAAATGATTCTGCCACAGCTAGAAATGGGTGTGCATGGAGTTGAAGTTGTGGGAATGTTCTTCTTCGATGAAAACTGCTTCGTTTTGCGAAAGGGCGATCCGATTGGAGAACGATTGGCAAAGGTGGCAGAAAAACGAAACATTCTGTTGATGATGTGCGATCTATGTGCCCTGGAACGGAACCTGGCAGAAGGTGAACCACGTTGGTGTAATCCTGACGGAACCGGGCGAAAAGAACCGGGGAAGTGCATCGTCAAAGATGTGGTTGAAGGAGTAACCGTTGGTTGTTTTCCAGACTTATACACCGCATTGAGCGGCAATCCCCCTGATCAGGTCATTACCTTATAAAAAAATTAAACTGAGCATCCTTACAAAACCCATAAAGCATTGGATGACATTGAGCAGGTCGGTGTCATCCGCCTATTTCAAACGGAGTAAATCCGATGTCTCAGCACATGTTATTTATTTGCACTTCCTGCGCCTTTGCCATTGGTCAACGGGAATACCGAGGGCAGCGGGGTGGATATCACCTGTGGCAGAGTTTATTGCAGTGTCAGCAACTAGGACAACTACCGCCGACTGTCAGGGTTCAACCGGTAGAGTGCCTTAGTGCTTGCAATCGGTTCTGCGCGATGGTCAGAGACCGGCCCTCGGCCATCGCGATCGCCTCTCCCGCAAAGACGACCCTCATGTTTGGCGATTTGCCCGCTCTCGACAGCGCGACGGCCATTGTCCAGTTGGCGACCCAATATGTGACCAGCCGCGATGGAGTGATCCCCCGTAGAGACCGTCCGGCCCTATTACAGAAAGGAATCCTTGCTCGCATTCCGCCCGTGCTGCCTCCTCAATCTTGAGGAATGTGTTAACTTAAATTCTAAGCTTGTTGAGAATAAATGTCATTTGCATGGTCGTTAGGGTGTTGACTTGTCCTGAATGCCCTGACATCACAGGTCAGATTACGCTGGCGAGGATTCGGCTCGCTTTTAGGTTGTATGCATCAGTTTGCTTCCACCCCAGCCCCGGTGACTCAGCCCGTGATTCATCAATTCAAACGTCGGGAGATCATTCCCCTGCGGAAAAACACCCTCTGGCATTTCAAGACCGGAGCCGCCCGCTTGTTGACCCTGTCTGAAGAGGGCACCGCCATTACCCTGGGATTTTGGGGCACGGGCGATTTTACTGGACAACCGCTTATTGGCATTCAACCCTGCGAGTTGGAATGTCTGATGGATGTCGAAGCCGTCCGGCTACATCTTGAGCAGTGTCGGGAATTGCCGCAGGTGACGATGGCCCATCTGCACCAGATGCAAGCGCTGATTCGCATGCGACAGGGCAACATTCCTCAGCGATTACAACTGCTGCTCACCTGGCTGGGGCAGAAGTTTGGTTGCTCTGCCGAGGGCGGGCAGTTGATTCAACTGCGGTTAACCCACCAGGAACTGGCTGAAACCATCGGCACCACCCGCGTGACGGTAACCCGACTCATGCGAAATCTGGAACAGCAGGGCAGCCTCTGCTATTCCAAACGTCAACAGATTGTTTTACGACAACCCTGGTGGTGCGATCGCACGGCCTGATCGGGTGAACTGGTCTACCAGGCCAATTACAGCTTCCGGCTCGATGAGATTCAACCTTATGGTGATCCTTAGCGGAAATCGATCGCTCCCTAACAGCTTGACGACTGACTTGAATTAGAATGATAATCATTATCACTTTATTATGGCGTGCGGGTCAGATTTTCTGGCGGCAGGTCAGTCCATTCCATTGGTTCAGGCTATATTATGCTCTCTCTCAAATCCCTGGTAGAACTACAGGTTCACCGATCGCTGTCGGAGTACATTACCGCCCTGGTCTGGTCGCCGGTCGGGAATAGATTGGCGATCGCTTCTGGGGCCGGGGAGGTGGTTCTGTGGCAAGACTTTCAAGAAACCATATTGCAGGCCGCCAATGGCGCTTCCATTGATGCCCTAGGGTTTTCCGGGGAAGGGGCAGTGGTTGGCGGCAGCCGGGCAAGCCGGGGCGGTGACACTCTGGCGGCTGTCTGCTGACTCACCTGAGTTGGTAAAGACGCTGACCTGGGGTTCAACCTGGCTCGATCGCCTGCAGTGGCACCCCCATCAACCCTGGCTCGCTTACAACTGTGGCAAAACGGTTCATATTTGGGATGCTGACCAGAGTGAAACCCTAGCCACCCTGGAATTGCCCGCCAATGTGCAAGATCTGGGCTGGTCTCCCGATGGCACTCATCTAGCGGTGTCGGCTCAGCAACGGATTCAAATTTGGGAAACGTCTCGCTGGATTTCCCCTCGATATGAATGGGAACTGATGGCCGCCAGTCGAATCTTAAAATGGTCCTCCGAGGGAGCCTATTTGGCGTCAGCCAATCAGGATAACAGCGTCGGCGTCCTCACCTGGGACAACGTCCGTGCCCTAAAGCAATCTTCGGATCATTAAGCAGATTTGCCCGCTCTGCTGGCAGGGCTGCCCGGCAAGGTGCGGCAACTCGCCTGGGCCGATGTTCCTGATGCTGATCGCTCCCCCATTTTGGCAACCGCCACGTGGAACCTGGTTGCCATGTGGATACTGATTCCCGATGAGGGGTGGCAGAGTTATTTGCTGGATTTATACCAATTCTGTAAGTAGAGGCTACAGATGCTAGACAGGAGTTGAAGCACTCAACACGAGCGATGTCAGGCGTCTATCACCTCGAAATAACGGAAAGCGAGCAAGCGCTCAAAGCGCTTCTGAGAAATCAAACAACAGCCTCGGATAAAGAACGGATTCAACTGCTCTACCTCCTCAAAAGTGAGCAAGCCGAGACGATACAGCAAGCGGCGGCCTCATTGTTGGGACGTCATCGAGTGACGATACAGACATGGGCCAAGCGTTACCGCCAAGGGGGATTAGAAGCGTTACGGAGCCACAAACCCCATCCGGGCGGCAAATCGACGCTACCCGACTGGGCCGAAACCGCCTTGCGAAATCGTTTAGAGCAACCGGAAGGCTTTGAGAGCTACGAGGCGATCCGGCAATGGTTGGCCCTGGAATTGGGGATTGTGGCTCCGTACAAAACGGTTCATAAGTGGGTGTACTACCGGCTTGGGGCTGCACCCAAAGTGGTGCGGCCGAAAAGCGATAAACCGGACGAAGCGCAGATAGTCGCATATAAAAAAACTGGCTGAGAACCTCGCGATGCTGGCGTTCTTCGCCATCAGTGTCTTGGGCTGGAGTGGTTCGGTGCGATGCTTCTGCCAGGATGAGAGTCGCGTTGGCTTGAAAACCCTCACGGGACGACGGATTACGGCACGTGGGGTCAAACCCGTGGGCAAAGTTCGTTGGACCTTTCAGGCCACCTATCTCTACGGCGTGGTGGAGCCAGCGACAGGTGAGCATTTTTTCTACGAATTCACCCACTGGAATACCGACTGCTTTCAGCGTTTTCTGGAACTGGTCGCTCAGCAATACCCCGACAGTATTTTAATCATCCAGTTAGCTCAAGCCGGATGGCACAAAGCCAAACGCTTACAGGTACCAGACAATCTCCTCTTGATGTTTCAACCGGCCCATGCGCCGGAATGCAATCCCATTGAGCAAGTGTGGCAATACCTCAAAAAGCGGCTGCGCTGGAAACGACTCAAAACCTTAGATGAACTGCGACACCTTATCAAGGAGCAGTTGCTTGCATTGACCTCAGCCACGGTTGCCTCGATTACTGGGAGAGCCTCCATATTGGAGGCTTTATCTGTAGCTGGAATCTAGAGAATTAGTATAAAGCCTGCTGCTGAGCGCGATCGCCTTACACCAAATCGCCTACGGGTTAGTGCTTTTAGGTGGCTTTAGCCTGGGGTTGGCATCCGTGCTCACGATTCTGGGGTTAGCCGCCGTCTGGCCGCCAGTGGCTCGAAAAAGCTTCGATTGGTGCTGGAATGATGCAGCGGCTGTCAGTAGTGAGCGCTTTCGCTACGGTCGGTATCGGCCTCGGTCTGACAACAGTGGCGTTGATGGATGAGGTTTAGGGTGCAAGGTGTACGGTGCAAGGTGCCCCTATTTCATGAGCCATACACCGTGAACCTGAAACCTTGTACCCATTTCCTAGACAAGAGATTTGATAATGATTATCATTCTAATATTCTCAGTGATTCGGGTAAATCAGCGTGAGCCAACCCCAAACGAAGCTGTCCTATGACGTTGTGATTGTGGGTGCCGGAGCGGCAGGCGTCGGCTGTGGCGTCGTGCTCAAAGAACTGGGTCTAGAGCACTTCACAATTTTAGAAAGACACCAGGTCGGAGCCTCCTTTAGCCGTTGGCCCCAGGAGATGAACTTCATCACCCCATCATTCCCAAGCCATGGTTTTGGCCTGCTCGACCTGAATGCAGTGACCTTGAAGACTTCGCCTGCGATCGCATTTCGGCGCGAACATATCAGCGGCAAGCAGTACGCCCTGTACCTGCAGACCGTTGCCGATCATTTTGAGCTGCCAATTCAGACAGAAGTCGATGTAAAAACCGTTGAGCCCTTGCCCCAGGGAGGCTTTACCCTGCACACCAGCAGCGGTGACCTGTCTACCCAGTTTGTCATTTGGGCCGCCGGGGAATATCAATACCCCCAGCTCAATCCCTTTCCGGGGGCAGAGCACTGCCTCCACAACACTCAAATTCGGTCGTGGGCGGAGCTAGAGGGCGACGAATTCCTCATCATCGGCGGTTACGAAAGCGGCATGGATGCCGCTACCAATTTAGTCGCGCTGGGAAAGAAAGTCGGTGTGCTTGATCGCACTGGAGCCTGGGCCGATCCTGACACGGATCCCAGCGTATCCCTATCGCCCTACACCCTGCAGCGTCTGGAATTTGTCTATCGCACCGGTCGCCTAGACATGGTGGGTGACGCCCCCATTGAAGAAGTCAAACCTGTTCCCGGCGGCTACGCGGTCTACAGCGAATACCAGAAGTGGGTGACGGCCCATCCCCCCATTCTCTGCACCGGTTTTGACACCAGCTTGAAGCAGATTGCTCCCCTATTCGATTGGTCCGAGGGCTATGCCGCCCTCACGGAAAATGACGAATCTACCCTCACCCCAGGTCTCTTTGTGAGCGGTCCTTCCGTGCGCCATGGCGACCTGATTTTCTGCTTCATCTACAAGTTCCGCCAGCGCTTTGCAGTGGTGGCCCATGCGATCGCCCAGCGCCTCGATCTCGACCCCACCCCCCTTGAGGCTTACCGCGAGGCTGGACTTTTCCTCGACGATCTCTCCTGCTGCAGCAACGACTGTATCTGCTAGCAAGGTTTGAATTTTGAATTTTGAATTCTTCTACTCAGCCGCCAACTCAAAATTACTCCTCTGGAGTCGCTGCGCGAACAAAACTAAGAACTTAAAACTTTTCCCCCCTACCCATCCACTTCCAACCTATCCCCCATGCCCACCGCACCACCCACCCAACGCACCACCGTCATTGTCGGCAAAGAAAGCACCGGCAAATCTGAACTGGCCGCAGCGCTCACGGGGCGATCGCCCACCAGCACTAGTATTCAGGGCTCGACGATCGCCTGCGAGACCTATCAGACCCGAGACAATGCCTTTATCGACACCCCCGGCATTCTCTTTCGCTCTGACACTGCCACTACCCGAACTGCCCTGGCGCAACTTCAGGCCCATGACCGGATTTTGTTAGTCGTTCAAGCGACCCACATGGATGATGATCTGGCGGATTTGTTGCCGCTCGTGGCTGGGAAACAGGGGCTGGTGATCGTCACCTTCTGGGATAAGGTATTGCCCTCTGACTTCACCCAGCAGGTTGTGGGCCGTTGGGAGCAAACCTTTCAGGTGAAGTTTATTCCTGTAGATGCCCGTCATTTAAGCCCAGGACAACGCCAGCAGATTCTAGAGGGGTTGCAGACTCCAGTTCCCTTCCCCCAGCAATGGCACCCGATTCCGGCGGGCTGGCGAATCGAGCCCGCGCCCACCTGGTTGGAACATCCCCGCTGGGGTGGGTTGCTGGCCATCCTATTGCTGCTGTTGCCTGCGGTCATTGCCGTTTGGGTTGCCAATGGCGTCGCGGGCCTGCTCGATCCACTGATACAAGCCGGATTAGCCCCTTTGGTCAATGTCCTAGCTCAGGCCCCCTCGCTGCTAGAGGCGATTTTGATTGGCCGCTATGGCTTAGTCACCATGGGGCCGCTGTTATTCGTCTGGGCGGTGCCGACGGTGATGCTGTATGCCCTGTTTCTAGGCGCATACAAGGCCAGCGGATTGGTGGAGCGCCTTACCGTAGCGCTGCATCCACTCCTGAGACCGTTTGGCCTATCCGGGCGAGATTTGGTGCGGGTAATTATGGGGTTTGGCTGCAATGTGCCCGCCGTGATCAGCACTCGCGCCTGTTCCAGTTGTTCCCGGCAGACCTGTGTGAGTGCGATCGCTTTTGGCTCCGCCTGTTCTTACCAGTTCGGGGCCACCCTGGGGGTCTTCAGCGCTGCCAATTTGCCCGGTTTAGTGGTGCCCTACCTGGGCTATTTGACCCTGACCACGCTGATCTACACCCGCCTGATTGCGCCTAAAGCCGCCCGCTCTCCCCACAACGCCCTGATGATTGAGCGGCGCACCTTTTTGGAAATGCCCCGCTGGTCGGCCATCTGGCGCGAAACCCAAAGCACCCTCAGCCAGTTTTTCACCAATGCGATTCCCATCTTTTTAGTGATTACTGTCATCGCTTCAGTGTTGGACTGGCTCGGTCTGATCATTGCTCTAGCAGGCTGGATCAATCCCCTGATGGGGTTGTTTGGTCTGCCTCCAGAGGCGGCTGTACCTGTGATCTTGGCCTCGATTCGCAAAGACGGACTGCTGCTCTTTGCCGAACCAGACACATTGGCAGTACTCACCCCCCTGCAAATCTTGACGGGGGTGTACCTGGCCGGGGTGTTGCTGCCCTGCTTGGTCACTGCACTCACCATTGCCCGCGAACAGTCGATGCGGTTTGCAGTGGGGCTGATGGCTCGCCAGGCGATCGCCGCGATCGCGTTTTCAATGCTGTTGGCCTGGGGAGGCGCAGTTTTTGGGACATCTACCTGAAGCAGAGTCATGGTTTGTGAGCCCCTACTGACCGTTAGTCAAGTTACAATATCCCTAAACTATTGAGAGATATTCTCATTAATAATCAGGCCCATCCAGCGCTTTTCCAAGCACCGGGTCTTGAGAGAAGGGCATGATACAGACCTGAGACGGCTGATTTGACCCATGTCGGCTTGCGATCGCACTACCTAAACAACGGTGAATACCCATGACTAGCACTCAGAAAGAATCCGCAGATCCATTAACTGGGGTAGCCGAAACCCTAATGATTACCCTGTATGCTCGCTACGTTGAGACCCAGCGCTCGGATAGCTTTTTTCAAGATCCTGAAGCAGTTGAAATTGTCGAGCGAACGAATTATGACTTTGACAAATATGCCAAGGGCTGGGCTTCCCAACTGGGTGTTGTGGTTCGAGTGCAGGAATACGATCACATAACCCAACAATTCCTTAAGGCTCATCCCAATGCCGTTGTAGTCAACCTGGGCTGCGGATTGTGTACTCGCTTTACCCGCCTGGATAACGGCGGCGTGCGTTGGTATGACGTTGACTTTCCTGAAGTGATTGAGTTTCGCCAGAGGTTTTTTCAAGAAAATGATCGCTATCGGTTCATTCCAGCGTCAATTCTCGATTTTTCCTGGATCGATCAGATCCAGCACTCTGTCGATCAGCCCCTGCTGATCCTGATGGAAGGGGTGTCTCCTTATTTAAGTGAGGCAGAAAATCGATCGCTGATCCTGCAAATCCGCGATCGCCTGGCTCCCGCAGAATTTGTATTTGATGTACTGAACCGCAAATCAGCAAACCATACCGCCCGCCACGATACTGTTTCCAAAACAGACGCCGAATTCAAGTCAGGTATCGACAGCGGCAGAGAAGTAGAGACCTGGGCGGATGGCATTACCCTCAAAGACGAAGTTTACTACCTGGCTCAGTTTGCCAACTATCCCAAACGTCTGCCGCTTTGGGCGAGAACGCTGTCCTTTATCATGGTGCCCCTCGGGAGCATCTCAAAGTTGCAAAAACATCAACAATCGTAGGCTCTATTCAGATAGGCACATCGCACCTGCAAGGCTTGCTGAACATTGTCGGGCACCCATTGAGCGCCTGGGAGTTTCATGCGATGGTCAATCTGCTTGATGGCTGACTCAACTGCACCTGAGCCAATCGAACAGATTTGTTCAGCTTGAAAATAGCCGTAATTCACAATTCGGTGACGATGTCGCTCCAAGTAATCACAGAATCGCCGGGCTTGCTCCAGAGCGCAGTCGGTAAATAACGCCTGGGTTTCATCAACCCGCCCTTCCCATAACAGAGCTTTGGCTTGTTTCAGCCGTTTTAATGAGCCCCCAACTCCATAGAGGTTTTCGACCAAGTGGTACCAATCGAGAATTTCTAAACGGGTTTCCACGGTGGCGATGGGACGAAACACCGCCCAGACGCCCCGATGCCCATCGCCAAGGCAGATGATGGGGTTCGCTAACGGTTGGCTATTTAGCCAGTCTTGCAGCCAGTCATTTGCCTGAAACGCCGCCCCATAGTACAGATTCTCGACCCGAGCACTCTTGTATTCTTTCCAGTAACTGGGTTCGCCTTTTTCCGGATGCCGCAGGCGCACTTTACCGCCATCGACACTGATCTCGGTGACCGTCTGCTTCGCCTCCGGTGGGGTCTCACGTTGGCGTTGCACGAGGCGTTGCAGCGTTGAATGACTCAACGACATCCCCGTTAAAACGGACACGTCGGTTTCGCCTTTTCCCATAGCTTTGGCAGGCCGCAACCCGCAACGCACATTTCTCAAAGAGCGGGCTGAGACGAACCGTGGGGTTCGAGGCCCAACCGCTGGGCTTGCTGTTCCCGAATCGGGAGGGTCCCCAGAACACTTTTTAGCTGCCGGGGGCGTCCCCGTTGGGTTTGGGTGCACGCTTCGACAAAAAAATTCCCACTTCGGGACTGACGTGCTCCAGCATCTGCTGCCGCACCGTCGTTTCAATGCCTTCAAGTGTGTCAACGGCTTCAGGAGGGCTATTGCGATGCAGAATCTTGGCAATCTCGCGGCTATGCTGGGCTAAGGCGGCTTGGTCTTCGGGGGACAAGAGCTTTTGGGGTAGAGACTACCCTTTCATCTCAGCACAGATGCTGGGTTCTCGCAAAAATGAGATGCTCCCTGCCCCTCTTCAAAAATTCGGGTCGAATTCTGTATTTGACGATTGGCAAGTCATGAAACCCATAGCAACGTACTGCCCGAACCGCTGCCAATGATCCTTTCGAGGTGGCTGAGTTCAGGGAGTTACCGCCTCTTCCACCCGCCCAAGAATCCGAGACTGAGAAGGCCCAGTAGAACACCCGGTTCAGGGACAGCAGCAGGAGAGGCCCCAAATCCAAAGAAAATAACGCCGGGGTTAGTCCCCACTAGATCCCAAGAGCCATCGCTCAGGTCGTAGCGAGCAATCCCACCCAGACGCTGAACCGGCGTTGCCGGATCGTTGTCATCATCGATAAAGTTGACATTGCCAAAGAGAGCATCAAACTGGCCATCAGTATCGGTGTCAACCCCTGTCAACGCCGCAAAACCGCTAAATACAGCGCGATCGTCTGCGGTTACAGCGCCCACCTCGCCGACAACAGCAGCGTCTCCCGTCTCTGGATCAAACTGAATCAAGGACTCAGTATCGAGGTCGATGCCATAGAGGCTATTATCAACCGACCCCAGACTAATTACAAAAGGGTTGGCTGTGCCCAGTTGAGTACTGCGGGCATTGTCAACCGCATCGCCAACCGCCTGAGATGAGCCCAGAGGAATGGCTGCTCCTGTGGTTACGTCAATTTGATGGAGTTGTTGAGTATTGAAACTCTCATCAAAAGGCACAATAAATCCTCTACCATCCTCCAGGACGTCAAAACTGGTGGCAGCTAGGTCGGTGGGTTCACCGATGGGGGTTTGGGTGGCAGAGTTTAGATCAATCTCCACTAGTTGGCCGCTAAATTGATAGCCCAACAGTCGCTGCTCCGCTGTCCCCGCTAAGGCTGACGGTAATCCGCTGGTCTCAGGTGAAACGGGGGTGGCAATGCCTGTTGTTGAATCCACCGCAAACAAAAAGTTTTCACGGATATCATCGTGAACGCCTGGAACAGCTTGGGTCAGACGCTGTCCTGTAGCGTAAAAGAGGGCTGCTTCGACGGATGCAGGCAGCAGCAACGTACCGAGCAGGGGAACGACGCTCCAGGCGGAGAGCTTAAGTAGGAATGTCAGCATGGATTTAAAGGATGTGTGTGAGATTTTTAGGTCAGTGTCTGGGACGAGCAAATCATATCGAGTCAATCGCACCAGATTTTCTCCGCAAACGAGCGGCTAGCAATGCGATCGCACCCAGTCCGACTAAAGCACCCGGTTCAGGTACCGGGGTTGCAACCATCCTCTGGCCGAGCTGATCACCTGCATCTGGATCATCCAAAAGCTGTGCCTGTGTGCGGGTAAAGAAAGCGACATCGAGATGGGGACGAACGCGTACCGACAAATTGGGGGACTCCTCGACAAACTCGGGGGGGACGAAGCCTATCGGCAGGTCAGGAAAGTTATTGCCAAAATCGGTTAGGTGAACATGGGGGACAGGTTCTCCATCTTCAACGGGAGCCGCCGACCAGAAGTTCAGTCCCGTTGCCCCAATAGTGTCCCCCGCGTCATCGAACAGAACCGTAAATTCTCCAACGTTAATGCCATTCGGCTCATCGAAAAAGCCATCTTGCAGAATTTCACCCGTTTGGGTGTCGAAATTAAAGTTGAACTCTGGATAGGTAAGGTGGTTATCCTCAAATTCTTGGATCAGATTGCCCTGCGGGTCGAAGAAGGCAATGTCAAACGCGTCTAAATCGTCACCTCGCACAATTCCATCTTCAAAGGTTTGGGTGTCGTCGTAGCTGAAACGACCCTCGGCACTGTAGCCCAGAATTTGTCCCGTCCATGAAATCTCAAAGGTAGCTGCTTGGGCAGGATTAATGGTAAGTAGACTCAGGGTTGTGCCGGCTGCGATGGCGGAGCCGGTCCGGAGGACCATCGCGCCCCCCTTTTTGTGGGCGATCGCAATGATTGACTTGCCAAAACTGAGCATAGAGAAAACCTCAATTCGACCAGAATGATTATCATTCTCACCTTATGGGATATATACTGAGACAGATATAAAGTCTCGGTAAAGTTGATGTCTGCAAATTTAGAGCAAACCGAGAAAGAGGCTGCCGCAGTTCCCGAATCAACCACCAGTCGACGCTCTCAGGCCCAGCTGAGGCCACCTATTTGCCCTAGACCAGCGCTTGTCATTGTTACTCTCTGCCCTATGTCATCACCCTTTGCCGCCCGTACCTCGGTTGAAGCTGTCGAAGAAGGAATGCTTCTGGCCCCTAAGTTTGACGCCCATGGGCTCATCCCCGTCGTCACCACGGATGCTGCAACCGGCGAGGTGCTGATGCACGCCTACATGAATGAAGTAGCATTGCTGAAAACCCTCGAAACGGGCGAAGCCCACTACTACAGTCGCAGCCGTCAGCAGCTCTGGCATAAAGGTGCGACCAGCGGCCTGGTGCAGACCGTGCAGCAATTGCTGATTGATGATGACCAGGATTGCCTGTTGATGAAGGTCAAGGTATTTGGGTCAGGAGCCAGTTGCCATGTGGGCTATCGCTCTTGCTTTTACCGCCAGATTTCCCCTGGCGACGAGGGGGTTGAGGTTAATCGGCCCATTGCGCTCACGTTTACGGAAAAGACCAAGACCTTTGACCCCGCCACCGTCTACGGGGGTGCTCCCAATCCCACTCAACTTTGAATCAAGGAAGGTACCATGCCGCTCCGTCGTCAACCCGCCCCACCCACTCCCTGGGACCATGACCTAGATCAGCCTACAATTGCAGCTTCTGCCTATGTTCATCCCCAGTGCAGTCTGATTGGTGATGTGCAGCTGGGCGAAAATGTGATTATCGCCCCCAATACCTCCATTCGAGCGGATGAAGGGACTCCCTTTTATATCGGGGTGAATACCAACATTCAGGATGGGGTGGTCATTCATGGGTTAGAGCAGGGACGAGTCTTAGGGGATGATCAGCAAGCCTACTCTGTGTGGATTGGCCACGACACCTGCATTACCCACATGGCGTTGATTCATGGCCCCGCTTACGTTGGGAATGAGTGTTTTATTGGCTTTCGCTCGACGGTGTTTAATGCCCAGGTGGGTCACGGGTGCATTGTGATGATGCATGCCCTGATTCAAGATGTGGAGATTCCCCCCGGTAAGTATGTGCCCTCAGGAGCAGTGATTACGACCCAGCAAGCTGCCGATCGGTTACCGGATGCTAACGATAGCGATGGCCGGAGGCCGGTCTTTGACCATCGCACCTTCTCTCATCACGTGGTCGAAATCAACCAGGCCCTGCGAGCCGGATATCGCTGTGCTGACGATATCGCCTGCCTCAGGTCTTTGCAGAATCCTATCTCCAGTAATGGCTTCCAGTCTATGCATCACAATGGTCAGGTAGCTCACCCTTTGCGGGCAGAAATTGTGGACGAATCCGGCAAAAACTCCGTCAGGGGCACCACATTGGCCTGGAATTCGCCGATATCCGGCGATTTAAGGCAGGTTCCTGGCAGAATGGCCCGACCATTGCGAGTAACCACGAGGCCCAGGTGCTGACCCAGGTGGAGCAGTTCTTGGCAGATCATCCCGGCGACTATGTGCGTTTGCTGGGCATTGACCCCAAAGTGAAACAGCGGCAATGGGAGAGTCTGATTCAGAAGCCAGAGTGAGCCTTAAAAATCAAATCTGGCACCAGTGTGTGGCTTGCAGTTTTTAGCTCTTGCCGCTATTGGGGAAGGCAACAAGCTGCTGGCATTTACGGTTAAATGCCTGAAAGAACCGCTCCCCGGCTTCAATATTGTTTCCAGCAAAATAGTCAGCAATTTCATTCAGGTCTTGACTGGCAAGAACGTTGATGACATAGCGACTCATGGTTACTTTGCCTGCTGGAATCGTTCCAGGATGCCGTTAACAAATGTTTCACCATCGATCGGGGCGGTATTTTCAGAAGCTTCAATCGCCGCGTCAATCTTGGCTCGAACTTCTTCAACCCATTCAGCTTCAGAGCGATCGTACTCATCCAGTAACCGCAGGGCGATTTCTAAGACTTCTTCGGCAGAGCGATATTTGCCAGCTTGAAGCTTGGTTTGGATGAAGCGTTCCTGGTCGGGGGTTAGACTGATACTCATAAAACCTCTTCTTACTTTATCTACCGATGTAAGCTGAAGCTCAATTCACCTGTTCTCATTATAAAAGTTGTCTTCTTGCCCATTCTCGCAAATGGTCGTCAGGGTCATTGATAGAGCAATTATGTAAGTGCTCTAAGGCTTTTGGATGCTTAGGAAATAAGCTTGATAGCCTAAATAGAGAAACTTGTCAAGGACTTGGCAAAAAATAGCTTCATTCATCTCCAGAATAGAATCGCCTAACGGTGAAGCTGAACGGCGGTCAATGTTTTCGTGTCAATACTCAGATTTTGTCATCCGTCCGCTCCGGCGTAGTGTTAGGCAGCTAGAGAGAATTCGCGCCTTACGAGCTGTTATCATCAGGTCTCATAGTGATGATGACTTTTCCTTTGGCATGCCCCGCCCCAAGATATTGAAGGGCATGTGATGTTGCTCTTAACGGATAACATCTATCAATTACGGGTATGATTTTGCCAGATTCAAGCAGCTCTCCAATAATAGACAGGTCCTTTTGCTTCACTTGCGCTATCCCCATAAATGAGAGTTGCTGACGTCCAACTTTCGATAGTATGGGTCCCACAAGCGCTGCCTGAATAATTTGAGCCAGCTTCCCTCCAGCTGAGACATAGATGCCCGTAGGACTCAATGCCCTGCGATAATCAAAAATCGAGTGGTAGCCGTTGACAGCAAAGATCAAGTCAAATTGCCGTCCATTCGTCGTAAAATCTTCTCGCGTATAATCAATAGCGTAGTTTGCCCCCATTGAGCGAGCGATATCCAGGTTTTGGGTGCTACAGACAGCCGTTACGATGGTCTCGAAGGATTTGGCTATCTGCACAGCGAACGTCCCTACGCCACCAGAAGCTCCATTGATGAGAACCTTTTGACCTGGCTGGATTCGGCCTTTATTGTGAAGTCCTTGTAGCGCTGTCAAGGCTGCTACAGGGGTAGCAGCCGCAGCCTCAAACGATACGTTGGCCGGTTTCTGTACCAACTCATGTTCATCAGCGCACGCATAGTCTGCAAATGAACCTTTGGCTATTCCAAAGACTTCATCCCCTGGCTGCAACTGGGTTACGCGATCGCCTACAGCTTCAACCTGACCAGCCACGTCTAGTCCAAGTGAAGTCTCTTTGGGTTTGGAAAGTGTACCGTTTGTTAAACGGATCACCGGAGGACCTGTTAGATGATACCAATCCAACATGTTGACAGATGCCGCATGAACCTTTAGCAAAACTTGATTATCCTTAGGTAACGGTTTCTCGGTCTCTATGAGTTCAATGACATCTGGGGAACCATACTTTGTGTATACAACCTTTTTCATTTAGATGACCTTCTGTTCAAGACTTACACCCTTAATCAACAACGACAAACAGAGTGTTGCCTCCCCCAAAAAACATGGGATAAAGATATAAGGGGACAAACTAACAGCGAATTCAGGGACTAGAAAGTTGGCGAAACTATTAATCAGGTAACACGCTCCCCCTATCGCCAAAAGCAAACCTATTATTCGAGGAAGGACACCTAATCTGAAAATTAAATAACCAGCCAGAAGACAGAAGCAGCCAAAAAATGCAAGACTGAGATTAAACCCTATAACTTGTAGCAGGAAGTGCATATAAGTCGTAGCCTGAAGCTGTTCTGCGGTTATTGTGGCAGCACTCTGTAAAAGGATTAGAGGGACAAATTGATTGAGTAAGCTGACACCCTCAATAGTCGCTGCTACCAATATAAAAAGCATCACTAGTCGAGAGAGACTTTTGTTTGCAAGCTCGAATAGGTCGTAAAAGATGACTGCTAGAGGGATATTACAAAGAACTACGATGATGTGAATGCTAAGTCCGAATCTATAGAGCGATTCGTTTGCCAGGATGTTATTTACCGTAGCTGCTGCATCACCATGTACGACGATCGTGGAAGGAACATAGCCCGCACCGAAGAGTCCTCCAATGATAATGATTAAGTATAAAACGCCACCCATTCTCGCTTTGAATGGCAACGAAGCTTCTGCAATCATTTCTTTCATTACTCCATTCCTGTTGTGAGTATTTATCACCGACACAAGAAGCTTATGGGCAAGACGATATGAGGGTCATACCACTGGAGTATTATTCAAGGAGTAATTACCCATCAATAAAGGGAAGTTGGGTGATGGGGAGCCTGATGACTACGTTGAGGACAAAACACCCAAAGCACGGGCCTTCGCAACGGCGCCTGCCCGGTGATGGGCATCGAGTTTGCCGTAAATATTTCGAGTATGCACTTTCACTGTATTCACCGAAAGAAAGAGTATCGTCGCAATTTCCTGATTGGTTCGACCCTCTGCTATCAGGTGAAGCACCTCGATTTCTCGCTTGCTCAATGGTTCGAGCAACCTGGCTGCTTGAGGTTGCGTTTTTAACGATTTTTTGGGTTCTAACTCGTTAAGAGGAAACGCAGTTAACACGCGCTGTACATAATTAGGTGTTATTTTGCGAGCAAGGGCCTCATAGAGTAAACGCGCCATGGGCTGGCCTTCATTTACAAAGATACGGAGGTAACCCTCAGTTTCTGCTAGTGTGAGGGCGCGTTCCAAAAACTGGAGGGCGGAAGAGATATGGCCTTGTGCTTCATTGATGATTGCTTGCAAGATGAGGATCTCAATCATGCTGCCTGACCTGCCACCTGCTTCTGCTGCTGAGTATAGTTGCGTCAGAAGTTTCATTGCTTTTTGAAAGGTCTCGTCTGTTTGGTCACGTCTATACTGAACAATGAGTACCCTAGCGAATGTGATGTACTCGAATTCTTGCAAATAGTTGAGCTTATCATCAATAGACAGGTCTTGCTCACGCACCCAACTAAGAGCTTCTGCCAGCCTGCCTTGTCGGAGCCATACCCGCGTTTTCAAGGCGGCTACAGGGCAAAGATTGGGAACAGGACTTCTACGGTAGAGTTGTCCCGCTTCTTCGAGTAACTTGAGGGCATCATCCAGTTCTCCCTGCTCGACCTTTAATTGAGCCTGAAAAAGATATAAGCCATAGGGCCATTCCGGTAATGCTGCTCGTTTGTCGAGTGTCTCGCATTTCTGCAGGTGCTGTTTAGCAGCTTCCTCGTTGCCCTGTTCATGATAAAGCTGGCTCAACCCGAGATGTAAGTCAGTTGTGCCCGGCAATACTGGCTCGCCTTGTGCTGTTGCAAAGAGTAAGGCCTCTTTATAGAGATTAACTGCGTCAAAAAGACGCCCCTGGGCAATCTTAATACCAGCCAATGTATAGATTCCACTGATTGCAAAAAGGAGATGTCCTGTCGTCCGCAAGCGTGCGATCGCATCGGACATATACTGAACGGCCATCTCCAAATCCCCATCCCTCCAATAAGCCAGACCTAGCAGAGAGCTTGCGAGGCCAGCGATATAATGGTTCGTCTCAGATAGGAGGTTGAGTGTTTGCCGGGCATGTTTGATAGTGCCAGCATTATCGCTGAGTGCCTGAGCATGAAAAGCCCAAGCAACGCCTAATAACCCTTGCTGCGAACGGAATGTTTTCTCATCCTGACTGCTTGGCGAAGTCTCCAGAGAATCACGGGTGTTTACTGTCAGTTCCAATAAACGATCTGCGTCCTTCAGTCGGTTCTCTGCAGCCTGCAACTGACCTGAGAAAAGCAACTCCCAGGCAAGGCCAATACTGAGCGTAGTCCGGGTTCGGACTAACTCGTTTGGCAGTGTCTTTACCCATTCTGTCCAGGTTGCATTCTGATAATAGGATCCACTATTAGCTGACCATTCCAGTTCGATTAGATCCGCCGCGCGCTCGAAATGTCGGGCAGCGAGGGCGTGGTGGATCGCATTAGGCCGCAAATTATTCTGCTCGTACCATGCACATGCTCTTAGATGTAGCTCAGCTACATGGTCGGGGTGCCCCTGAGTTAAGCGTACTTGCAGAGCATCTGTAAAAAGATGATGGTAGCGATACCACTCGCGTTTGTCATCTAGCGGAACCAGCAGCAAATTTGTGCGTTCTAGATACTCTAAGATTTCTTGGCCTGGGGTAGAAGCTTGGGACAGAACAGCATCACAAAGAGAGCCACATAGGCGATCAAGAATAGATGTGGATAATAGGAAGTTCTGGATACTTTCGGGCTGTTGTTCTAGAATTTCTTCAATTAGATAATCCAGCACAAAATAATGACTACCGGAGAAAGATTTGATAAAGGTGGTTGTGTCTTGGCGTCCTTGTAAGGATATCGCTGCCAATTGCAGGCCGGTAATCCAACCTTCAGTGCGATTTTCAAGTGCGGTAATCTCTTCTATCGAGAGATTGAGATCCATCACCTGGTTCAGAAATTCAGCCGTTTCGACTTGGGTAAAGCGCAAATCGGGGGCACGCAGTTCGGTCAACTGACCCCCCGCGCGCAGCCGTGCTAGGGGCAGCGGTGGGTCTTCGCGGGTGGCAATAACAAGGTGCATACAAGATGGCGGCAGGTGCTGGACCCAAAACTCCATTGCCTGATCCACTGGTTCGGATTCAATGCGGTGGTAGTCATCAAGGACGAGGATGACGTTTTCGGAAACGGCCGTAATTTCATTGATCAACGTCGTTAGAAGCGAATTGAGTGGGGGCGGTTGGGGTGATTTTAATGCTCTTAAAACCCCCTCACCGAGTTGAGTTTCCCCCTTAACCTTGCTTAAGGTGAGCGTTTGCAAGGCAGACACAACGTAAATCAGAAAGCGAGTTGGATCATTATGCTCCTCATCTAGTGACAGCCATGCCACCGGCTGTTCACAGACGGCAATCCATTCGCTGAGTAAAGTTGTTTTGCCAAAACCAGCAGCAGCAGAAATGAGGGTTAGCTTGTAGTGTAGCCCCGCATTCAGTCGTTCAATAAGGCGTGGACGCACCACAGCGTTGGGTCGTGGTGGAGGGATATACAGTTTGCTGGTTAAAATTGGCCTGTACATTCCTTAAATCATAAAACACTTAAAAACAGTCTCCAGTTTTGCTTCATTTTGGAGGCTTGGGATTATCCCACTGAAGTAGTCAGCAAAATCAAAATTAAGTGCTTCAATAAAAATTCCAGATAATCATATTCACGTTAGCTGCAAGACTTTTCTCGCCATTGCTATGTCAAAAAGAGTGTACAGCCCAGGGTGAAGTCTGCCTAACGACCCCGTTCACCCGCCGCTAGTCATCTCTCGGAACTCACCAACCAACTTGATTCGGTCGGTGTGCAACGGGATTGTTAGGCATGATTTTCACAGACTACGTAAGGTTCAATCCTCCGTCTGAAATTATAATCTCACCCGTAAGATAATGGCTTGTAACCAGCATCGAAGCCACCTGTGCAATCTCTTCTGGCTGCGCTCCTCGCTCCATTGGCGATCGCTCTTCCCACAACTTTCGGGCTGCTGTCCAATCTTTGCTCATTGGAGTTTCAACTAAACCCGGTGCGATCGCATTCACACGAATTTGTGGTGCAAGACTCAATGCAAGCAGCTTCGTCATGTGGTTTAGAGCAGCTTTACTTGCAGAATATGGGATTGAGGCTCCTTTTGGGCGAATCCCAGCATGAGAACTAATATTGAGAATGCAACTAGGACAGTCAGGGCTGGATGACTGACGTAGCGCATTTTCAGCCTCTGCAATGAGTGTCCAAGGTGCAATGACGTTGACTTCATACAGATCTCGCCAGACCTCTGGTGTCGCTTCCTTAAGGGATGTATGTGGAATTGTGGCACTAACCCCTGCATTATTGACCAACACATCTATCCGCCTGTGATGCGATAAGACTCTAGCAATCAAATCACGAGCCTGACCTTGATCGGACAAATCAGCTTGGAAATAAGATGCACCAGGATACGCTGTCGCTAGTGACTGCCCAACTGACACCGATGACCTGGAATGAAAAACAACAGTAAACCCATCTTCAGCAAGCCGCTTTGCGATCGCCATCCCAATTCCTGATGTCGAACCCGTCACCAGTGCAACTCTCTTTTCGCTTCCCTTCTCAGTCACAGTCTGACACTTCTCATTTTCCTTGAGTTTAATTCTGCCTAACTCTTATTAGATCGACAGTTTCAGTCTATCTGCCCGAAACAGGGTGGATATGTTGATTATTCGCAGTATATCTCACCAAGTTGGGTGGATAGGCTGCAATTTATCCATATAGTCCGCTCATATCGGATGAATATATTGAAAATTTCAGTATAGCTGCCGAGTTTTCTCAGTAAGTTTTTCTGGTTGCAGGTCAAGATAAACACATTTATTCTGCGCCTACCACCTATAGGGATTCAACCACGAAAGCTACCAGACCACGTCAGAGACTAGATTCGCTTAAAGCATTGCTCCGACCGCGCTGATTCACTGCCAATGCCAGCGGACTTCGCCATCCGGTTGGTCAACCACCGTAATCCCCCCCGCCGCAAGCCGATCGCGAATATCATCTGCCATAGCAAAGTCGCGCTGTTGCCGGGCCGCCTGACGCTGCTGGATCAGATCAGCGATCGCAGCCTCATCCAAGTCACCCGCCGTACCGTTTGCTTTAGCCTCAAATCCTAAAACCTGGGATAGATGCAACAGGGTTTGCCACTGCTGCAAGAGCACATCAGGTCTGGATTGGGGCTTCCCTTCGTGAACCAGACGGTTTCCCTCCCGCTGCAACCCTTTGGCCAGCTCAAACAGCACTGCCAGAGCCCCCGGCGTGTTCAGGTCATCATCCATGGCGGTTTGGAACCTTTCGACCCACGGGTTGTCTAGGCTGAGTTCCTGAAGAGAAGATTGAAGGGGGGCGACTGACCATCCCAGCGCGGCTCCGTGGTGGTCGCCAAAGAGGAGTCCGGCTTTCAGGGTTTGCCAACTGTTGATCGCGGCTGCGATGGCATCTTTCGTAAAATCCAGTGGCTTCCGATAATGCCCCTGCAGCACGAACAGCCGCACTACCATCGGGTCTACCGGCTGCGGATACTCCGGCCAACGACCCTCTAGCAAATCGCGAATCGTAGTGAAGTTGCCCAGGGATTTCGACATCTTTTCGCCCTTCACCGTCACCATGCCGTTGTGTAGCCAGTAGTTGGCCAGGGGTTTGCCGTTGGCGGCCTGGGATTGGGCGATTTCATTCTCGTGGTGGGGAAACACGAGGTCGCCGCCACCACCGTGGATATCGATGGTGGCCCCCAGTCGGGCTCGAATCATCGCGGAACATTCGATATGCCAGCCCGGTCGGCCCGGTCCCCAGGGAGAGTCCCACGCCGGTTCGTCGGGTTTGGCTCCCTTCCAGAGGGCAAAGTCCGCTGGGTTGGCCTTGGCGGTAGCCGCCAGATCGCGACCACTCGCTCCCGCCTGCAGGGTTGCCAGCGATCGCCCCGAAAGCTGGCCATAGTCGGCAAACTGCTCTACCCGATAATACACATCGCCCCCGGCAGCGTAGGCATAGCCCTTAGCCTCTAACTGACCAATCAACTCATGAATCGCCTCAATATGTTCCGTCACCCTGGGATACTCATCGGCATCCATCACATTCAGGCGGTGCATGTCTTCAAAGTAGCGCTGGATGTAGCGCTCTGAGATAGCCGCCATGGTTGTGCCCTCGGCTCTGGCCCGGTTGAGGATTTTGTCGTCAATATCGGTGAAGTTTTGCACGTAATGAACCACGTACCCCCGCCAGCGCAGGTATCGCCGCAGCACATCCCACCCCAGGTATGACCGGGCATGGCCCAGGTGGCAATCGTCATAAACCGTCACCCCACAGCAATACAGAGTTACCCGTCCTGGATGGCTGGGGGTAAAGGGTTGTTTGCGTTTGGTGAGGCTGTTGTAGAAAGTGAGGAACATGGGAAATAGGTGGGCGAGTGGATGGGTGGGCGGGTAGATGGGGATCGGGTGCTAGATGCCGCAACGGGTTTCTTGATACCAGCCAAAACCTGAAACCTGAAACCCAGAACCTAAAACCTAATCCTCATCTGCAACACAGTTCATCAACTTTTCTTCCATCACCTTGAGATCCAAATTTCGGCCAATGCAGACGAGTTGAGTGCCGGGTGATCCTGGCCATTCCGAGTCTTCAAGCTGAAACCGCTTACCCGTGAGCTGGAAAAAGTGACGGGCAGGGCTTTCTTTGAACCAGAGAATCCCCTTCATGCGGAACAGTTCTGGTGGCAAGTGATAGTCAAGGAACTGCTGAAACTTCTTGAGGGCAAAGGGCTGATCGGAGCGGAACGCCATCGAGACAAAGCCATCGTTATCCAGGTGGTCGGAGTGATGGTG
Source organism: Halomicronema hongdechloris C2206 (assembly GCF_002075285.3). GTDB lineage: Bacteria > Cyanobacteriota > Cyanobacteriia > Phormidesmidales > Phormidesmidaceae > Halomicronema_B > Halomicronema_B hongdechloris. Next base: position 4,906,298 of record NZ_CP021983.2, on the reverse strand, counting down.
ATGATGTTCGTGGGGATGATCGTGGTCGTGATGATGCCCGTGATGCCCGTGGTCGTGAGCCTCGTGTTCGGAGTGATGGTCATGATCATGGGCCGCTTTCTCGGCATCAGCTTGGGCCACGGCTTGATACAGACCGCGATCGCCCACCTTCACATCGATGATCAGCGGCAGGGGTACCCGGCCATGCTGAGCGTGGAGAATCTTGACATCTTCTCGGAAGGTGCGAATCCCTGATTCCACCGCCTCAAGACGATCTGGTGAGACCAAGTCGGTTTTATTCAGCAGCAGAATATCGCCATAGGCCACCTGACTCATCGCCGCCTGGCTGTTGAATAAGTCGGGTTCAAAGGTTTCGGCGTCAATTACCGTCAGGATGGAGTCGAGTCGAGTCATGTCCCGCAGCTCGGTGCCGAGGAAGGTGAGGGTAATGGGTAGGGGGTCGGCAACGCCAGTGGTTTCGACTACAAGGTAGTCAATTCTGTCCCGTTTCTCCAGCACTCGATATACCGCTTGCATCAGGTCATCGTTGATGGTGCAGCAGATGCAGCCGTTGGTCAGCTCCACCATGTCCTGCTCCACGGTGACCAGAAACTGACTGTCGATATTGATGTCACCAAATTCATTCACTAGCACCGCAACGCGAAAGGCATCGAAGTTTTGGAGGATGTGATTCAGCAGCGTAGTTTTGCCACTGCCGAGAAAGCCCGTGATGATGGTGACGGGGAGGCGGGTGTCGTGGGTGTCGGAGGTTTTTAGCATGGGAAGAGTGAGGGTGGATGGGTGGATGGGTGGGGAGTCGGGGAGTAAGGGAGTAAGGGAGTTGGGGAGTTATTCCATCACCCCATCACTCCATCACTCCGACCTTTTTCCCCTAATGGAAACTCGGACTATGACGAATTAAACTCATGAACTCCTGGCGGGTTTTGGGGTCTGCGGCGAAGACGCCGCGCATGGCGCTGGTGGTGGTCCAGGAGCCGGGCTTTTGGACGCCGCGCATGACCATGCACATGTGGCTCGCTTCGACGACGACGGCAACGCCCTGGGGTTTTAGCAAACCTTCCAGGGCATCAGCAATCTGGGCGGTGAGCCGTTCCTGGACTTGCAGACGCCGGGCATACATTTCGCAGATGCGGGCAATTTTGGAGAGGCCGATCACCTTGCCGTTGGGAATATAGGCCACATGGGCGCGACCCAGAATCGGCAAGATGTGATGTTCGCAGGAACTGAACAGGTCGATGTCGCGCACCAGCACCATTTCGTTGGTGTTTTCGTGGAAGACAGCGCCGTTGAGCAGGTCACCCAGGGATTGGTGATAGCCCGAGGTGAGAAATTTCAGGGCTTTGACGACCCGCTTGGGGGTGTCGATCAGCCCTTCGCGATCGGGGTCTTCACCCAAACCTAGCAGCAGGGTACGGACGGCCTGCTCCATCTCCTGATCGGAGACGGGGGGCTCAGCTTTGGTTTTGAGTGTTCCTGAACGAATATCGTCACGAGAAATCGATAAGGTCATAAATCAGTCCTAACTACGGTAGAAAAGGGGAAGCTTGCACTCCCCCCGTGGGTGGGACACGCCTTTGGGGCACGGACACTGGGTAATTCCGGCAATGCCAGAGGGAACCCAAGCGGGGTTTGGCCACTTCTCGCTAGGACAGTAGGGAGACTCGACTACCGGCCAAACAATTGGTGAGGTGTTGGTGCAGTTGCAGGAGGTTCAACTGACGACCAATGAACACGAGTTGATTTTGGGGTGGGGTGGTCCAGGGTTCGGGGGTAATGCTGCACCGTTTGCCGCTGAGCTGAAAGATAAAACGCTCTTCCTCGCCCTCGAACCAGAGAATGCCTTTGGCCCGGAACACATCGACGGGCATCTGGGCCATCAAGAAATGCTCGAACCTAGTCAGGTTGAAGGGGCGATCGCTCTTAAACGGCACCGAGACAAAGCCATCCTGAGTAAGGTGGGGGGATGTGCTGTTGAATGTCTGACATTCCTCTACGTCCAGACTCAACACCGGGGGCTCTGCCAAACCCACATCTAGCAAGGCAGAAAGGGGCAGCCCATCGGCTTCTGCCGTCAGCGAACACCGCAGGAATCGTGCCTGCTCTTTGATGCTGTGAATGTAGGCTTCTAACTGGGTTAGCTTAGACTCTGGTACTAAATCGGCCTTGTTCAGCAAGATAATGTCGCCGTAGATTAACTGACTGAGTGCCGCATCACTGCTGAAGTGATCTTCTGTAAAGGCTTCCGCATCTACCACAGTAATGACAGAATCCAGGTGAGTGAAGGCTTTCAGCTCCGTACTCAGAAACGTCACCATGATGGGTAGCGGGTCGGCCAGTCCCGTGGTTTCTACCACCAGATAGTCCATCCGCTCTTCCCGTTCCAGCACGGCATACACCGCATCCACCAGGCTGTCGTTAATCGTGCAGCAGATGCAGCCGTTGCTCAGCTCCACCATGTTTTCTTCCACCGACGCCAACAGCTGGCTATCGATGTTGATGTCACCAAATTCATTCACCAGCACCGCTACCTTCAACTCTTGGCGGTTAGTCAAAATGTGGTTCAGCAGCGTGGTCTTGCCGCTCCCCAAAAATCCGGTAATCAGGGTCACTGGCATTCCCCGTTTGGGCATCAGTTCTGATAATGAAGCAGTCATTTCATCGACCTCAAAACAGTGGATGAAATCGGTGTTGCCATCTGCAAGCGATCGCAAGGAATATGATCGGCCAGTCGTGTCGTGATGCCAATCACCGCTATAGATTTCCAGGGTTGCCTCTGCAACAGCCTCGAAGAGGAGCGAATCGCCAGGAAAGATAACGCGGTCGAAATACCAATGGGGAATGTTGGAAATCTGAGCAATTTGTACGTCAGCTGACGGATTGTGATAGCTGCACAGGATTCTGTTTGGCTGTTGGGTTGGCAGGGCATCAAGAATTTGGGGCATGGTTCAGGAAGCCAGAACGCGGGCTTTGGAGATCAGAATGGTCAGCAGAAAAATGGCCAGTTGAACGGTGACAATGCTGGGACCGGAGGGTAAATCGAATAGGGCAGACACCATCATGCCGATGACCGCACTTAAGGCCCCTAGACCAGCAGAGATGAGGATGTAGTGAGAAAATTTGCGGCTGAGGAGGCGGGCGGCGCAGGCGGGAATCACCACAAAGGCGCTGATGAGTAAGACGCCGATCGCCTTGATGGAGATGCCAACAACCAGAGCCAGCAGCACAATGAAGGCGGTGCGCTGGGCGGAGACAGACACGCCACGGGCAATCGCCATCGGTTCATTCAGGGTGAGGAGAATTTGCGATCGCAGCGTCAAGCCAATGAACGCCGCACATACTGCCAACAGCAGGGTGCTGAAGATCAGATCAGCGGTTTGCACGGCCAGAATATCGCCAAACAACAGATCGGCGATGCCCCCCTGATACTCGTCCCGAAAACTAAGCAGAATAATGCCTAGCGCCAGGGACGATGAACAAACGATTTGCAATAAGGCATCACTCCAGAGGTGAGTGTGTTCTAGAAAGTAGGCCACCCCCAGGGCAAACAGCACCGCAAAGGGCAACAGCGACCAGGAGGGATTGAAGTCCAACAACACCCCAATGCCGATGCCAAGCAGCGCTGACTCTCCCAGTGCCTCGCTGAAGAAAGAAAGCTGCCGGAGAATAGTAAAGCTGCCCAGCAAGCCGCCCATGAGTCCGCTCAAAACGCCGCCCATCAGCGCCCGTTGCATGAAGGACAGTTGAAAGAGTTCGATAACGCGGGTGAGTTCGGTAGGCATACGCGCCCTCCATAAAAATCAATAACCCCATTCCCCATTCCCCATTCCCCATTCCCCATTCCCCAATTCCCCTAACAACGATGGTGATAACGAACAAACTCGGAACCATAGGCCAGCGACAGGTTTTCCGGCGAGAGGGCGTGACCAGGAACCCCTTGGCAAAGCAAGGTGCGGTTGAGGCAAAGGACGCGATCGCAATTGCGACGCACCATATCCAGATCATGGGAAATCTGCAAAATCGCCCACCCCTGTTCCTGCTTCAGTTGATAGAGCAACTGATAAAAATCAGATTCACTGCGGGCATCCAACCCTGCTGGAGCTTCATCCAAAATCAGCAGGGAGCGGGGACGCACCAGACAATAGGCCAGCAGCACCCGTTTGGTTTCTCCTCCCGATAGACTACTAACCAGTTGATCGCGCAGATGCCAGGCCTCCACCTGCGACAACGCTGCTCGCACCGCATGACGACGAGCTCGCCCGCCTACCCAAGGGAATTGTGGTCCCACCCGATCCCAGCCCAGCCCTACCAGCTCAGACGCGGTGATGGGAATGCGACGATCGAACAAAAAGTTTTGCGGCAAATAAGCAATGCGTTGCCGCACCGCTGTCGGTAAGTAGCCCCTGGCAGATAGAGGATGCCCCAGCACAAATACGTCCCCCGATTGGCGCGGCAAAATGCCCAGCACCGCCTGAATCAGGGTGCTTTTTCCGGCTCCGTTGGGGCCGATGATGGCAGTGTCTGTTCCGGGTTGCACCGCAAAAGACACATCCTCCACAGCCCGGTGAGTTTCACGGTAAACCGTTAACCCCTCAATAACTAAAACCGGATCGCTCAAGTCATGCTCCTTGCTCAGAACTGAACTGGCATCAAAACCGCAGACCCACCCGCTGGGGCACAACTGCCGCCGGTTGGGGCACCCAGAGCGTTAGCCACGCCTGATTAGAGGCCTCAAAGGACGCCGCGAGATTATCGGCGTTCTGGCGCATGGTGTTCAGGTAGTAGTCAGGCTGAATCGCGTCGGCAGGCCCGGTTTCAAGGGGGTCGAATACGCTGACTTTGATGTTGAGGTCGTTAGCGATCGCATCAAAAGACTCCTGTCCTGCCTGCGGTTCCGTTAGGATCGTCTTCAGACCTTCCGCCTGCACCGTTTCCATCACTCGCTTCACGTCTTCAGGAGACGGATTCTCTTCGGGAATACCCACCAGCGTCTCGGTTTGCAGTCCATAACTGTCGGCAAAATAAGCGGCAAAGTCGTGGAACACCACAAAGGTCTGTCCCGCAAAGGGAGCCAGCTTTTCAGTAATTTCAGTGTCCAGAGTCTCTAACTCGGCGATGAAGGCTTCAGCGTTAGCGGTATATTCGGCTTCGCCGCCTGGATCAGCCGCAATCAGTCCATCCCGAATGTTTTCTACCTGCTCGATCGCCCGTTTGGGATCTAGCCAAACATGAGGATCAAATTCACCATGGGCGTGACCGTGGCCAGCGTGATCATGCTCCTCGCCTTCGGCATGGGCTTCGCCTTCAGCATGATCGTGGGCTTCACCCTCAGCGTGATCATGGCCGTCTTCCTTGGCATGGTCGTGACCGTGGTCACCCGCACTGGCCAGGGTTGCAATGCCTTCGCTGGAGTCGATGACCACCAGGTCGGCATTTCCCGCGTTCTCGACCATGTCATCCAGGAAGAATTCCATCTCCAGACCATTTTTCACCAGCACGTCGGCATTGGCGATCGCCTGGGCGTCGCCGGGTTTGGCCTGATACTCGTGGGGACCCACATTGGTGGGAAGCAGTTGCACCACCTCAGCGCGATCGCCCGCCACCGCTGTAGTGAACTGCGTGATGGGCAGAATGGTCGTCACCACCTGCAACGAATCTTCTGGAGTGGCAGCCACCTCAGATTCGGGAGACTCCGTCTCACTGGTAGGCGAGGTGGTGGCACAACTACCCAGGCCAAGGGTGATCGCCGCAGAGGTTGCCAGCAACAGAGCGGTTCGAGAGGGGAAGAGCTGGGGCATGGGCGTTCTCCTGAAATGCATGAAAGAACTGACTTGTTTTTTTGAGAATGATTATTATTCTAATGCGTTTAACATGCTAGAGGTTCACTTCTTGTCTGTCAATTGCCAACCAAATCCCTTACCCTGGGCGCCATAGCGGACCGTTCTGAAACTCACTGCATTGGTATATGGGCTGTACAGGGTGTAAGTGGCCTTCCCCGGTTCTTTGCCGACACTGCCAACTCCAACAACCTGGCGATCGCGTACTGTCTGAGTCATTGTCTGAGCTGGGGCATCTAGAGTAGCCACGGTGGAGGTCACGGCCCCTTCTGGAATTTGCAGGTGAAACGTTAACCCAGATCGCCCACAAAATAGTGTTTTGGCGTCTGCCCGCAGCAGTCGATCCAGCAGTTGCATCGGCGGCGTTTCCGGCGTCAGCCGGTCATGGCACCCCACCGTACTGCCGTGAATCAGCAGGCAATCCAGCTCAAAGAAGCCAAAATCCAGCGACTTAAGCCACTGCACCGTTTGCCGCGACACCGATTTCCAGAGGCGTTCAACCCCATCTGTGCCAGTCTGCTTCAACAACTCGGTTGCCTCCGGATCATTGCCCATACCGTGCAAGTTGAAACACTGCTCCTCCCACCAGCCGATACAGACCTGCGGCGTGAGTTCATGCTTGCGGGGCTGACGCACCCGTTGCACCAACGCTTCACATTGTGAATGAGGGCCGACGAGATCGCCCAGAATATAAAGCGCTTCGACCTCACAGCGCAGCCGTTTGAGGTCAACGAGCACCGCTTCGTAGGCGGGGAGGTTGCCGTTGATGCCGGAGAGAATGGCCCAGTGAGTCATCGCTATCGTTCACACACGTGAGTTGGATCATCGGCTTTTTCGGCGTATTCCAACCCCTTTGAAAGTCGCCAGGCGAAGATAGCAGGGAGTCCTTTTTCGAGAATAGCGGCACAAGTTTTGGTGAAGTCGTATTCGACTTCGCGGAGTTTTACCTGTTGGGCATCCGTGTTGTAGATGACGTAGGTGGCGTTGGGGCGTCCATGGCGGGGTTCTCCGACGGAACCGGCGTTGATGATGTGCTTGAGAGAGGATGGAGTGTTAGAAGAGTAGGTGGGTGACTGGGTAGATGGGGAAGCAACTTTGAGGGTGAGGTGACTGTTTTCCAGATGACGCACGTAGGGAATGTGGGTGTGACCGCAGAAGAGGGTATCAGCTCCAGTGAAGAGGACTCGTTCTAGAGCTACGAAAGCACTGGTGTCGGGCAGCAAATATTCGTGCTGGCTGTGGGGACTGCCGTGGACGAAGCACAGATTCTCCTGCTGCAGGATCAGGGGCAGACTGGCCAAATAGGTGCGGGTTTCGAGGGTGACTTCGCGATTCGTCCACTCGTGGGCTCGGTGACCTCGGGTTTCGGCCAGCAGGGAAGGATAGCTACAGTCGCAGGCATTTAGCCCGTCAACGATGTCTTCATCCCAACAGCCCTGACAGGTGGGAATGTTGAGTGCGCGAATGCGGGCGACGACTTCGTTAGGGTAAGGGCCATAACCCACTAGATCGCCCAGACAGTAGATCTGGTCAACGTCCTGCTGGTCAATCTCCCGCAGGACGGCTTCCAACGCTTCCAGGTTGCCGTGGATGCAGGACAGAACGGCGATATTCATGCCACCTCCAGAGAGTGAGAATCTTGCAGGGATGCCTGATAGGAGGCCAGGAGCGAGTCGGATAAATAGCAGTCCTTCAGGGTGGTGGCGATTGCCCCTTCATCCAGCCCCTGCCCCACGACCTCAATGCCACTGAATCGATTGGGACGCCCCTGTACCCAGCGGGGTAGATTGAGTTCGGTGTAGGCGCTACCGGGCAGGCTGTTCACAAAATCAAAATGGAACGCTTGACCATCGGCCAGCTCAAAAATGCCTTTGGCCCGATGCACCTCGCCATAGGCACCCTGGGTCAACTCCTGCCAGAAGGTATCCAGGCTGGGCGGGTCGAACACCTGACCGCTCAACGGTGCCCGCCACATCTGAGCCGCTTGCAGGTCAAGGGTCGATTGATTGCCCTGAATCACCGCATTGGCCCACAGTTGCCAGCCCGCATCGCGATTCTCCTGAGCCACCAGCGCCACCCGGCGGTGAGGTCGATTTTCCAACAATGGGATATCCGTTTCTAGCTGAAAGCCCAACTCAAAATAGACGGGTATCCCAGCTGATAGGCGTTGCAGCAGTTCCGTTTCAGGCTGGCGATGGAAGATTTCGACTTTGGGAAACCGCGCCGTCACGCGAGTCGCATCAATGGGCACCGTACCAACTCCCGGCGTGACGTAAACCGCAGGCGTCGGCATCTGAGCCAGTTCCTGCAGAATCCAGGTCGTTTTGCCTGCGCCACAGGGGCCAGCGACGACGGTGATCATAGGCTTGCAACGTGGTAACGATAATCATTATCATATTGCTTGCATCCTATTTGAGCAACCTCAGTCAACCGTTATGGCTCAGTCGCAGACCGATATTGCCGTCATTGGGCCGGACCGCAGGCCCTCACCCTGGTCACCCATGTGTTGCAAAAGAAGGCGAAACTGTGCGATCGCATCCAGGTATTTGACCCCAGTGGTGCCTGGATGACCCAGTGGCAGCAACAGTTTGCGGCACAAGAAATTGCCGAACTGCGATGGTCCAAAGGACCGGTCTTCGACCATCGCCCGCCGTCCATCATCCGGACCCCAATGCCCACGCTCTGCGCACCTTTGCCGAAGGGCGCTATGACAAACTGCACCCGCCCTACGACCGTCCCGGCACGCGCCTGTTTCAAGAGTTCTGCGACACGGTGGTGCAGCGTTGGCAGTTGCAAAATCATGTGGTGACCGCAGCAGTTACACGATTGGAGACCTTGCAGAAAAGACCTTTCCGATTTCGGTTGACTTTATCGACAGGGAATACGGTGCTGGCGCGGCGGGTCGTGCTAGCCATGGGAGGTGGGCAGCCCTACCTACCCGATTGGGGCAAGCAAATCAGTGCCACCTATCCGCCGGAAAGGTTGTGCCATGCCAACCAAATCCGGCTGCCTGCCTTGAATTCACTCAAAGGTGAAACGGTGCTCATTGTGGGCAGTGGCTTGACCAGCGGGCACCTGGCGGTCGGGGCTGTGAAGCGCGGCGCGAAAGTGGTGATGATGGCGCGACGCACGTTTCAGGAAAAGCTGTTCGATGCCGAACCGGGGTGGCTGGGGCCGAAGTATCTGAAAGGTTTCCACGAGGAAGCGGATATGCAGGCCCGCTGGCAGATGGTACAGCAAGCCCGCAATGGCGGCTCGCTCACGCCCGCGATGATGACGCGCCTGCGGCAACTCCAGCGGCAAGGGCACATCACCTTTTACGAGCACTGTCAGGTCGCGGATGCCCAGTGGCAAGGGGACGCCTGGAAGGTGTGCTGCGACACCACTCGGTGCATGATTGCATCACCCATCAACCGATTCACCGCATCTGGCTCGCCACGGGAACGACCCTGGATATCCGATCTCATCCCTTATTGACGGACGTGTTAGCGCAATATCCCATCGCAACTATCAACGGCTTGCCCGTTTTGGATGAACACCTGCGCTGGCCGGGCTGCGAACTGTTTTTGATGGGACCGTGGGCGGCGTTGCACATCGGCCCGGTAGCCCGAAACTTGTTTGGAGGGAAACTAGCCTGCGATGGTCCAAAGGACCGGCCTTCGGCCATCGCATCGTACCTGCCCTGACCAAAGCCACCCTATCGTTCGCCTAACCATCCACCCACCCTGAACCACAGCCCATAGGCCATAATGAGCCCATACAATCCCTGATCCACTCGTGAGCAACTCCAAGCCCAAGGACATTTGCCAGATTCGGTGCTTCAACACCGAGTTAGTTCACCATGTCCAAAACACGCTGCCCAGTGATGACACCCTGGAAATAGCCCAAATCATCTTTGGAGCCTTAGCTGACCGCTCTCGACTGAAAATTCTCTATGCCCTGAGCCATGACCAGGAACTCTGCGTCTGCGATATCGCCACCCTGCTAGACGTTAAAGTCGCGACCGCCTCCCATCACCTACGCAAACTGCGGGACTTGAAGATTCTCAAATATCGCAATGATGGCAAGCTGGCCTACTATTCACTGCGCGATCGGCGGGTATCCGAAATTCTCAGTTATTCGCTGAAGCAGTTGGTGGATTAGGGATTTTAGGGATTGGGAAGGTCTGTAACGGCTCAAATTAGCGGCGGCAGATCACCTTAAACTCAACGCCAAAGGCTCTTAACTGTCCGCTACATTTGAATTTTTAGCCTGCTCATTCTGTGAAGAAGTGCCTCGTGTCGCCAGCCAACGTTCAAAAGAATTATTGCTTTCACCACTTTTTCTACCAGCTAGCAAACCTTCAATACCAATATGTTCGTCTAAATCAACCCACTCAATTGCATAACCGTCTCCTAAGAGTTGCCAGTTTTGCCGTTCCTTTTGAGATGCTTGCAATAAGCGAGGATACCAAGATAAGGGAACTATTAAACTGCGTCCATCGACCAAGTCCACTATTAAATTTTTATCGGTCACGCTGACTTGTAATGCAAGGGGTTCTGTTTCAAGCGTCAAAGTAGTCATGCCAAGCCTCCAACAGTATTTGTTCGTGTTCCTCCACCAGCCGAGAAATATCGTTCAATTCGTGGTCCTTAAACCCTCGATTCTTTCCTAAAGAAACAGAATCAAGCCAAAATTTAGCTAGCTGCCGATCACGCTTCACGTGGATGTGAGCAGGTTCGCCTCTATCAGAGCTGAAAAAGATGAAACTGTAGGGACCAACCTGAAGAACTGTAGGCATTAGTGAGAACGCTGCTTATCTACCTCTAGTTTAACTTGCAACGACATCTGGAAATTAGTGCTCTATAGTTAGTTTTCAGCTGAATTCCAACAGATGAGATTGATGAACGCCTCCAAAGATAACCTTGCGGCCTAACGGTGCCCATCACCCGCCGCAAATTAATTTTGAATCCAATAGATAGCTTTTCGACGGTCGGCGTGCATGGGCGTTGTTAGCGGCGACCGCTTGCTTTAAATAATTTATGAGCACAGTGCATTTCCCAAAATCTATCGGTGGGGTAGTATAAGTTATAGTAGGGAACGTATTCTACAAGATCGGCAATCGCACTGAGTTGTTAGCCACTCACGCATGCCATGCAAACATCTCGGCAGAAAGTATGCTGCAACCTCCAGAACATAAGAGGTTTGAAGAATGACCAATCAATCAGCGACTTGAGAGACCTGCAAAGACTTGTCAATGCCAGGTGTTATACTTCAGCCTAATCTAAAGCAAGCTTAATTACACTGACTTAACTTATAGAAACCTATGTACCAGAAATACAAATTTCTGTACGAACTAGAGGAGCTACAATTACTTCCCAGAAGCACTTCTCACTTTCACCAAAACAATAAACATCGTGAAGCCACGCTGGAAGATGCCCTTTTGGAGCTTGTTCAATATCAAAATCGAAATCCTCATAGCTGAAAATGCTATCAGCAAATCCCCAACCAACAAATGTCATGAATGTATTGAGTTCTGAAATCTTACCTGGAATTACTACCGTTGGACTTCCTAAGCCTGCCCATATTTCCTCTTGAACACTGAAACCAAATTTCCCGTTGCTATACTTGACCCAAAGCGAGTCAATTTCTCGTAATTCCTCACAGGGAAAGCTTGATATGTTACCAGGTTCTATCGTTCCTTGCTGAGCCCTTCCCATAATATCAAGCATTACTTTACCAGTTTCTCGATCTGATTCTCTCCAATTACCGGAACTTAGAAGACTTTCCAAAGTAGAGAAATCAGAAAGTGTTTGATCCTCTGGGATAGACGTAGGTGGAGCTTGAGGGTCAGAGACAACTGGATTTTGGGGAAGACCATGGCTGAAAAGGAAGAAAACAGCTATAAATGCAGCAAATGCCCCCGCTGCCTTAACTTGTATTCGATTAGAAAGTGAACCCACAAAATCTAAGCTGCCTGCAAACAAGTATGCTGAAAGCCCGGCTGCAAGAGCAGCTAAAAATCTAATGATAGGTAACGTGAGCTGGTTTATGTCTGGGGGGAGAAATAAAAAAAATACAAAGACTATAACGACACCAATAGCTAAAAGTAATCCTATAAATCTTTCCCAGTCAAAGTGATTCTGTGGATCATTCATCGGTGATTAACTGAATTTGTAAATCAATAAACTGTTTGAGATATAAATGAAGTCATGCTGGAAACAACATCTTTCATGCAGCAGTAAAGGGAACTACTGAGAAACTAAAGACACAATATCTTGGAATGTAGACATTACTCTCAGAAAAGTAACAATGCCTTAACGCTTGTTGCAGGTTACCGCATCTAGACTGCTAACAACTAATTAGAAAGAATCGTTCTACCTAATGCGATAGGCTTTCAAACCCATCAAAACACCCATATCATAAGGCCTTCAATGGGATTTGATGACTTCTCAGGCTGGGCACTTAGGCAGAATGTGACGCCCCTACGGATCATAACCTCGTGCTCTTGAGAATTCACGCCGCGCTGCAACCCCCTTGCTCTCTTCCCTAAAGACAAGTATCAATCCTGAAGCGCCAATCTCCCATCACTGTAACCGAACCTCGCTGGATTTCCTGAAAACATTCAAATGGACGTCATAATGTTTTATCCTTTATTCAAACGTTCATTTGAATGTTTGGGTGAAAGCAATGGCCGATCACTGTTGTCAGCACAAGGCCGAAGCCCTGACTCAACTCAAAAAGCGTCAGGCTCGGGTGCTTTGGGCGGTGTTGGGGATTAATCTCGCGATGTTTGTCGTCGAGTTTGGGGCGGGGCTGCGAGCCGATTCCCTTTCCCTCACAGGGGATTCCCTGGATATGTTGGGAGACGCTTTGGTCTATGGCACCAGCCTCTATGTGATTCACCGCAGCGTTAAGGCTCAGGCTGGGGCGGCTTTGCTGAAGGGTGTGATTATGTTTGGATTTGCGATCGCGGTCTTCGCCCGTGCCGTTTACCAGTTTGTGACCGAGGCTGCACCCACAGCAGAAATCATGGGCTTCGTGGGCTTGCTGGCGCTGGTGGCTAACCTGATCTGCCTGTTGCTGCTCACCCGCCATCGCCAGGACAACTTGAACATGTCTTCTGTTTGGCTCTGCTCCCGCAATGACATCATTGCCAACACATCCGTTTTGGTCGCTGCGGGACTGGTGTTGCTCACCCAGTCTCCCATACCGGATTTGTTAGTGGGTCTGCTGCTCACCGTCGTTTTTGCCCGTTCTGCCGGAACAGTCCTGTCGCAATCCTGGCGTGCGATCGCGTAAGCAGCCTATACAGCCAGCACAACCGCTGCTGCCTGCCAAAAACTTAGCTGTGACACGTACAGCCCGTATGACCACACCCCGATCCTTCAGGATGGCCATTCGCACAGGCCTCGCTGCAATAGTAGTGACCCTCTTTTTCAACCGCCTTGCTGGTGTCCACAATGCACAGGCAAGAGTCACAGGCACATTTCATTTGAGTAACAGTCGTCATGGCAATATCCTAAACCGATAGAATGACACAAACACTTGAACACTTGTTCAGGTATCACCATAACACTTGAATGCTTGTTCAGGTATTAAAGCTATAAAATCTTTAGCTTTGGCTGGGGTTGTTGAGCGATCGCTAAAGGTGCTGCTGTTGCTGCTGGATATCGGCTGATTGATGTCGGACTCTGAAGAAAAAGCGATGCAGGCGATCGGGGCCGATGCTCCCGTCAGTGGGATCCTGAGTGTTGAGAAGGCCCAGCGGATGGCCGAGTTTTTTGGCGTGCTGGGCGATCCGAATCGCTGGCGTATTCTGTCAGCACTCGCCTCTCGGGAATTGCGGGTAGGCGAACTGGCTGAGGCGGTTGAGATGACTGAATCCGCTGTTTCCCATCAATTACGAGTGCTACGCACCATGCGGCTAGTCAGCTACCGCAAACGAGGACGCAATGTTTACTATTGCTTGAAAGACAAGCACATTTTCAATCTTTATCGGGAAGCCTCAGAGCATTTGGATGAACCCAACGATGATGACTGACTTTCTGGGCACAGCCAACTCACTGCTATTCATGTTATCTTCATGCCTGTGGGCCTACCACTTCGCAAACTCTTGCCATTTTGTCGTTTTCTAAAATCCCAACCGAACGACAGCCATCAATCACCTGCCACAGTCCTATTGAGCGACGGTTTGCTCTTCAGCCTGCCGCCCCAATTGGAGAATGTCATTGGCGATGCTCCTTTGGAGCGGCTACGCCAACGCCTGAGCGTTTGTATTTGGGAATTTCCAGATGGGCAACCTACCCCAAAATTGACAACCAATGCCCTGAGTAATTTACCGTCCGAATTGGCTGCTTTAGAGCATTTGAAAGTGCTGAATCTAAGCGGTAACCCGTTAGGACAGTTGCCAGAGATTATTTTTCAACTCAAATCACTCACAAAACTCAACGCGATCGCCGTTAACTTATCTGAGATTCCCGAGAGCCTCGGCCAGATCGCCAATCTCACTCAGCTTAGGCTCGATAGCAATCAAATCACGACGATACCCGAGTGCATCGGCCAGCTCATTGAGCTAGAAAAATTAGACCTTGAGAATAACCAAATTGGTAATCGACCAGTGGGTATTAAGCCGCAAGTGAGTCCCGCTCTTGTGTATTAGGAGTTTGCGGCAATAATGAAGGAGCCGGTTTCCCCTCACGGGCTGCCCGACAGGCCTCAGTCATGTACTCGAGGATACTGCGATTTTGAGAACGTAGTGTTGCTATCACCGTCAGCATTCGAGCCACAAAGGTACTGCCGGCCTTCGTCTGGGAGCCAAAACTAATGCCTCTCCAGATGACCGCTGGTCGCAACGCTCGCTCAGAATCATTATTAGTCGGTTCCACCCCCTCCACTGTGATAAAGAGCCAGAGGGCCGGTTCCACCGTTAATAAGCGTTGACAGGTGCGCACCGTTTTCGCCAACGGCGTCTTCTCTTTAGGGCCGATGGCATAGCTAGCGCCTTCGGTGAGCAGGGCCTTCACCTGCTCGCGAATCGGCTTCACCGCCTCGATAAACTGTGGACGCGCTAAGGTGCCATCTCGAACCTGATACCAGAGCTTAAATAACGCCTGTTCTTGCTCGAGCAGCGCCTCACCTAAACCTTGAGACACCCCTGTGCGCTCGGCAATTTTGGTGAAGTCTCGTTTCAAGTGCGCCCAACAGAGCTGCCGACGCTCCAAGGCCACCCAGGTGTAGGCGCTGTGGCGATCTGAAATCAAAATGCCATCGAACGTTGCGCCTAAGAGGGCCTGGGCGGACTGTTGGGAGTGATGGAGAAACACCTCAAAGACGCTCACCCAGGGCGTCACCACCACCCAGAGCCAACCTTGACGTCCCTCAGGATTGTGACCATCCACATTGCCTTGGGAAAAACTGGTTTCATCTGAGCCCACAATCGGTTGTTGGCGAGCATAGGTCTTGGCGACCTCGACCGGTTCAGCCACCGCCTCGCTGGCTTGTTGGCGCAGATTATTGACACTGCCCAGGGCTATTGGGAGGCCGAATAAATCGGCCATGGCCTGTTGCACCAGGCGCTGTGAGGGCGATACAGACTACTGAGCACACCGACCGTAGCGACGACTCGAGGCCCATAAACGTGACTAGAAACACCGGTTGGCAATTTGGCACGAGTCCGATGACCACACTGGGGACAGACCCGTTGGTGCAAGCGATATTCCTTCACTTGAGGGACGACCGGTGGCATCTCCACGGTTTGATGCCGATAGGGATTCGGGTCTTCTCCGCTCAAGGCCGCACCACAGTTGGCGCAGGTCTCGGGATAATGATCGCTGATAGTCTCACACGCCTCAGGCGCAAACAACCGGCGATGGTGGCCGGGATGGCCGGGGTGACCGCCTCGGCCTCGACCTCGGTTGCGGCGACGACGACGGGGCTCGACCTGCGGCGGGTCGGATGACGGGGGTTGCGATGAGTTGGTTGAGTTCCGGTTGAGTTGCTCTTGCAGCAACTGCATCTGCGCTTGCATGTCCTGGTATTGATGCTCTAACTGCACCAGGCGCTGACTCAACTGGCCAACCAGTTGCTTGACGCTGACTGGAGTGCGCTCCCAGTCTTCTAAAGGAATTCCCTCTGGCTGATTGAGATATTGCTCATCCATAGTTCCTTAAATTACCAGAGGATGACCATGGCCGGATTTCACATTCCTTTACGCCTCACGTGAACGTTTACCCAAATTGAAACTTGCCCTGATTGACTCGAAGAGTTACCCCAACTCAAAATTTTGGATCTGCGCCGTAATCCCTTACCCTTTCCACCTGCAATTCTGGGACCAAGCAACCTCACTGAAGCCGACCGGCAGAACTGGGAAATTTCCGCCTCGCGATGGCCCTTAAGGGCCGGTCTAGCCCCTCTGGGGCGACTACGTCAACGACCATCGCCTGAGAATCTGAAGGCGCTCTATCAAGCGCGGCGATCGCAACCGTCGTTAATCCTCAAGCCCAAACATCATCGGGAGTCGAACTATGATGAGTGATTCAACCTTCAAAATCACCCTGGGCGCACTGCTGGTGGTGTATCTATTGCTGTTTATTTCAGGGCCTGCCACACCCTGGCGGCAATCGTTCACGTTTGATGTGGCTGAGATTGTCTGTATGGCCTTGTCACTGGCCTATCTGTACGAGTCCATCAAAGCTCGCCGGGGTGTCGGTATGGTGCAGGCGCGAAAAAAGTTTGAGCAGAACTGCATTCTGTATGCGATCGCAGGGATTGCCTTAAAGGTGATCTCAAATTCTCAGTTTGTGACCTAGTTGAGGTAATTTTAAGCAGTTTGATGGGGCACTTTAGCGAGAAATTCCGGTACTGTCATCGTGGCTTATTGATCCACAACTGCGGTCAACGCTTCGACCTCACTAAGGGAACGATGCCGGGTGCTCTCTAAACTCTCGCTCATACTGACATCATTACCATCGTAGACCACTCACAATTCTTAATGTTCCGGGGTTGTTCACCAACGCTTTAGCTTCGCGGCAATATCCTTATCCGTTTTAGCATCGGTTATGAATTATTTCTTGTGACATCGTACTGCTCCCTTGAGGCTCTTTAGGGAAGGGGATTCTGAAATAGACAATCAGTTCGTGGCTCAGCGATTGAGAGGAGTTGCCGCTGCGCAACTATTTGGGTGAAGCGGACGTAATCGGGTTGAGCGACATGAACGACTAGCATCTTGGCCCAGTTATACAGCGCTTCCAAGGCTGATGAGGTACACCCAATCCTGACAGACAAGGATTACAGCCCCGTATTCGCACCTCACTAGAGCGGGAAACGCTGTAGCAGAGGAAAAACGGGTCTTCCGGCTAGGGTATGCAATACAGCCCTGAAAATCGCTAGAATCCTTACGGCGCAGGATTTTGCGGCATTCGTGACTCTGTTTGAGTTTCTAAGACCTACAAGTATTTCTACATAAGGGATTCGAGGTTTTTAGTAATGCAGTCAGCATAGTTTAGTCCAAAGAGCCGGAAAAATTCTGGTCGTTAGTGATCTGACAGTCCTAACTGTCTAATTTATGGTTCTTAACGGGACAGTTAGGGCAAGATTGCGCACCAATGTATCTGTAAGTGGTACCGATTAAATAGTTCAGCTATACTTGGTTCGTTTGCACTAACCAAAGAGATCTGTCAGCATGGCTCTTCCGGGTCTGAGGTTGAAATGGTGTAAGAGGCTACAAAATGCCTTGTGGGAAACGGCTGAAACCTATTGGCTGCCCACTATAAGTTTGCCGGCTATCCACATAAAACGGGACAAAATTGAGTTCAAATCGGCTAAGTCCCTTGTAGGCTGTAACCCTTGTCTTGTAGGCTGTCCCGCCTTAAATTGGTAGCCGTTTGCCTTATCAGCACAAAGTCAGGAGAGCCGTCAGCATTAATCGTGCCTAAGAAAATCGGGAAACGAGACATCACTGGTCAAAAAGGCATTAATGTCATCGAAGAAATTGTCCTTGAGATGGGTTTTCTCTGGTATCCAACAGGGGGTGTAGAAGCAGGCATTGATGGGTTTATTGAAATTCGCGATGATGTAACCGAAGAAGTCACAAACTCAATAATTCAAGTTCAGGGAAAAGCCACAGAGCAAAAAAACTTTTATCAGAAAACGATTCTAAATTCGAATACCAATGTGGACAACGAGACTTAGAGTATTGGCTCCAGGGTAATGCACCTGTAATTTTGATTATTGTCCGCGTGCCAGAAAGAGAAGCCTATTGGATTTCAGTCAAAGAGCACTTTAGGCATTCCGAACGGAGGAAAACGCGCAAAGCATTATTTGATAAGCAAGCCAATCGTTTTGATGGTCGTGTTCGAAATGCCTTAATTGAGCTCGCTGTGCCGCGCGGCTCTGGCCTATACTTAGCACCTCGCCCTAAGAAAGAAGAGCTTTACTCAAATCTCCTTAAAGTCTCTCAATTTGGAGAGAAACTCTACACCGGATACACAATGACCGAGGATGAGTCTAGGGCTTATACGGATCTCTTAAAAATTGGGCAAACCTTAGGGCGAGAATGGATTCTTGACGGTAATTTTATCTTGAGTTTCCATAATCTCCGTCATCAGCCTTGGTCTACAGTTTGTGATGCAGGGACTGTTGAGGAACATGACGTAGAAGAATGGTCACTTTCGAGTATGCGGGAGCGACATCATCAATTTGTCTGGTTGCTGAACAATACGCTCCGTGAAAAAGTAAAGGGCGATTTGCTATTTGATCGAAAGAAAGAATGTTACTACTTTAAAGCGACACCAAATTTATCTGTCCATACATATTATTATCAAAGTCTTGCAAAGAAAACGCACCGCGATGTTTTTCTTGCCTATAAAAAGAAAAATTCAGAAGAAATAGCTTACTATCGCCACTCTGCATTTATAGGGCAGTTTTTACGGATTGACTCTAGCTGGTTTTTAGAAATAACACCAACTTATTTTTTTACCAGAGATGGGTGTACTAGAGACAAGTACGACCAAGAGCATTTATCAGGCATTAAGCGGCTTGAGAAGAATTCTGCAGTGTTTGGTCAACTAATAATGTGGGTTGAGTATTTATCTACATCACCACAGGGGGAACTATTTCAATTGCCGTATCCATTTTTAACTTTCAGCAAGCTCGAAAAATTTAATATTAATGTTGGCATCGATGACGCAATGTGGATTGGCAGCGAAGACGCTGAGTCGTCTGCTTTATTATCCGATGACCTGAATGAATTACCACTATTTCAATTAGACAATGAAAATTGACTTTCTATCGGAGCCAGAACTAGAGTTTGGTAATGGTGGTCGGCATATCGACATTCGTTTTGGTATGATGCACCACAAACCTTTGGATTATGGTACCGCCTCAGCGCCGAGCGAGATAAAGCTAGGCGTTGTTGGATCATCAGAGACAGTAGAAGGATTAGAGTCCTGGCTAGATAAGTGCAAGCAAGGTATAGAAGCTAAGAAAAGCAAACAGCCTTATCTTTTTCCAGAATTTCCAGGCTTTGGAGAAATAGAAAGTTTACCAACAAATATAAGTGTAAATTCACGAAGAAACGCCATCATCTCAAACAAAGCGATCGATAAACTTCTGGAGAACACAGATCGAAATTTATTAATTAAAGAAACCGTTGATGCGCTTATCGAAGAATTGAAATATATCGATGAAAAAACAGGCCCAGATGTTTTGATTTGTGCTTTGCCGCAATCCTTGCTTGAGCGCATGGATGAAGATGAAGCAGATTATGCGTCTCAAGCATCCACAAAATCGCAAAGATTTGAAAAATCAAAAGCCATCAGCTTAGATTTTCACGATTTATTTAAGGCAAAAGCAATGGCCTTGCGCAAACCAACTCAGGTTGTTCTACCTTCAACGATCAACTTAGCCAAAAAGCCTAAAAAATCAAATCGAAGGAAAAATAAATCGCTTCAAGATGAGGCAACACGTGCTTGGAATCTTTATACGGCGCTTTATTACAAGGCATTAGGGACGCCATGGCGCTTAGTTCGAAGTGCGCAAGATTTAGCAACTTGCTATGTCGGGATTAGTTTCTATAGGACTTTAGACCGTTCAAAGTTATTAACCAGTACTGCTCAAATCTTTAATGAGCGTGGAGAAGGGGTCATTTTAAGAGGCGGACAAGCAGAAGTAACAAAAGATGACCGCCAGCCTTATCTTCCTGCCACTGATGCAGCAGAATTACTTGCTAATGTTTTATCTCTATATCGACGGGAGCATCGAAACTTACCCGCACGCATCGTTTTGCACAAAACCTCACGCTTTATTCCAGAAGAGTTCGATGGTTTTCAAGACGCGCTAGACAAACACGGCATTGATACAGCAGAATTTATTAGCTTTGATAACCGTTCAGGCACACGTCTATTCCGGAATGGTAAGTATCCGCCCCTAAGGGGAACCTTACTGAGCCTGGATGAGCAAACCGGAGTTCTCTACACGCGCGGTAGCATCGACTTTTTTTCCACCTATCCAGGTATGTACGTTCCACGTCCCCTCAAATTTCGTTGTGAGAGTACAGAGGATACACAGAAGAATTTAGCGCAGGAAATTTTAGCTTTAACAAAAATGAACTGGAACAACACGCAGTTCGATCGCGGAGAGCCCATTACTATTCGGGCAGCAAGGCAAGTAGGCAGTATATTGAAGTACATCGGCAAGGACGAACCTCTAGAATTCCACTACCGTTTTTATATGTAGGCCCTAAAGTAGCGGTTAATCAGTAAATTGGAGCGAGGTGGTTCATTTGTTGTTCATCGACCTCGGTCTGGTGTCGATACCATAACAAAGATGTCTCAAGGCGTTCGAGCTTCAAATTGAATCGTCCCACTAGCCGCAATGAGGTCAATCCCAATGAATTCGGGGTGGATCTGTTTGAGGGATCGGGCTCTCACACTTTGGGCATCTTCCCGTGAACAAGGGATGGGTATCGAGCAGTTCTAATCGTTGAGCGTTAGTCAACCTCTGGATAGGGTCAAGAATTAGTTCATCGGCATAGTAGCTAGCGTCTTCTGGTTGCCACGGTTCATAGAAAGCAAGTGATTCTTCCTCACTTCGCAATGAGTCGGGTACAAAGTCAGGGCAAGTGGGCGTCTCGACGCCTTTAGGATGATTAGCACATACTAGGTAGAGCGTATGACTGTAGAAACGGCAGCGATCGCAGCAGTCAAGCTTTGGCATGAATTCGAGAGTGGCAAACCCTTGCTGTCTAGCATTCTAGTCAGGCTAGATTCGACTGGAGAGGCCTTTTCCTTGGTATTTGCGTTAGCTAGAACAGAAATACTAAAAAAACGGTAATGTGGGCTTCTCAGCTCGATGATCAGGGATATACTACATACAAGGCATTCTGGCAGCGCCATGAAACTACTGGAGCTAAAAGACAAAGTTTGGAAAGCCTGGAAGCTTTTCAACGATGCCAGTGGCGTCATTACCCAAGAAGTGACGTTCGTTCAAGACGTAAAGCGTTTTGGCGATCGCCGCTACAAGGCAACCTGGATTAGAGCGCTGGCGCAGTTCACCGCCCAAGCCAGTTATGAAAGCTGCCTGGACGCTTACATGCTGGTGCTAGACAACTTCAATTTCACAACTAATCGTTGGGACTACGAGTATCGGCATGAGATTCTGGATGCGTTTCTGGCCTATCCAGATGCGCTCGACCTGATCCGAACGGGTCTAGAACAGCTCTTTTCGTCTGAATTTGCCCCCCGTGAGCGTGAGGAAGCAGATGGGTTTTTTGAACTGGTGGAAGAACGAAGCCAGCAGCCAGGAAGAGACGGCCTCCCAATTAGACTTGATTGGCGACTCCCAAGTACTAGCTCCGCAGCGTAAACGAGTCGATGGAGCGATCGTCAATAAGCGATTCACCCAGTCAATTCGGGACAACGGTGGTGCTGGGGATGTGTTTCAGCGTTCTGTTGTTGAAGAAACCCGAGAGCTGTTCGACTGCACCGTTAATGAGCTATATCGCGAAACGGGCGGCAAGAAAGGGCGTCGGGAGACGTTGCCTCAAGCAGCGCAAGAAGCCTACATGGTGAATGAGAGCTTGGCGGCTAACGAATTGGAGCGGCAGATTGGCACGATTGGCGGGGATAGTCAAGATGAGGTCAATGACCAGATTGTTGGATCAGTCAGGCAAACCTCGAAGAATACTCGTCGTTGGCTGCCTTGGTAATTTTCTCTATCTTCTTTACTGATCACATATAGAAAGAATATTCAGAGCGAACGGTCATTTCTGGCCCGACTTCCTTCAAGATGTCTCCCACACGCCTCGAAAAAGCCAAAGTAATGGGCTCTCCGTCTGAGAAAGCCGCATTATTGACATTCATCTTGGTAAGGGCAAGTAACTCAGTGGCAAGTTCGCGCGGACCGCTGTCACCATGCCGGGCTCTGCAGGAATGAGTATGCTGGTGTAGTAGATGCTATACCGTATCGCTATGGTACCTCTCTTGAGTGAACTCTTGGGGTTGTCTGGCATTGATGTGGAGTCATACCAGGAGAGCGAGGATGGCTTGATTCTGGAGGTAGAAGCGCACAGGGACACAGCAATCTGTCCTCGCTGCGGGACTTTGAGCCACCACCTCCATCAGAATCATGGCTACCTGGTGCGTGACCTACCCATCAGCCATTACCGGAAGACCTGGTTACGGGTGAATCGCCGCCAGTTTAAGTGTTCGACCTGCGGTAAACCCTTCAGCGAGGAGCTGGAGTTTGTCGGCGCGCGTCGGGTGTACACGGACCGGTATGCCGAGGTGGTGGTGAGTGAGGTGATTCATAGTAATACGGCTAATGTGGCGCGACAGCACGGGTTGAGCGAAGATATCGTCTGGTCCATGGTGGAGTATGTCAGCGAAAAAAAGTCTGTATTGACTTGAGTGGATTGCGGCGGTTGGGCATCGACGAAATCGCGCTACGTAAAGGTCACAAGGACTTTGCTGTGGTCTTGAGTGACCTCGATACTCACAGGCTGATTGGGATGGCTCCAGCGCGGACTCATGCGGCGATTGAAGCCGTGCTCAACACCTGGGGTGCCGAAGTGCTCTCAAACATTGAAGAAGTCAGCATGGATCTCTCCGGCAATTACCGGGGCTTAGTGCATCGCCTGATGCCTCAAGCCGAGATTGTGGCCGACCGTTTCCATGTCATGAGTCTGGTCAATCAGGAATTGAATCAAGCCCGTAACGCCCTCCGGCGGACACCCGAGGCTTTAGCCGAGGGCGTCACTCCTGAGGCGGCTAAAGCAGCGCTCAAATCCAGTAAGTATGCCCTCCTCAAGCCAGAAGCCCATCTCACCAAGACCCAGCAGGACAAGCTCGTTGAGGTCAAAGCTGTTTCGCCGAAACTCGCCTTGATGCATCAGACCAAAGAAGCCTTTAGGACTCTATTTGAGGCTCAGTCTTGGGCTCAAGCCCTGCCGGGTTTCCTGGGCTGGATGGGAACCGCGCAATCCCTCTACCCCGAGGCTGTGGCAACGATGAAGCGATGGTTTGGCGAAATCCTCCAGTACTTTGAACACCGCACCACAAGCGGTGTCGTCGAAGGCATCAATACTCGCCTAAAGTTGATCAAGCGCTCTGGTTACGGGTTCACCAACTTTGAGCGATTTCGGCTCCGCTGCCTCATCTGCTGGCATTTTTCTCCTGCTGCTGCATAATTATCCCAGGAGAGCCCCATGCCGCTCAATAATGGCCCAAGGTTCTGGTACGTGAACACCGGGGTATGTCTCAAAATAAGGTGTGAATCCGTGCGTGTAGATGATTGGCAATGAGTCCTTGGGGTTGCCCCGCAGGATAATACCCTGACCTAGCAATCTACAGGTTTAGAACACCACCAGAATGCTCTTCTTCCTCAGCTCTCGATAAACTCAGCGAAGATTCCAATCACGGAGCTTGAATCAGGCAGGGTTTTAGGTCAGCAGGAGGCAGCGATGGGAATAGCCCCTATCCAACTTTTTTAAATCGATAGGGAAAGGCTATAAATCAGGTAGCCGTAACTGAAGACCGATAGCTCTATGCCAGGTGCTCTCCGCTTCTTACATCAACGCTGGCTGCTGTGCTGCCAACGTTCATGCCTGATGGGACTTTTCAGTGCGGCATTGACGGCGAGTTTACTATTGGGCTCTGCCAGCTTCATGGCATCTCAAGCTGAGTCTTGGGCAACTCCAGAGGCGCTGCAGTCATCGATCGAGGAGCGGGCCATCAATCACGCCAATGCTGGGGAGCAGATGTACCATGACTCTGTTTATGAGGAGTTCAAGGACAACTCCCTCGGCTGGGATCGCTTAGAAATTCTAGACGTCTACGAAGCCAAGTTCACTGAAGAGAGAGAACGGCTCAAGAGTGACCTCAAGGAGTTTTTACCTCTCAATTGGCTAACCGGTGGAATCTTGCTTTTGTTAGGAGCCCTGCTGACCTATATCAGGGATCGAGTTTCCGCTGGAGTGGAGGCTATTGGGAATTGGCTGTACCGACGAGTTTCAGGCAATCCGTTACTTCGTAATTTGGCCCTGCAGAAGTACCGTAATTATCTGAAAGAACATCTGAAACATTTGGATACGCCGTTCAAAATAGAGCCACCGCTGGAGATGGCAGCGGTGTATGTGCCGCTGAAGGTGAAGGAGTGGTCAGAGGCCCCTAACCACCCAACGGATGCAACCGACATTTATCAGGCGCTGAGCCAGCAAAAGGGGCTGAAGCGGCTGATGGTGACGGGGCCACCGGGGTCGGGAAAGTCGGTGCTGCTAAAGCACATTGCCTTTACCTACGGCAACGATGCGCTGGATTTGCCGGATAATCCGATTCCGGTGCGGCTGGAGCTAAACACCCTGACCGGCCCGGACCTGGATGAAGTCAGGTTTGTGAAACGGCTGGTGAAAGTACTGGAAGATAGCAACTTTCCCAACGCCAAAAATTTTGTGGCCCAAGGACTCCAAAAAGGCAAGCTGCTGCTGCTGCTGGACGGGCTGGATGAGGTCAGCAGTCAGGTGCGCCCGCAAGTGGTGAGAGTAATCAATGAAGTACTGAGAAAGTACACCTGCCCGGCGGTAGTGACCTGCCGCACCGCTGTGTATAACCACGAGTTTGATCTGGTGCTGAATCGCAACCGGCTGGAGGTGGATGAGTTTAGCGATCGGCAAATACGCCAGTTCTTGCAGGCATGGGATGCCAGGATGCCCCCTGAGAAGTCAGTTGAACAGCTCATGCAGGAGCTACAAAATCGACCCAAGATCAAAATCCTGGCCCAAAACCCACTACTGCTGACCATCATCGCCGGCCTCTACACCGAGGCCAGGTTCATCCTGCCCTACTCCCGCACGAAATTTTATCAGAGAGCCACTGGCTTTTTGTTGGAACAGCGGGACCAAGAGCACAACATTCCCAATCAGTATCCGATGCGGGATAAGTGGTCGGTGCTCCGTAAGCTGGCCCTGGCTATCCAAGACACGCTCGACCCCAACAACCCAGATCGCCGCAACATTCCCTACACTACGGTGCTAAGCCTGATCAACCAAACATTACCGGTTCTCAGTCCCAAGACCGACGATGCAGACTCCATCCTGGAAGAAATCGTCAGCCGCAGTGGGCTGTTGCAGAAAGTAGTCATGGATGATGGTGATGAGTGCTATCGGTTTGCACACCTAACACTGCAAGAGTTCTTCGCGGCGAAAGCGCTCATCAGCGAGGATGACGCCCTGGTAACACGGTTTCAACAAGACCCGACGGCGTGGCGAGAGGTGGTGAAGCTGTGGTGCGGTATGGCTAAAAATAGTACCCAACTAATTCAGCAGGTGTATGAGCAAGATGCCCTGACAGCCTTTGAATGTTTGGCGGATGCTCAGACGGTGGAGCAGGATCTTGCCGACCAAATCGTGACTCACATGATGCAAGATTTATATCGGGCAACAACCGATGATACAGTGGCCCGCGCCTTTGGCACGGTGGCGGCAGATTCGCGCCCCCAAAGCCAAGGTCAGAAAGTGTTCGCGCTACTGAGCCAGCGGCTAGAGACAGAAGCTGGAGATGTCTTTAAGGCAGCGGCAGTTTCTCTATCGATGACAAATTTGCCCCAGGCGGCTGAAGTTCTGGCGACCCAGTATCGCCAAGATCCCCCAGCGATATCAGAGGCGTTGATTCGCATGGGTGACGTGGCTGTACCGGATCTGGCTAGGCTGGCCCAGAGCGATGATCTAGAGGCGGTGGCTGCCCTGCACAAAATTGCCACTCCTGAAGCCGCTAAAGCATTGATACCTTTGCTATGGCGTCCAGAACCAGCCCTGCAAACCTCTGCAGCCTGGCGACTAGCTACCCTGTTGCCACGCTTCGGGATTGAGGCTGCCCTGAAGACCTATGATTTGTCTGCTGCTATAAAAACTGATGACTCTATTCAAACCCCTGAACAAGCACAATCGCTGTCATGGGTGTGGCTTCCCTTTGAGGAGTCGGGCTCATCTGCGATGCCTGTGATCGCAGGACGGATTGCGGCAATACTTTCAGTATTACTGGCAGAAATCCACTCGAGGCTACTGGACTCAGAGGACTGGAAAGAGGTTGCAGACCCTCGTATTATCATTCCACTCTGTGCTATCCATTTGAGACCCACTGGGAGTATAGGAAGAACGCCTACAAATAAAGAAGAGCTTAAAATCCTTGTCGATAGAGGCTTTGATCAAGCTAAATTCAAGAATACAGCATTTGGAAAAATGGCGGTAGTAGTTCGAGAGTCTCGAAATTCATTTTGGGGCATTCAACTATCAACAGAGAGCCAGGAAATTCTAGATAAATTGATAGGGAATACCAGATCGAATGATGCTGGATCTAATAATGAAAGGATTAAACGATGGCTGATTCTCCTATCTGGAGTTAAGCGGAACTTACAGGCTGAGCTATTATATCGCCTCACTGATAATTACCGTTTGCCAAATGACCAAGATTGGGCACGGATCTTTGAGCCTGCCCAGACATACCAATTTGCTCAAAGCGTCCACTATTGGTTGATTTTAGGCATTGCCCTTTTTGCCTCTGCAGGAGCCGTTGCCCAGGTATTCTCAGAAATGGTGCAACAGCCCGAGCGTATCATGAATGGTCTACTGGCGCTGTCCATTGTGGTGGTGCTTGCTTTTTGGATAGCGCTATGGCAAGGAATGGAAGCACGGCTAGAACCTTTGATATTCAGGCAGTTAGGGCCGTTCGGGGTTGGAACCTTTACCCATGCAATCCAAGCACTGAGAACAAATGCTTCATTTTGGAAAAGCATGACCCTATTTCAAAAGGCCCTGACCTCGAATTCTATGTTTGGGGTTGTATGTGGGGTCGCAGTTGTGGGTGGGGTTTTGACTATAGCTGTGGCTGCTGGGGCTGGGGCTGGGTTTAATGCTTGGTGGGCTATGGCTGAGGTTGTAGCCATGGCTGGGCTCACAGCTATGACTGGGGCCAATACTGGCTCTTGGTGGGATAGGGCTTCTTGGGCTATAGCTATGGTTGCGGTTTTGGTTATAGGGTTTTGGGCTGATGCTGCTGATAATATAGCTTGGATTGGGGCTTGGGCTATGGCTTGGGTTGTGGCTTCAGTTGTAGCTATGGTTGGGGCCTCGCTATCAGGCTATGGAGCCGCTTTGCTCAGCGAGATTTATACGCTGCAAGGCAAACAACATAGCTCAATTCCAGGCTGGAAAAAGGGGGTTGCGTTCTTCGCCTTTCCTTATTTCTGCTGGTTTCCGATTACGGCCATATTCTCCTTTCTGGGGCTACGCAACCTGCTGCACTCTCTCAACTGGGGCAACTGGGGGCTGGCGGCTGTCATCTGGCTTAGTCTCTTCAGTTTTTGCAGCGGTCTCTGGGTTTACGGTCAGCGCAAGGAAAGAGTTGCCAGCAATCCGCTGCAAGGCATCTTAGATGAAGACTATCCGCAGTATTTGCCGCGATCAAACCAGCGCCGCAGGCGAAAAAAACTGTAGCCTTGTCTCTGAATCAAGAAACGATAAATCAACCGCAGGTCTATTGTCGCTTTTCCCATAAATCAATGCGGCAAGTCATGCTCTATCTGCTGCAGATAAGATCTGAGTGGGTTAGCAAACCTCATTCATCTTGCCGGAGAATCGTCACACCTTTGAGGTGCTTCGGCTGTGGGTTGCATGGCCTGATGTTCCAGGGTTTCCCAATGCGGAGAATCGTCACACCTTTGAGGTGCTTCGGCTGTGGGAGCAGCCATTGGAGGTGTTCTTAAGAGCTACCAGGATTGTTGCCCTTTGCTGTGCTGAGTCAAGTGAGCGACCGATCGCAGGCGCTGTGACAGGTGGCGACTCAGCTGGAAGCCCTGCCAGAGCGACATCTGCAAAGTAATGTAGCAGCAGCGGCGGCAATTCTAGCGGGGTTAGTATTGGGGAATGAGGACAATTCAGCAAATTCTGCGGAAAGAAATCATGCAAGAGTTGGTGATTTATCAAGAGATTTTGCAAGAGGTACCTTAGGAGGGGCGTTAGGAAGGGGAGCGATCGCTGATCACCTACCAGTGCGCTTGGCATACCAAAACCATTGCCCACAGCGATTACCCTGATCCTCTTGAACCGGATAGAAAGAGCTTTCAGCCTCCCCTCGCGACAAATAGAGGTGACTGTCTTTTCAGGCTACTCAACGAAGCTTTTCGGGTAAGTACCGGGTTGAATCGCATCCGCGATCGCCTGCCCTCAAATCTGTTTCTTGATCCCAACCTTGAATAGGACACCTATGCTCAATGGCGAAGATGACTGGTGTCGAGATCTTTGGAAGAAACTATTTCCTTGCTGCGTGGAGACGGTCAGCCCGTCGAAGGCCGTATCTGTGAAATGCAAGAGCGCCATTGGAATGACTTTCAAACTCTCTGGCAGACGATGCTAGTGGCGACCGACCAGCCGGATGCTGCCTGGATGTGGGACTATAAGCTGCGTCAATCCCAGCGCGAGGCCCGTTACGAAGCGTATGCCTTAGAAGCTGATTTTTTGACTCAAGGGCTGATGTTTATTGAAACTCAATGGCATCGCTCGCATCTACCAGAGCGATTTCCTCTCGTGTACGTGGAAGCCTTATCCTCGGCACCCTGGAATCGCTTTGCCTTAGAGCGTCCCCCGTTTTATCACGGTGTGGGGCGGCTGTTGTTGATGTTTGCCCGTCGCCGGAGCCTCGCCCTGGGGTACGGTGGCCGCGTGGGCTTGCATTCATTGCCAGGAGCGGAAGGCTTTTATCGTCGTCTACAGATGCCGGACTACGACGCTGACCCCGAAAAAGAGGGCTTAGTATACTTCGAGTACGGAGCGATCGCCTGATGAGTAGTTCTCCTTTCAGGAGTAATGGCCTAATGGATGAAGACCGATTAGCAAAACAGTTGGCTGAGACCGGCAATATCATGGACCTTTGCCAAGATCCGGCCTGGCTCGAAGAGACCGCCCAAATCGAAAAAGAGTGCGGGGGGTATGTGGAAGCGGGTCTACTCTTGCGAGAGTATGCCATGAGTGCCCAGACGGTAACTCCGGACCAGCTCCAGCAGGTGCGGTTGCAATCGGTTCTGTTTGCTGAGCTGCATCAGTGGATGTCCACCTGGCAGCTTGGATTGAGCTTTGAGAAAACATACACTCAGGCCCGTCAGATCGTGCGCCATCATCTGCAAAGCGCGACCGAAGAGCAAGCGGCTTGGCTGAAGGCACTCTTGACCGAAATCGAGCAGAAATTACCCCCTGAGCAAGCCCCGGTTCGTTCTCAAACTATTGGCTGGTTCCGTCAGGTCTTCACGACAGACGATTGGCAGCAACTGGCAGAGATTGCGGCTCAAGAAATCTATGCCGGTGTCAGTCAATTAGAGCGACTTCACTCGGCTCAAACCAGTTCAGTCTGATCTGCTCCTCAACCGCGTGATTCTCTCCGCTACATGCAGGTGAAGGCATTAGCGGCAACCCTTACTGCGATCGATGCACGTTTCTGGGTAATCCACCGGGCTCCCCCAAGAACGATGCAATTCGACACACCGCTCATCCAAAGACCACCGTTGTGCCTCCGACAACACCCTTGCCGGAGCTTTGGCGAGATGGCCATTGTCATGCCTAAAGACAACACAACCACTTCTTTGAGGCGTGATCCAATGACTGGTATCCGAACTAGCGACAAAAGGTGCTAACTCTTCGATTAATCTTTCTCAACAATTGCCAAAGATGTGAGCTCTTGGGTCATCAGCCATCGAGGCGAACAGCCCCATTGCCAGACCGCCTAGCTACTTACCCCGTATGCTTGCCCTCACCCCCGCGATCGATCACTGTCTTTCAGAGTGGACATCGCGATTGCTACCCGTTCGATATCGCGACCGCTGGAGAGCTCGGTCTCGCGGGCAAGCCGTCCAGTTAGACTGGAGAGGCAAGCCGATTCGGTGATCGGATGTGGGGGGGAAGCAGATGTATAACCCTTTTCCAGGGATGAACCCGTATTTAGAGCAACCGGGATTATGGCCCCAGGTTCACAATCGATTGATGGTGGCGATCGCCGATGAAATCACGCCTCAAGTGGCGCCGAAATATCGGGTTTCCATTGAAGAACGGATTTATACCACGACCGAGGTGATGCCCTTCATGGGGATCGCGGATGTGTCGGTGACGCATCGACGAGAAGCTGAGCCCGTGGTGCAGCGGGCGACCACTCAAGTGGCTGTGCCTCGACGGGTCAAGGTCCCATTACCGGTCGAAGTCACGGAGCGATTTTTAGAAGTTCGCCTGGTGCAAACGAATGAAGTTGCCTGTGTCATCGAAGTGTTGTCGCCGAGCAATAAGCGATCCGGAGAGGGGCGCGAAGCGTATGAAACCAAGCGCCGGAAAATATTAGGCTCAGCCACGAATTTGGTCGAGATTGATTTACTCCGAGGGGGGACGGCGATGACCCTCATGGATCCGGCTCAGAAGCCCTACAGCATCTTGGTGAGTGCGAGTATTGAGAGACCCGATGCCGAACTTTACGAATTTGACCTCAGGACGGCAATGCCGACTTTCCCGGTTCCATTGCAACCTCAAGAGCTCATTCCCACGGTGAATTTGCAGAAAGTGTTCAACGATGTCTATGACCGGGCTCGATTTGATCTCGTGATTGATTATGAGCAACCCGTTCAGCCTCAGTTATTGTTGTATGGCATTGATGATGTGTCTGGGTGAAACCGGCGAGACGCCAAGGGGCCACAGCCTTGAGAAAACAGTCAGGGGATATGCCAGAATGCTGCCTAGGGCCATGGGAGACTCGGGTAATGGAGGTCAGACAGTTTCTCAGACAGTATGCCAACGGTAAGCGATCCTTCGTCTGGGCGGATTTGCGTCAGGCCAATCTGACCGGCGTTGACTTGAGGGAGGTGAATTTGAGTCGGGCCAACCTGACCGAAGCCAACCTCTCGAGAGCCAATCTGACCGGGGCTAATCTCACCCGCACCAATCTCACCCGCACCAACCTCACTCGAGCCAATCTCACAGACGCAGTGCTGCGCCAGGCCAACCTGACCGGTGCCCTGATTGATTTGGAGGCGCTAGAGCCACAGGCCTACGTTGGGGCCATTCTCCCCGATGGCACTCGCTTCGAGTTGCCCGCGATCGCTGAATCGGAGGCCGCTGAGCCAGCTCCGGCCTCAGCGGAACCCGTCGCAGCAGTTTCTGATGCTGCCTCCCATAGCCAGCATAGTGATACCAGTCAATCTGGGACATCAAAGGCGGCTGGAGACCCACTTCTAGCTCCAGCCCAAGGCACTCAGTGGCAGCAGCCTCCTCCGACCCGACGCTCAATACTCCGAAAACGCTCTCGGAGTCTGCCATGGCCCAATCTCATCCTCTTTGGGTTGGGCTATGGGGGGCTGGGATTATTTCTGTATCTGCACCAAGCGGCTTGGATAGGCTGGCCACTGGTGTGGATCACGGCCTTCCTATGGTTAGTGGGGGAACCTTATCTATGGTTCATGCCGGTGGCAGCGGCGTTGGCAGCCCTGGTGACGACGGGCTTGTCAGTGGTGGCCATTGCCGTGGCTGGACTGGCCAGCCTGGGATTATTCGGTGGGCTGAAGATGCTGGGTTGGCCCTGGTCGCGGGCGCTGCGAGATGCGATTTGGGTAGGGGGCATTGGCGCCGTGTTAGTGGCCATTGCCTCCCTGGCCTTTTACGGTCGAGATGCCTACAGTGGCGGCGGCATCATTCTGTCTCCTACCTTGCCATTGGCTTTATTGATCCTGCTGGGAAGTCTTTGCATTGGCGTGGGCTCCATGGCTCAGTTGCAGCTGCAGGAGGCATCCTGGGTGCGATCGCACATGGCTCGACTACTGAGTCTTGATGCGGGTGTAGGCTTGCTCCTGGGCACCCTGGTAGGCTGGTTGCTGGCCCATTAGCTCCCCCCCATTCCACCGCTAGCCTCTGCCAACAGCCCGGCGTCCTGGGCAATGGCTCCAGGCATCTCTCCCTATATAGCGCTCCAGTTCAACCTAGGATGATAGAGGCAGGGCATAAGGCCATCCGCTAGCATTCAGGCCTAGATCGGGCTTGCTGCTGCCCTTGCCCTAACTCAGTCATAGTCTTTCGCTAGAATTTTAAAGCTACGGGTCATTAGTGAACCATGGATACTCGCGATCGCGCTGATAAGTCCGCCGTCGATCAGCAGGATGCCCCTCCTGGGTTGGGATTACTGACTATGTTGCGGTTGGGAGTCTTCAACATGGGGTTGGGAATCATGTCCCTGCTCACCCTGGGGGTCCTGAACCGAATCATGATCGACGAGCTGCAAGTTCCGGCCCTCATTGCCGCTGGCACCATCGCCGTGCATCAGTTCATGGCCCCGGCCCGCATCTGGTTTGGCCAACTCTCCGACTCCCGGCCCCTGCTGGGCTACCACCGCAGCAGCTACATCTGGCTGGGCATTATGGCCGTAGCCATCACCTCCTTCTTAGCTCTGCAGGTGGTTTGGCTGCTGGGCGATGGCATAGCTACCCAAGGCTGGGGACCCCAGATCTATCCCTGGGTGGGTCTATTGGGGGTGATGTTTGCCATCTATGGCCTGGCCCTGAGTGCCACCTCCACTCCCTTCACGGCCCTGTTGGTAGATGTCTCCGATGAGCAGACTCGCTCCCGCTTGGTAGGCATCGGTTGGGCCATGTTGATGGTAGGCATTATCACCGGGGTGGCAATTACCACGGTGGTCTTACAAGCCATAGATTTGGATACTTCCCTGGCGGAGTTACAGGGATCGGTGAATCGCCTGTTCATCATCGCTCCGGCGGTCGTCTGTGGGTTAGCCATCCTCAGTACCGCTGGCATCGAAAAAAACTACTCCCGGCGGCGACGGCGCTCGCTAACAGCCGATCGTGAGGATAAAGTCACCCTACGGCAGGCATTTCGCGTCCTGACAGCCAGTCGTCAGACTGGTCTGTTCTTCACCTTTCTACTCGTGCTCAGTCTTAGCCTGTTCATGCAAGATGCCATTTTGGAGCCCTACGGGGGCGAGGTCTTCAACATGCCCATCTCAGAGACGGCTCAGCTGAATGCAGCCTTTGGCCTAGGTACCTTGGTGGGCATCATCCTGACTGGGTTTTGGATCGTGCCCCGCTTGGGCAAAAAACGCACCGTCACCTATGGTTGCCTAGGGGCTGCCCTGTGTCTGCTGCTGATTGGCCTTAGTGGCACCACGGCGGAGCCAGTGCTACTGCTGACGGCGGTATGTTGCTTTGGCTTTGCCTCTGGTATCCTCACCCTGGGAGCCATCGTGCTGATGCTGGACCTGACGGTAGCGGAAACCGCTGGTACCTTTGTCGGGGCCTGGGGATTGGCCCAGGCCATCGCCCGGGGCAGCGCCACGGTGCTAGGTGGAGGAGTCCTCGATCTGGGCCGGGGTCTCCTGGCCCTCGCCCCCAGTGGCACTGGGGGTGCTTCTCCCACTTGGCTAGCCTATGGCTTGGTCTTTTTTATGCAGGCAGTGGGTATGGTGGTGGCCGTCTGGTTGCTCAAACGAGTCGATATTCAGGAGTTTCAGGCCAATGCTAAGCAAGCGATTACCGCTGCCCTAGAGAGTGATATGGACTAATGGATAGCTTTTGGCAAGAGGTGCTCGAGTTTTCCCAGGCCACCACGGAGCAGGTGGGCGCCCGACTCCTACAAGAGTTTGGCCAGGCCCAGGCGGCAGAGAAGGCCGATGGCAGCCTAGTCACCCAGTGGGATCGGTGGGCCGATGCCACCCTCAGAGATGCGATCGCAACCGCCTTTCCCAACCACGGCGTCCTCAGCGAAGAAGTGGCCCATATCTTCCCGGAGGCAGACTGGTGCTGGATCATCGATCCCATCGACGGCACCACCAACTTCACCCGGGGGATTCCCCTGTGGGCCATCTCCTTGGGCCTGCTCTATCGAGGGACACCGGTGTTTGGCTATGTCTATGTACCTCCGTTGGGCCATGCCTTTCACGGCTACTGGCAGGGGGACTCTGGCCTCAGCGGTCCCAGCGGTGCCTACCTCAACCACTCCCCCATTCACACCAGCTGCGATGCCCCCTCCCAGAATCATTTCTTCAGCCTCTGTGCCCGCAGCACCGCCATCATGAGTCAACCAGACTTCCCCTGCAAGATTCGCATGCTGGGCGTCGCCTCCTATAACCTGCTCACCGTTGCCGCTGGGTACTGCCTTGGGGCCGTAGAAGCCACCCCAAGATCTGGGACATCGCCGCCGTCTGGGCCATCATCCAGGCCGCTGGCGGCCACTGGCGGCCCTTAGACGATCAGTCTCCCTTCCCGCTGCAGGTCGGGCAGGATTATAGTCAGCGTCCCTATCCCACCCTAGTGGCCAGCCAACACCAATGGCTGTCATTGTTTTACCCCCGGGTCGCAGGCATTGGTCGCTCCAGGGAAACCCGGTAGCTGGCAGCACCAGGTTGGCGACCGTGATGGGTGGTAGGCGTACTAGGGATGACTGGAGCGATCTGAGGGGGACGGCACCAACGGTGGTAAGGGCGCTGCCGGGGCAGACCGGAGTCGTCGCCGGGCTGGGAAGTCGCTCTCGTCGTAAATTTCACCCACCAGTTCTTCCAAAATGTCTTCTAGGGTGACTAGCCCCACCGTGCCCCCATACTCATCCACCACAATGGCCATATGGAACTGTTGCTGCAGCATCTGACGCAACAGTCCGGTAATGGGTTTCACCTCTGGCACGTAGACCGGAGGTTGTATGGCAGTGCTGATGGGACCATCGGTCTGCCCCGTCTGTCGCAGCAGGGTGAGTTGTTGCAGGGCCCGCTTCAAATGGACAATGCCGACAATTTCATCCTTAGACCCTCCCTGCACCGGAATCCGAGAGAACCCCGTCTCTAGACAGAGGCTGATCAAGGTTTGCAGCGAAGCATCGTGGGCAATAGTTTGCATTTCAATGCGGGGCTTCACCACATCCCGGGCCGTTAACTGATCCAGTGTCAATGCCCGATTTAGCAGCTCATGCTTATGCAGATCCAGCTGCCCCTTACCCCCCAATACTTCGATCAGGAGTTCCAGATCTCGCAACGATTCGTGCTGGGGCACGGGCGTTCCCTGAAACAGGCGTACAGCCCGTTGGGTAATCGTCTCCAGCAACTGAATAATACCGAGGCTGGCCAACAGTCGGGACAACCAGTAGATCGGCCGCACAGCCACCTTAAAATAGGCCATAACATTATGAATGGCCAGGGATTTGGGGGTAATCTCGCCAAAAATGAGTAGCAGAAATGTGATCGTCGCCGCCGCCAGCCCTACTCCAGCACTGCCAAACCAGATAGCAAACAGATTGCTGGTTAAAATAGCAGCCAGGTTGTTGACCAGATTGTTGCCAATCAACAGGGTGGTAATAAAGCGGGTACGGTTCTTCATCACCAGGGTAAATAGGCGATTGGGATCGCCCTGCTCCTGGATCAGAGCCCGCAGCTTCAGATTATCCAGGGCCGTAATCGCCGTTTCTGATCCTGAAAAGAACGCCGACAGGGCCAATAGCCCCAGCAGTGCGATCGCATCCAGCCAAACGACTCCTAGCAGCGGCGTCAAGGTGACCTCTGCCAGAGGTCCAGGGATGACCAGAGTCACAGGTAGGCAGCCGACCAAAATGGTAGACAGTGTAGACTTTATCCTGATGATGATAGCTTTTCCCTAGCTGTCAGATCGATCATCCAGCTGTCAAATTGCCCAGATTGGGACGATACAATTTGAGGCATCTGCCGATTCCGCTACTCAATCTCGTACTCGGATATCTCAACTATGACAATTAATGTGGGCGACCCAGCTCCCAACTTCAGTCTGCCGGATGCAGAGGGGAATACCGTCAGTCTATCGGACCTGAGGGGCAAGCGGGTCGTTTTATATTTTTACCCCCGCGACAATACCCCGGGCTGCACCAAAGAGGCCTGCGGCTTTCGAGATGCCTACCCCGACTACCAAGGGCAAGAGGTCGTGGTTCTCGGTGTCAGCACTGACGACGCCAAGTCCCATGGCAAATTTGCCACCAAGTTCAATCTGCCCTTTCCCCTGTTAGTGGACGACGGCGGGCAGGTGGCCAGCGCCTACGGCAGCTATGGCTTGAAAAAGTTCATGGGCAAAGAATACATGGGCATTAGCCGTAGCACCTTTATTATCGGCCCCGACGGCCGCATCGAGAAGATTTATCGCCAGGTGAAGCCAGATACCCATGCCAGTGACGTCCTCGCAGATTTAGCCAGTTTATCTACCTGATGGGCTATTTGTGGCATCCGATTCGGGTGTTGTTGGGACTGCTACTGCGACGTCCCATTCTTGGCACCAGTGTGATTCCCCTGCTACCGTCCGGTGAGATTGTCCTGGTGCGGCGCCGCGACAGTGGCCGCTGGGGATTGCCAGGGGGATTTGTGGACTGGGGAGAAGATATTGTCACCGCCGCCCGGCGAGAATTGGCTGAAGAAACCGGCCTGAGTTGGCAGTCCTTGGAGCGCTTAGTGGGAATCTATTCCCATCCCTGGCGGGATCCCCGCTTTCATTCTGTCTGTGTGGCCCTCTCAGCCCAGGTGACCGGGATGCCACAGGTCAATGATCCTCGAGAAATTCTAGAGGTGAGGGCGTTTTCGCCGTCGAGATTGCCCCTAGAGCACCTATCCCACGATCACCATCGCCAGCTGCAAGACTACTTCGCTGGGGCTATCATTTTGGCATGATGACTGACCGTGGCCCCACCCTTGAGTGGTTATCGGCCCATGGAGACAGGCGTCAGCGAATCCGGATAATCACTACATAGCCAGGGCCAGGGGCCAAAAGCGTTGACTGCGTTTCGGGGCGACCCAGGTGATAGCGTCGCTCCAAGAGCGACAGCGGTACCGCGACTCGTAGACGTTTATCTGATACACCTGTTGGTTGTCTGGATCGACGGCAGTTAACCAGCCACTGCGAGGATGGTAAGCCCCTGTGTCAATGTCAATCCAGCCTGGTCCTTGGGCAATTTGGCCGATGGCCACTCCCGGCAGGGTGAAGGTCATGGTGTGGCCGGTGATGATCAGTTTGTCGTCGAAGTAGGGCTGGGGATGGTAGTGAAAGCTATCGCGAATCCAACACATTTCTCGGCTGGACTGTTGCTCTAACGAACGGTTCGGGTCGACCCCAGCATGCACTAGCCACACGGTCTCTAAATCGATGTAGAGGGGAAGGGTACGAATCCACTCTAGATCCTCGAGCATTTGCTCGGTGGTGCGATAGCTCGATAGGGTCATTTGCCCACCACTGTGCAGCCAGCCCTGTAGCCTCGGCATGTGGACTTCGCCGTCCACAAAGGCTTCCATCAGTAACTGCTCGTGGTTACCCCGCACGCAACCAGTAGCATAACGGCGGACAAAGTCGACAACGTCAGCGCTTTGGGCTCCCCGATCGATGAGATCACCCACGAAGTAAAGCTGATCATCGGCTGCGGGTGCGATCGCATCTAACAGGCTCATCAGCCCATCATAATGACCATGAACATCTCCGATAAATAGGCGACGGGACATTGCTACCCTGCTTGTCTACAACGGTTGTGCCATGCCAAATGCAATTCAGGATTGCCATCTTTACCTAGGTACTGAGAGGTTGCACCACAGGTTGTGGTGATTGCGTGCCAGGTTGCCTCCTAGGCCTTAGGTTTGGAACGATCAGGCATGACCGACGTCACCTGGCTGACGGTTATTTATTTAAATATTATGACGCGCCAGCCCTATCGGATATCCCAACTTCGGCCAACCCTCACACTCGGGCCGATAAGTTTAAATCTTTCTTGAGGAAGGTTGGGCACCACAGAAAAGTTAACAAAGCAACACCGCAGCCATGCCCTTTGCCATAGCACTACCAGTAGCAGGCAAGAAGGCGCCAAGATTGGCGCTATAACACCACACACTCGAGGCAGTGGTATCGTTCCTCTGGCTTATGGAGCCGCTTGAGCAGAGGGGATCAGAGTCTCAACAGGCACCGCAGGCAGCGGCGTTCCATCGGCGTTCTCCAAGACAAACCCCGCATCCCGAATCATCTCAAAATCCAAACGGGTCGCCTGCCCCGGCGTTGTCAGATAGTCACCAATAAAAATGGAATTGGCCGCATAAAGCCCCAATGGCTGCAACTGCCGCATATGGACCTCCCGACCCCCAGCAATGCGAATCTCCTGGGACGGTAATAGCAAGCGAAACAGACAGAGAATGCGCAAGCACTGACGTGGCGTCAGAGTAGTACCAGCCTCTGCTAGCGGGGTGCCTGGAATCGGGATCAAGAAATTGACCGGCACACTAGTGACTTGCAACCGTCGCAGGGAGAGGGCCAAATCGATGACATCGTCATCGGTTTCTCCCATGCCGAGAATACCGCCGGAGCAGGTGGTCAGCCCAGCCGTTTGAACCGCCGTCACCGTCTCTACCCGATCCTGAAACATATGGGTAGAACAAATACTGCTATGGTAGGCCTCGGCTGTATTCAGGTTGTGATTCACCCGGTCGACCCCCGCCTCAGCCAGCGCCTGGGTTTGTTGTTGATCGAGCAGACCCAAGCAAGCACAGATCTTCATCGGATAGCGACCTTTTACCGCCTGTACTGCCTCTAACACCTGATTAAAGACTTTTTCAGAGGGAGAGCGTCCTGAAATCACCATGCAGAAGGTGCCCGCTTGCAGCTGATGGGCCCGCTCTGCCGCCGCCAGAATCTTTCCCTGGCTCATGAAGGGATATTTCTCAATCTCAGCCATCGATAACTTGGACTGAGAGCAATAATTACAATCTTCTGGACACAGACCACTCTGGGCATTGAGCAGAAAGTGCAACCGTACCCGATTTTCCCAATAGTGCCGTCGCACTCGATAGGCTGCCGCCAGCTGCTCTAGCAATTGGTTGTCCTCGGCCTGCAACACCGCCCGAGCCACTTCTCGCTCCAACTCCTCTCCCGCT
The DNA here is from genome assembly GCF_002075285.3 of Halomicronema hongdechloris C2206. Taxonomy (GTDB): domain Bacteria; phylum Cyanobacteriota; class Cyanobacteriia; order Phormidesmidales; family Phormidesmidaceae; genus Halomicronema_B; species Halomicronema_B hongdechloris. Next base: position 4,867,051 of record NZ_CP021983.2, on the reverse strand, counting down.
AAAGCCCGCTCCGCTAATCGATTCCAGTCCACTATAGTCATCCTAGCTACTCGCTTACCCACCCACTGGCCCACCCACCCACTGGCCCACCCGCCTACTCATGCACCCATTTCCCGTGGGTCCTTCCCTGGCCACTCATAACGTCCCTCGCTTAAGTAAAACGACCCACGCTACCTACTTTCTTCCCCCTCTCCCTCTCTCCCTCTCCCCCTCTCCGTCCTCCGCTCTCCCCTAAGCCCTTCGGGCAGGCTCCGTCTACACCCCACCACCCCATCACCTATCTACCCCTCGACTTCGTTGCTCCTACGGAGCCGCTGACGCGAACGGGACGAGCTCTTCACTCTTCACTCTGCTACGCACGGGTATAGCCCTACACTCTTCACTCCTCCAAAATTCTGACTCCCACGACGCTGGTGTAAAAGTCATAGAGTTCGCCTTCCAGCTCGATCTGGGTGCCAATCTTAACCTTGTTATTGCCAAATACGGGCCCATTGTCCGTCATCTGGGCGTCTCCCGTCAGGGTGATGAGCATATCAATGGTGTAGTTTAATTCTGGCCGGGGATCCGGGAAAGATTCCACACTGCCATCGGGCTGAGGCACAGCCGTGCTTCGGGGCAACCGCTCCACCGATTGAATTCCAACTTGGCCATAGGGCTGATTGCGAATGATGATGTTGGTGGACTCTGCTGTGCTCAGGGTCTCATAGAGATCGTCGGGATTAGATACCGTTAGCCCTCTAACCATCACATCTACCTCGATGGGTTTGGTGTCAATTCCCATCTGAGCCACCGATCCACCAGCTCCTGGATAGAAGAAGACTCCCACAATCACCATCAAGATAATCAGAGCTGCGCCAATATCCAATAGGCTGATCCGACCGAATAGTCGTCCTTGCGCATCCAAAATGGTCATAGAGTCATTCCTTTGGTCCAGGGTGTGGGCATAGATAAACGTAACAAAACCCTTGGCTCAGCAGCCTAGTCGATAGTATTTAACCATAGGGACCGGCACCTGGGGAGAAGACCCCTCGTCATTATCTGTAGTCACGCGTGGGCTGGCCCAACGATTTCAGTGTTTCATCATGATTACCCGGATTTTTCCTTCGGTTCGACGATTACATCGCCGCTGGTTCTATGGTCTGATGGCCATGGTGATGGCGGTTGGCATTGGGCTGGCGACACCTAAGCCGTCGCAGGCGGGGCTTCTCGATCTTATCTTCAACGGCATTCAGTATATTCAGTTGTCTAACTTGTCCACCCAAGACGAGGTGCGACTGGGTCGCCGTATTGATGCTCAGCTAAAACGACAGGGAGTGCGCATTTATAACCGAGATCCCCAGATCGTTGCCTACGTCGATCAAATTGGCCAGAGATTAGCCGCCGCCAGTGCCCGGCCCGATCTCCCCTACACCTTTCAGGTTGTGCAGGATGACAGCATCAATGCCTTTGCGACGATGGGAGGCTTCGTCTATATCCATACCGGCTTAATGGAGGAGGCCGCTAATGAAGCCGAATTGGCAGGAGTCTTGGCCCATGAAATTGGCCACATTGGCGGTCGCCACGCGGTGAACCAGATGCGTCAAATTGCCTTAGCGCAGGGCGTTGCCGGTGCCTTAGGGGTAGATCAAAGTGCTCTAGTGAACATCGGAGTCCAGTTGGCCCTATCCCTGCCCAATAGCCGGGCCGACGAGTACGATGCCGACCAGCGAGGGTTCCGCACCATGGGGCAAGCCAGGTACGCCCAATCAGGGTTAGTTAGCTTCATGCGCAAACTAGATGAACGGAGTGGGGCACGACCAGAATTTCTCAGCACCCATCCGGATCCCGGTAACCGCGTTGAGAACCTAGAGGCGATGTTGGAGAGCGAGGGCAACCCTAATGCCACCGATGGGTTGAACAACAGTGCCTATCAGAGCAAGATCAGTAGTCTGTGACAGCCTGTTGCCGACACGCTCGAATTCCCCAAAAAATCACCTGGGCATCCCACTGCAGTTGAGAGGCTAGGGGAGACTGTAGTTGTTGCAAATACTGTCGCAGGTGCTTGCCATCGCCACCGGTAAGAATGAGATGACTCCCGGGGTAGCAGTGCTGCCAATCGGCTATAAAAGCCTGCAAACTGGCTAGCTGGCCATAGAGGATGCCGCTATGGATAGCATCGGCAGTAGAGTGAGCCCATCGGGGAGGAAGCCGCGGTGGTAGGGACAGCCCAGGTAAAGCAGCCGTCCCACTGGCTAGGGCCTGCATCTGAAGAGTGAGCCCTGGTAGAATTGCCCCACCGACGAACCGACCATCTGCCCCGGCAGTAAAGGTTAGGGCTGTACCAGCATCAATTACTAATACGGGCCAGCCGTACACTTGGCCTGCCCCCACCAACGCCAGACCACGATCGACCCCTAGAGTGGCATAGGCACCTGGTAGGGGGACAGGCTGGGTCGAGGGGGGCGCTGACGGCACTAGTTGGCTGGACAGCTCGTGTAATTCCCCGTAGGCTCGCCAGGGGTGGGCTTGGGCTTCAACAACGGCAGCCATCCACAGCGATGTAGAGGACTGCTGTGGCCATGGTCGCGGCAGAGGGTCAGTAGTCAGAGAGGACCAACTACGGGGAGATAGCCCCTGAGCCAATAGCTGAGTCACTTGAGCAGGCTGTAAGTGGGGAGTATGCCAGGTGCCCAGCCAATGCTCATCGTGAAAGGCAGCCCAGTGCAGACGCGTATTGCCAATAACTAAGGCCAACCAGACCCCAGACATCTCCATCAACGACAAACGGGCAACGACAAACGGGGAACACCTGATTGGTTATCCCCCGTTTATCTGAGAAAAGATCGAAAACCAAATAACAGTCGCTTTACACTAACTTGATGGACAGACTCGTTTAGTGACGACCAACAACTAATGACCAACTAATCACTCATAAATTAACTGGAGCTAACCAGCATTAACAAACTACTTTGGCATTGGTCGAACAACGAATCACTATAGAAGCGAAATCACGTTAGACAGCGAAACGATACACTACAGAACACCGACTACACAACCAGGTTTTGTATAATTAATGGGACTTTTAGCCCTCAAGGCTATTCCCCTGATGTGGCTGTGAGGCAGTCACTAACTTGCTTGGAATTTAACTCACCAGCCGCTCAATCAAAGATGATTCGCTCAATCAAAGATGATTTGAGGTGGGCTTGTATGGCTATTCAGTTATTTTGATTACTTCTAACGATATCATAGTGGCCCATAGAAACAAGGGGGTTTTACTGAAGTTTATAACCTTGTGACGGAAGAGAAACTTGTTGTCACGAACCTAGACGTTTTTTACAAAACTCCATGATTATAGATCGGGGTGACTGCGCCCTGATTCTGACTCTAGCCCTAAGGATTGCTCGACCAGGGCCCGGCCTGTGGCTAGGGCAGCCTCGACGGTAGCGTAGATTTCACCATCGTTGAGGACGGCTAGGTCAGGGGTGATTACCCAGCAGCGATAGCCCAGCCTGGGAGCATTACTGAGACACCAACGAGCCAGTCGGGAAAGGCCACTAATGCCATCAGGGTGTGGTCAGTCTGCATAGTCGTTCTCCCATGAGCCGGGGTAGGGACCTGGGCAGCCCTGCCCCTATTGCTTTGACATCATTGATTACAGCTTAGTTCGAGTGTACTATACTGGTTCTGCGCCTGGCTATCTGACTAGCATCTGACTAGCAGAGGTCCCTTGGGAGGATCCTGGTATTCACCGGGGATAAGGGCAGGGGGCAACAACGGTCTTTGACGGCTGGCGCAATCCTAGTGTGTAGTTCACTCAACCGGTGGCGATGGCAACTAAAAACGAACTGAGCGATAAGCAAAAGGCCCTATCCCTGGTGATGAACCAGATTGAGCGTAACTTTGGTAAGGGCTCGATTATGCGCCTCGGTGAGGCGAATCGCATGCAGGTAGCGACGATTCCCACGGGAGCCTTGACACTAGATTTGGCCTTGAATGGGGGATTACCTAAGGGACGGGTGATCGAGATTTACGGGCCGGAAAGCTCTGGGAAAACGACGGTGGCCCTCCATGCCTTGGCAGAAGTGCAAAAGGCGGGAGGGGTGGCCGCTTTTGTCGATGCCGAGCATGCTTTAGATCCGGTCTATGCTGGAGCGCTCGGGGTGAATGTCGAAGAATTATTGGTGTCTCAACCAGATACTGGGGAAATGGCCCTGGAGGTGGTGGACCATTTGGTCCGGTCATCGGCAGTGGATATTGTGGTGATAGATTCGGTAGCGGCTCTAGTGCCTCGGGCGGAAATCGAGGGAGAAATGGGCGATGCCCATGTGGGACTGCAGGCGCGCTTAATGAGTCAAGCCCTGCGCAAGATCACGGGTAGCATTGGCAAATCCCAGTGTACGGTGATTTTCCTCAATCAGTTGCGCCAAAAGATCGGCATTGCCTATGGCAATCCTGAGACCACCACTGGGGGCAACGCCTTAAAGTTTTATTCCTCGGTGCGTTTGGACATTCGCCGAATTCAGACTCTGAAGAAGGGCAATGAGGAGTATGGCATTCGGGCCAAGGTCAAGGTAGCTAAGAACAAAGTGGCGCCTCCCTTTCGGATTGCCGAGTTCGATATTTTGTTTGGCCAGGGAGTTTCTAGCCTGGGTTGCCTGTTGGATCTGGCGGAGCAAACTGGCGTGGTGGTGCGTAAGGGGGCTTGGTATAGCTACGAGGGCGACAATATCGGCCAAGGGCGAGATAATACCATTCAGCGATTACAGGAGGATAGTGCCCTAGCCGTGAAGCTGGAGCAGCTGGTGCGATCGCATCTCAAGCTCAAAGGCGAGGGTCCCCCCTCTGCCCAACCCAGTCAGGACAGGTATATCTCTGGAGAAGAAGAATAGAGAAGTTATTGGGAAACCATAGCCGTCGCCCCCTGTAGCAGTCCCTGGGCGGCGGGCTGCCCCCGCAGAGGCTCTAAAGCGACCTCCTCTAAGGCCTTATGGTTGTAGGGGTGGGGAGTGAGGCGTAGGGCCCGCCGTAAATGCTCCAGGGCCCAATCAAACTGCCCCAGTTCGGCATAGCAGCAGGCTTGGTGGTAGAAGGCGAAGGCCTGGTCTGGCTCGATGGCGAGGGCTTGATTAAAGGCGTCGATGGCGGCCTGGAATTGTCGCAGACGCCGCAGGGTTAACCCTAGGGCCAGCCACCCCTGGCTGTGGTAGGCCTGACGCTTAAGTGCTCTGGTCAAGCTGGCCTGGGCCTCGTCGTAGCGGCGCAAATGCCCCAAGGTGAGGCCATGGTGGTACCAGTACTGGGGATGTTCAGGCGCCAGTGCCAAGGCTTGCTCGATGGTACTCAGGGCCGCTTCAAATTGTCCCTGATGCCTCAGGATCCAGCTCTGGAAATGGTAGAGGTGAGCATTGGCGGGATTGGCAGCCAAGGAAGCCTGAAAGCACTCGGCGGCAGCGTCGTATTGCTGCTGTTTAGCCAGCAGGTACCCTAGGCAATCCCAGGCTCGGCTAAAGTCGGGGCACTGGGTGACGGCCTGTCGAAAACTTGCGATCGCATCATCGATCCGCTGCAACTGACAGAGGACCAACCCACGGCGGCACCACAGTCGCTCCCCTTGGGGAACCAGAGCTAAGGCCCGATCATAGCTATCCAAAGCCTGCTGCAAGCACCCCAACCGCTGTAGCGTCTCTCCCAGCTGATACCAGGCCCGCTCATAGTCAGGCCGAAGGGCCAGAGCCTGCCCATAGGCCGTGACAGCCTCCTCTAGATGGCCGCAATGAACCAGGGTGGTGGCATAGTTACACCAGATCTTCGGATGCGTAGCCTGCAACGCCAACGTTTTCTGATAGCTACCCAAGGCCTGCGGGTAATGCCCCAACTGAGCCAAGAGATAACTTCTGCGGCTCCATAGAGCAACATTGGTCGGATCTGCAGTTAGATAATGATCACAGCTGATCAGCTGTTGTTGTATCTGCTCGGCCCTCACAGCCCCCGCTTGTCTTGAGGAGACTCTCGTTCTTCCCTGATCCATCGCCTCTGCTCCCAATCGATGTATCCCTGATTGATTTAACCCAGATGACAGCAGCTCGCCCGTTACGGATATGGGCGGCCCAGGGGCCAGCTACTGCCCTAGTTAGAGGACATTCGATAGGCTACCTCAGCCAGCACCCCCTCAGGTTAGAGAATAGACCTGACCATCTACTAATAAGCGGGTAATGCCCTTCGATTGTAGATAGGGTTGGGTTTTTTGCAGCATCGAGCCATCAGGCACCTTGATGACCCGCTGATTGCGGCGGGAAAACCGCCGAGCTACCCGATGATTGTCAAACACTGGCAAGGTGCGAGCATTGACTTCAGCCTCGGGAATTTGCCCCAGTTCACCGAAGTCCTTGAGGGGACACGTAATTAACTCTGACAGGCGATCAACTACCAAATAGCAGGGCTTTGGCAACGTTGCCTGGGTCAACGGATTGATTTCAACTAGGGCCATCCCCTGAAGGTGAGGCTTATCGGTATCCTTCCCAGCGTCCCAGTCGTCCCCATCATCTTCATCAAAGTCATCCTCTAACTCATCGTCCTCATCGTCATAGTCATCATCTGAGCTTAGATCTGCGTCTTCTCCCAATACCGCTGCAATCATGTAGTCGTCGGCCGGGTCGACTTCTAACTCAGCCAACTTGGGCTTGACTGCAGCCGTGGATTTGGTCTCTTGGGATTCTGGAGCGGCCGCCTTGGCCGGTGATAAGGAAAGCTGAGTCCCATTGTCTTCATCGCCATCGGCGGTCTCGGCTAGCCGAGACCGCCGTCTCCGTTTAGGTAATGGCTTCTGGGACGCAGAGTCTGCCGTTGGCGAGGGCTCTGTCCCTGTAGATGAAGCAGCATCCTCAGTGGCAGGCTCTGAAGTGGCGGTCGTTACTTCAGAGCTGGTACTTCCCCCCTTATCGCTAGCACTTCGCTTCTGCTGAATCAGATTGCCATATTCCTTGGCAGGCAACTGGCTCTTGAGTAAGCGGCTAATGGTGCTATTGCTGACGCCAAATTGCTCTGCCAGAGTCGAGGTTGTCTCTGCCGGCTGACGATAGAGTTCTAGAATTGCTTGCTTATCAGCCTCAGATAACTTTTTGGGTGCCATACCGCTTGTCTCCGCCGTGCGAGCGCCAACTAATATCTTAGTTCCCTGGTGCGGCTCTGCGTTGACGCACACTCCGGCGAGAGCGGGTCGAGATGCCATACTCGACGGCTGCACCCAGGCCAAAAAAGACAGCAGATAAGGTCCAGAAGACTTCCCACAGACTGCCTTCCTGGTAAGTGCCCCGATTTACCGCGTAGGCAAAGAACATATCAGCGATGTAGAGAAAGAACACCGCCACAGCGATCAGCTTCCAAGACTGGGAAAAGCGACCGCCCCAAAATGCCACTAACAGGGTGGTTGCTAAGACCACCAACAGGCAGTCGCCCAGGACATACAACAAACTGACAACGCTTGCTAAGGGCTCCATGAGCGTGTCAAACTGTTTCGCCCAGGCCGGAGCATCGGGGGTAGCTGCTGCCGGCTCCTCGGAGGTGGCAGCCTCTGGAGTAGGCGTCTCCGCCGGAGAACCATTGGCCTCAGCCGCCGTAGGGGCTAACGGAGTCTCGGCGGTTGCAGCAGGCGCTTCCGCCTGTACGGGCACCGAGGCCTCTGGCGGAGCAGCCTCATCACCTAAGACCTGGTAGTTCAGGAAATAAGCCAACACTATTCCCGCCAAGCCTACCCCAGCAATAATCAACCACTGCGGCGGTTCGAGATTAAGCCGCCGCGGCAATACCGCTTGAATGATGCCAATCCCCAAACACACATAACTGATCAGGTAAAAGAAATCCCCCAGGGAGACCGCTGGGTCTAATCCCCAGACATTGCCCCAGAGAAAAAAGAAGATATTGCCACAGACATAGGACAACAGGCCCAAACTAATCGCTAGCCAGACGTTACGCCCACTGACGATTTGCTCACTCTGCCAGTTACGGGCACAGATAATTGAGGAGACAGCAAATGCTCCGGTTTCCAGCACAGTAATGCCAATAAAGAACCACCCCGGCTTATCACCACTGGGAGTCGGCGCACTGAAGAACAGGAAAAATAGCACTGCCACGACGGCCCAGACGATGCCCAAGAGAATAATTGTCGTCGTGGAAGACGAGGAGGAGGGTTTACTCAATGGAACACTCCTTATCTGAATCTAAATCAGCACCTTAATCTAAACCCGATTTAGGCCCAGCGCGATAGTCTTTGCGGGAAAAACGGCGGTTTAATATGCCGGTAATTTCTGCTTTACCCGGTTCTGCTGCCTATCTGCCACCTAGCTCCAGAGCTTCCCGACCGGGGATTGCTGCAGCCAGCGAGTGAAGAGCTTGCGGTCATTGTCAGGCATATCTTGCAACGCTTCTAGGGCTCGCTCTGTGAAGGTGGTGTTGCCGAAGTAATCCTTGCCAATGCGATGGAGGTCTTGCAGCAACTGTTGCAGGTGATGGTCAGTCCAGGCAGGCATTTGCGGCATTGCTAGGGGATCGATGGTGAGTAGCCCCTGAACCACTTTAGATGAGATACCTCGGGGAAATGGTCCCGAGGTCAGGACCGTCTCAACTTCCTGCTGAAATGACCCGGCCTGTTTGCTGCCCAATAAATCTTCGATGTCGATATAGACCGCTTGTAACAAGACGAGGCAACCTTGAATCAGCACTGGGGACGTATTTGCCTCCTCAGCCCCTCCTGCTTCGGCTAACTGTTCCAAGCGAATCTTTCCCCAAATGCTAAAGCGTTCGGGTTCTTCTAGCAGCACACAGGCCTTACCTCGATTATCGGTGAGATCACGCCAGAGGGCCCGGGCATCGTCTGCTTGAGCAATGGTGAAAACGCTGAGAAGTCGAAAGGTCTGACCCTGATAGGAGAGAATCGGGATCTGCTGCTCCTTTTTGGGATGCTGAATTGTTTTGATGTCAACATCTTGTCGCTTCAGAATAAACATGATGTTGCCAATTCACTCCTATTGGGGTGGATGCATAACCCATGGCGGATCGTCTTACATCTTAGGTATTGAGCCAGTTTACTACTACCCTACCGCAGTCAACCTGTTTGGCCGCGGTGATTTTAGCGTACAGTTGGAAAAGTATGATAACCATCTCACCCTAGTAGCGCGGCAAGGCTAAAATATTGGGTAAAAGGTCAAGAAGAATGCTGCTATGCCCCACCCTGATAAGTACGTTGTCAATCTCAGCGAAAGTGAGCGAGAGCGCCTCAAAGACATTAGTCGCAACGGGAAAGCCCCTGCGAAGAAAATCCTCCACGCCAGAATCTTGCTTTTGGCTGACCAAACTCATCAAGAGGGCGGTTGGACAGACCAACGCATTGGGGAAGCAATGGGTCTCCATCCCTACAGCGTGGCTCGCATTCGCAAACGGTTTGTCACGCAAGGAGAAGCGCCAGCGCTCAATCGCAAAGTTCGCACCACCCCGCCTGTGGCCCCCAAAGTAGACGGTGAAGTTGAAGCTCAACTGGTTGCCATCTGTTGTTCTACGCCCCCTGAGGGACGTGCTCGTTGGACGTTAAATTTATTAGTCGATGCCTTGAAAGCCCGCAGCATTGTCACCGAAATTAGTCGCGAAACCGTGCGTCAGACGCTTAAAAAAATGAATTACGACCTTGGAAAAAGCAACGATACTGCATCCCAGAGAAAGACACGGCCCGCTTTGTAGCTCAAATGGAAGTCGTGCTGGACCTGTACACAGCGGAGCACTCGCCTGAAGAGCCCCTCATCTGCATGGATGAAGCGGCGATTGAGTTGCATAAGGATGTCTATCCATCTCAACCCATGCAGCCAGGTTCAGATGCCAAAGAGGATTACCACTACGAGCGCGAAGGGGTACGCGCGTTGTTCATGTTCTTTGACCCGATTCGCGGCTGGCGACGGGTGAGTAGCCGAGAGCATCGTACCCGCATCGATTGGGCCGAAGAAGTCAAACAATTGTTAGACGAAGATTATCCTCATGCTCGCAAGGTCAAACTCTTGTGTGACAACCTCAACACCCATCATATTGCCTCACTCTATGAAGCCTTGGATGCGGATGAAGCCCATCGTTTAGCCCGGCGATTAGAGCTGTTCTACACCCCACGCAATGGGAGCTGGCTGAATGTCACCGAAATTGAGTTGAGTGTCTTACAGCAGCAATGTCTTGACCGTCGGATTGGCGATCCCATTACGCTTGAGCAAGCGTTAGCAGCTTGGCAACAGCAGCGTAATTCACAACAAGCAGGCGTTGTTTGGCGCTTTACCACTCAAGATGCCAGAATCAAGCTGCGCCGCCTTTATCCTAACCCAGCAAATTAGCCTTGCCATCCTAACCCAGCAAATTAGCCTTGCCACGCTACTAGAGGCGATGGCAGGCCGAATGGCTTCCCGTTTGGGCATCGTATTGATATGAGCAGCCTCAATGCCCTGGATCGATGGGGCAATCGCGGCTAGTGGGAGGCTTTAGGGTAGCATGAAACCAAATTGGGCCCTTAGTTCAGGGGATAGAACAACCGCCTTCTAAGCGGTAAGTCGCAGGTTCGAATCCTGCAGGGCCCGTTTGTTGTTCCTTGGCCTCAGCGTTGGCCATCCCGGAGCAGGGGCTAGAGCCGAGCTTGTATGGCTTTTCAGCCAGGCTGAGCGCGCAGCGGCCTGCAGGCGCAACCTAGTCGTGGCCGCAGTCTTGGTTGTCTAGATAGTCGCCCGGCACCTGTCCCGATATCGTCGCGGCTGCGATCGCACCTGCAGCCGAGGAGACCCGAACCAAGCCAGGGCGGTTCTCCACCGGAGCCAACTTTTACATTTCGTTACACTGTAAATGTGTGGGCGATTCAACTCTGAGTTGGAAAGCCCTGTATGTAATGAGGTGCCCTTATGAACGGCAATATTCGGGTGGGAAGCCTGTTAGGTATTCCCTTTTATATCAATGTCTCGTGGTTTCTGGTGCTAGCGCTGGTGACCTGGTCCTACGGTAGCGGGTTGGCTTTCGAGTTCCCGAATTTGCCAGGGATAACACCCTGGATTATGGGGCTAGTGGCCGCTCTGTTGTTGTTTGCCTCTGTGTTGGCCCACGAGTTGGGACACAGCATCGCCGCCAGGCGTCAAGGTGTCGGTGTCCGTTCCATTACGTTGTTCTTGTTTGGTGGCTTAGCGGCCCTAGAGAAAGAATCGGACACCCCCAGCGGAGCGTTTTGGGTGGCCATTGCCGGACCCTTGGTGAGTCTGGCCCTATTCTTCGGCCTCTCGCTGACGAACAGCGTGTTGCCTCTGGCAGGCCCTTTGTCTGCAGTGTTGGGATTGCTCGCCTACATTAACTTGATTCTGGCAGCCTTTAACTTGATCCCAGGCTTACCATTAGACGGCGGCAATGTCTTAAAGGCGCTCGTCTGGAAGCTTACCGGCAACGCCTACAAGGGAGTGGAAATCGCCAGCCGCGTGGGTCAGTTCTTTGGCTGGACAGCCATTGTCCTGGGAGTCCTGTCTGTGCTGGGCATCAGCCAGGTAGGCAGTATCTGGACGCTGCTGATTGGATTCTTCCTGCTGCAGAATGCGAATCGGTCGGCCCAGTATGCTGAGGTCCAGGCTCGCTTGGACGGCCTGACCGCCGCCGATGTGGTTACCCCTGATAGCCCGGTTGTGGCTCAGTCGGCTACCCTGCGCGAGTTTGCCGATGAGGCGGTGCTGTCCGCCGGTAGCCAGTGGCGCAAGTTCCTGGTCATTGACGATGAAGGACAGCTCGTGGGCACACTGGCGGTGGATATTTTACGCCAGATCCCCCGAGAAGACTGGGCCCAAGTGCGAGTTTGCGATCGCATGGACCCCTTAGAAGGGATCGAAACCGTTGACTCTGATCGCCCCTTGCTAGATGTCTTAGGCAAGCTGGAAGAGTCTCAAATTCCGGCCCTGGTGGTGACGAAAGCCAATGGTATGTTGGTCGGCCTGCTGGAGCGATCGGCTGTGATTCGTCTACTGCAGCAAGGCTCTACTCCCAACCCCGCCTAGGACTCACTAGGACTCACTAGGACTTACCTGAGATAACTGGCTCTGTTTAGGGCAGAGCGGCCCCCGCTTCCACCTCGGAAGTGGGGGCTCACTCATGGGGTTGATTATCTGGAGGACAATCCCGCTGACTGACATCCCCCGAGGGCAGACGGGTGCGGCAGAGAATCGCCTCGGCCAGATCGACCTGGGTCAAGGTGCTATGGCTGAGATCGGCATCGGTGAGGTTGGCACCGTCTAGATTAGTGCGGTAAAGGCGAGCACCTTCCAGGCTGGCACCGCTGAGATTTGCACCTTCCAGATTGCTGCGCAACAGTTGTACCCGAAACAGATCGGCTCCCCTGAGATCGGCATCCACTAAATTCGCCCGCGACAGGTTAGCTTGCAGCAGCTCCGCTTGGCGGAGAGTCGCCTGCTCTAGCGTCGCTCCGGTGAGGGTGGCTGCCATGAGACGGGCTTGACTCAGGTCGGCCCCCGTTAGGTCAGCCCCCGTCAAGTCACTGCGATTGAGGCCAGTTGCCGTCAATTGAGCTTGGACTAGAGTCGCCTGGCTCAGATTCACCTGATGCAGGCGTCCCTGCGTGAGGATGGCCTGGCTCAGATCGGCCCCCTGCAGATTAGCCCCGGACAAATTGACTTGCCGCAGATTGGCCCCTTGCAGATTGGCTTGGGCCAGATTCGCCTGGGCTAGTTCAGCGCCCGCCAGGACAGCCTGCCGTAAATCACAGGCGGGACATGCCTTCGTGATCAACAGTTGCTGCAGCTGTGTCAGATCGGCCGCTGGACCACTGCCCACTATCCATGAGATTAGAAGACCGGGGACGAGCCAGAGCAATGATTTCATAGATCTAAGTGCACTCAGGACCAAACTTTACGGAAATATCTGCCGAATCACAAAAATAACTTCTACAATGGCAGCATCTTTTGAGAACAATAGCCTACCCGGAACCCACCTGTGGTCTTGATTGGGACCTATCCGTTTAGACCTGTTTATGTTTAAGCATCCTTGGCACTAGGGCCTGTACAATTCATGGCGTCTCCGTCGGCAAACTCCTATCAGGAACCCACCTCCTTAAAACGACCGCGTTCGTCGAAACTCTTGGGTTGGATATGGCCAATCCTGTGGCTGGGATTGTTAATTGGCTCTGGGATCGTCGGCGGATGGGCCCTGATCTGGCTGATGCGCATTCCTCCATTACCGGAGTGTGCGACCATTTCACCCCAGAGCACTGACGGCGATCGCATCTACTGTGCCAAGGCCCAAGCCCAGTCTAGTGACCCCCAAGCCCTAGTGGGGGCGATTGAATTGGTGGCGACCTGGTCCCAGGACCATCCCCGCTACGAAGATGCCCTAGAGCCCCTGCGGCAGGCATCGGAACGGCTGCTGAGCAAAGCCCAACAACGGATGCAAGCGGGTGATCTAGAAGCTGCAGTGGATCTGGCCAGCCAAATTCCCCTGGACACACCGCTGCGGCCGGCCGCCCAGGCTGCCATTTATCGCTGGCGACAGGAGTGGGCGGCAGCGGCCACGGTGGAGACCGAGGTGCAACAGGCTATCCAACGACAACAGTGGGATCAGGCGCGGCAGTCGCTGCAACGGCTGAAAACTCTGAGTAGCGACTACTGGCTGCGGGATCGCTATCAGTACTGGGTGGAGTCTATTGATCTGGAACAGCAGGCCTGGGCCCAGCTGCAAGAGGCCCGTAGTCTGGCTAACCAGGGAACCCCAGCGGAGTTGAAACAGGCGATCGGCTTGGCCCACTCCATTGACTTGCGCAGCCATGCTTGGACCTCGGCGGAGGTCGAGATTAACCGCTGGAGTGAGTCGTTGCTGATGCATGCCTTCCGGCGGTGGGAATTGGGCGACGTCGAGGGTGCGATCGCAGCGGTGCAAGCCGTACCTCCCAATCTCAACTTGGCCCCCGATGCCCAGGATCTGATCCAGTTTGGCCATGCCCAACGCCTAGCCAGCCAAGCCAAGCAGCAGGCAGGCTTTCAGCCCACCTACGGCCAGCTATTTCAGCTAATGGAGGCGATTCGGGCGGCAGAGCAGATCCCGACCACTAGCCCCTTCTATGACTCCGCCCGGCAGCAGCTACAGCAATGGCAGCAGCAATTGCAAGACTTAGGGCAGCTGCGGGCTGCTCAGAGTGTAGCCGCCCTAGGGCAAATCGGCACCTATCGAGTCGCTATCCAGCAGGCCCATCAGGTGGCCCCAGAGCGGCCCCAGCGTCAGCAAGCCCAGACCCTGATTGCCCATTGGCAAAAGCAGATCGAACGCATCGCCGACCGGCCCATCTTACGCCAGGCTGAAGCCCTGGCCCAGGCAGGCACCATCGCCGCCCTGAAGCAGGCCATCGACCAAGCCGCCCAAGTCCCCCAGGGACGCGCTCTGCGGATTCCAGCCCAGACCCTGATCGCCCAGTGGCGTCAAGACATTCAAATCATCGAAGATCGGCCCATTCTGAATAAAGCCATGCAACTGGCCGATGATAACCAGCTGCGGCAAGCCATTGAAACGGCCCGGACGATTCAGCCGGAGCGGGCCTTACACGAGCGCGCCCAGGGCTTAATTCAGGAATGGACCACGGCCATTCAAATTGCCGAAGATGGCCCAATCCTGCAAAAAGCCAAGGATCTGGCCTATGAGGGTAGTTTGACGGCGGCGATTAATACCGCCGCCCAGATTGGGGCGGGCCGGGCGCTGTATGATGAGGCACAACGAGCCATCGCCCTCTGGCGGGCTGAGCGAGACTATATTTGGTCTCTGCGAGAAGCGGCGGCCGAGCAGTCTGCCGCTGCGGCCGAGACCACTGACGAGACGGCTCCTGAGTCCTCTGATAGCGAGCCATGACCTCACCGCTGCGGCTAATGCTGATCAACGACGACCCCGTCTTTCGATTGGGGTTGCGGATCTGGCTGGAGCAACTAGGAGATATTCAGGTGGTGGCGGAAGCCAGTAATGCTTCAGAAGCCTGGACCCAATTGTCCCCAAGCGCTGCTGCGGCCGAGGTGGCAACTGAGCCAGCGTTGGATCTAGTGATTTTAGATTTAGGGTTGGGGCGGGGCGATCCCCAGCAACTGCCAGGGCTGCAGCTCTGCGGTCAGATAAAGTCGCGCTTTCCGACGCTGCCGGTGTTGGTCCTGGGGGCTAGCGACGAACCGGTGTTGCGGGCGGCAGCCGATCAAATGGGGGCGGATGCTTACCAGCGGCGGGGGCTGCCCCTACACCAGCTGGCTGATCTGATTGGGGCCCTAGCGACGGCCCCTACTTCCCAGACAGCCTCTGCCCTGCCGGCTGATCGTCAGTCACCGCCAACCCCAGGCCCTGGGGCCACCTTTCGCAGCCGGCTGCGTCAGTCCTGTCTGCAGCAAATTGCAGCCAGCCTAGATCAGGTCCAGGGACACCTAGACCAGGCCTCTGCTCCCTATCGGTGGGTGTTAGCCGGACGGCGACGGGAGTTACGGGCGGCACGGGGGCTGATTAGCTGGTTGCTGGCGACGCCGACCCCGGAGCCCCAGCCGTCGCGGCCACAGGGTGATCCCCAGGCACCATCGTCTCCCTTCCCATCGCCAGGACTGGTGCAAGCACCAGGCGGTACGCTACAGGGCTGGCCCCGGCCGCTGTTGCAGGCAGTGGCGCTGAAGTTGACAGGTCCCTTGGCCAATACCAGTGGCGTGCCGCTGGAGATCGACATTCTGCGGCAAGAGAAGCGACAGGAACTGCTATATCTGAGTCTGCAGCAGCTAGAGGCGACCCTGCGGCAGCTACGACGGGCCCAACTGTCTCCGGAGCAGGTGACGCAGACCTGGCTAACGCTGCTCGGCGACCTCTGGCAGGACATCATGACTGAGTTTTTGGGTCGCTATACCACCCTGGAGATCGATCAACAGGACCAGTCCCTGGTTCAGGTGCTCTCGCAGGAGCGAGAAACGGTGCAGCAAGGGATGCTGGCCACCCTGCCCTATGGCCCTGATCTGTTGCGCCATCTGCTGTTTCAAGACAGCCTCACGGTGGATGGAGCGCCCTATCTGGCCAGCACCCCGGCAGCCTTGGACCGGAGCCAGTGGCTGCTGGAAAACCTAGTGATTCAGCTGGCCAACGCCGTGATCCAGCCCCTGCTCAACCGCTGCCCAGATGTAGAGCCGCTGAAACAGCAACTCTATCACCGCCGCCTGATCAGCAGCCGCGAGATCGAGCGGTTCCGCAACGAGTTGGCCTGGCGCTACCGCTGGGCCAGCTTCTGGCACGAGCCGGCGGCCATCTTCGAAAGCCGTTACCCACTCTGGGGCCTGGGTCCCTCAGGCCTCGTCAGCCGCTCCATCTATGCCCCCCGCCGCCAGGAATTAGAGCAGCTGTCCGGGCTACCATTGGTCATTACCCTACTCTTGGAGGCGCGAGATGCGATCGCACCGCGTTTCCGGGCCGTGGTGGCTTGGGTGGGCAGTGGCCTCGTCTACATACTGACCGAGGTAATTGGCCGCGGCATCGGTTTGATTGGTCGCGGCATCGCCAAGGGCATCGGCACCGCCTGGCAAGACCGTCGCTTCAACCGCCACAGCCAAGATAGCTGAAGCCAAGCCCCTAGAGAATTGTTTATTCTGTAGACAATCCCTTGTCTGGACTCCCCTATGACTGAGCCTCGTACCCGCATCTGTATCTTGGGAGGTGGCTTTGGCGGTCTCTACACCGCATTGCGTCTGAGTAAGCTGCCCTGGACCACCCCCGACGCCCCGATCATTACCCTAGTCGATCAGGGGGATCGCTTCCTATTCACCCCCCTACTCTACGAACTCCTAACCGGTGAATTGCAAACCTGGGAGATTGCCCCTCCCTTCGAAGAACTGCTGGCCCATACCGGCATTCACTTCCACCAGAGCGGCGTTAAAGCCATTGCCATTGACCAGCAGCGCGCCACCCTAGGGGATGGCACTATCTTGCCGTACGATCGGCTGGTCTTGGCCCTAGGCGGCGACACCCCCCTCAACACCACACCTGGGGTGAAAGACCATGCCATTCCCTTTCGCAGCCTCGACGATGCCTATCGTCTGCAAGAACGGTTGCGACAGTTGGAGAGCAGCGATGCCGACAAGATTCGCATCGCCGTGGTGGGTGGCGGCTACAGCGGTGTAGAACTGGCCTGCAAACTGGCAGAACGGTTGCCAGCCCGCGGTCGGATTCGCCTGATCGAGCGGGGCACTGAGATCCTGAAGCGTTCCCCAGACTATAATCGCCAGGTGGCCCGCCAAGCCCTCTCCGACCTAGGGGTTTGGCTGGACTTGGAGACTAGCGTCGAGGCCATCACTGCCGATACCCTGTCCCTGCGCTACCGCGATCAGGTCGATACCCTGCCCGTCGACATCGTCCTCTGGACCGTGGGTACTTGCGTCAATTCCCTGGTGCAATCGTTACCCCTGCCGCGCAACCAGCAGCAGCAGATCAAAGTGACCCCCACGCTGCAAGTGGTCGATCATGACCAGATCTATGCCCTGGGAGATTTAGCCGACTGCCGTGACGCCGAGGGCCAGCAGATCCCAGCCACGGCCCAGGCGGCCCTGCAGCAGGCCGACTACGCTGGCTGGAATATTTGGGCCACTTTGACGGAACGGCCGCTGTTGCCCTTCCGTTACCAACACTTGGGTGAAATGATGACCCTAGGCACCGATCGGGCCACGCTAACCGGTCTCGGGCTCAACCTGGAGGGATTACCAGCCCACTTGGCCCGACGGTTAGCCTACCTCTATCGCATGCCCACCCTCGAGCCCATCCAAATTCGAGTGGGTGCTCAACTGGTATGGGTCGGCGCGCTGCAGAAGATCTGTTGGTCGGGTATAGGAAAGCATGTTTGCAGCCTATAGGTGATATTTCTCGATGCTGTCGGCACGCTGTTTGGAGTGCAGGACAGTGTGGGGCAACACTATCGGCAGGTAGCCCAGCGCCACGGCGTCTCTGCCGATGCCGCGGCCCTAGATCAAGCCTTTAGAGCGCGGCCTTCAAGGCCGCTGCCCCCATGGCCTTTCCCGGCCTCGATCCCATCGAGGTGCCGGGCCAGGAATATGCCTGGTGGCGGCAGATAGCTCAGCAGACCTTTGCCGCCGTCGATCAACTGGCTCAGTTTGCTGACTTCGAGGCCTTCTTTGCCGATCTGTACACCTATTTCGCCACCGCTGAGCCCTGGGTGGTCTATGCCGATACCCGCTCTTCCCTAGAGCGGTGGCGCTCTCTGGGGATCGAGCTGGGGGTGCTCTCTAATTTCGACTCTCGCCTCTATGGGGTGCTCCAGGCTTTGCAATTAGACGCCTTTTTTCAATCGGTGACCATCTCCACCGAAGTGGGGGCGGCCAAGCCGAGTCCGGCCATCTTTCACGCCGCCCTGCGCAAGCATGGTTATGCCGCTGCCGATGCCTGGCACGTGGGCGATAGCCGCCGCGAGGATGTGGCAGGAGCTAAGGCCGTTGGACTTAGAGGAATTTGGTTGATGCGATCGCAACCGGCAGCGGCCTAGGGCGGCCTTCTCCCCAACTGGCCCCCTCCCCCATCTGAATCGACCATGTCAAGATAGGTGAGATGCCAGTGATGACTTGCCTTGCAAATTACCTTTCTCGGCACCAGTTCTGGTGTCCCGACCCGCTCCCGTAACGTCTCCAGCGTGGCCCTACGGCTGCCCCAACGGGCAGAAGTGTGGCTGTTTGACTGCGGCGAAGGTACCCAGCACCAGTTCCTGAAGAGCGACTTTAAGTCGAGTCAAATTCGCCGTATCTTTATCACCCACATGCACGGCGATCATATCTTTGGGCTAATGGGGCTGTTGGCCAGTTGCGGGTTGGCTGGTAATCCCCAACAGCGCATCGATATCTATGGGCCGCCGCAACTGAATGACTATCTACAGGCCTGCCGCCGCTATTCCCAGACCCGCTTCTCCCTGCCGATCAAGGTGCACCGGGTAGAGCCGGGAAAGGTGTTTGCCGATGAGGACTTCGTCGTCTCCTGCACTCAACTGGAGCACCGGGTTCCCGCCTTCGGCTATCGAGTGGCAGAGCGGGACCGACCCGGTCGCTTTGACGTCAAACGGGCCCAAGCCCTGGGGATTCCCCCTGGCCCTATCTATGGTCGGTTGAAGCAGGGAGAGGTAGTTACCCTGGCCGATGGTCGCCGCATCAATGGGGCCGAGTTGTGTGGTCCCCCCCGACCCGGTCGCAAGTTGGTGTATTGCACCGATACCATCTTCTGCCAGAACGCCGTGGACTTAGCCGACGGGGCCGATGTCTTGATCCACGAGGCCACCTTCTCTCACCAGGATGCCGAGATGGCCTACCAGCGATTGCATTCCACCTCGACCATGGCGGCTCAAGTGGCCCTGGCAGCCCAAGTGAAGCAGCTGATCATGACCCACTTCAGTCCCCGCTACGCCCCTGGCAACGATATCCAATTGTCAGATCTCTTGAGTGAAGCCCAGGCCATCTTTCCCAACACGATCATGGCCCATGACTTCTTGACCTATGCGGTGCCGCGACAGCCAGAGATGGCCTTGGCGACATCGGCGGGCTCATAGGGTTGGCGGCAGGCCGCGTCAGGATGGCCTTTTACCTGCTGCAGGCGAGTTTGGAGCTCTTTAAGATGGGACTGGGTGTCGACCGATAGGCGCGGCGCTGGTAATTCGGTATTGGGCCAACCGACGATGTCGTGGCAGGGACAGGGACCAGTGGAGACCCCTAGAACTGGCGTGGTTACTGGCATGCGGCAGCGGGCACAGTCGGTAATGTCCCAAGCCGATGAGAGTAGGGTGGCCAGACTTTCGTTGCTGCCTGCCAAATAACACCCCTGGCCATCGGTGGCTAGAATCTGCTGCCAGCACGCCTCGAAGGCAGGGCTATAGCGATTGCCCTGAAAAATGGGCTGGGGCAACCGGGTCTCATCGCCGTTGTGGATGACGACGGGCTTACCCAGCTGAAACCAGTGGGCCAAGTAGTCTCGAACACTTTCGGGAGAAGCCATAGGATAGTTCCGGTGTCGCCAAAATAGAGGCCTGAAGGCTGGCTGTAGAAAAGACGCTGCGCTGAATTTCAAGCTGGACTCGATGCCACTCGGCAATTTGCCGTCGGCATTGCCGGCCTACTGCGATCCTAACGCTGTTGCGCCTGACTGGTTCTAGCGGCAGTCAGATGTTTGCTGAGCTTAAGATTATCGGCCACCCGTGGGGGACGGTTTGCCCCCAGGTGCGCAGATCGATGGCATGGGCCGGCCACCACCAGATAAACCGGATCGGCTAATTGCCCCACCTGCCGGGTGAGCCGCCCCATGCGATCGCAAAAGGTGCGCCCCAGGGGATAGGCCGGCACCACCCCCCAGCCCGTCTCTTCTGCCACCAGAATCACCTGACAGGTAGCCTGGGCCAGACTCTGCAAGAACTGGGTTTGCCGTTGCCGCCACTCGGCCTCGGGCAGGTCTACTAGATTCGTCAGCCAGGTGCCCAGGGAATCGACTAGCACACAAGCGTCGGCTGGAATGGTGAGCAGGGTGGCAGCCAAGTCGGTAGGGACCTCTCGGGGTCTGCCAATGGGATGGACGCCGCTGCCGATGCCGATCGATGCGTTGCTGCCACGCTAGATCCTGCGGATCCCGTTGGGCTGTGGCCACATAAATCACCGGTCGCGCCGACTGGAGCGCCAGCTGTTCGGCCCACTCACTCTTGCCTGAGCGGGTGGGCCCCGTGACCAGGATGCAGGCATGATTTGCCATAGGTAGGTCGCTGCAGAAGGGTAGAGACGCCGGTGCGATCGCAACCGTGCCAAGGAACCCAGAATTGAGCCTATAATTGAGCCGCAGGTCACCATCATGCCATGGATGCTTATGCAACCAGCAACCTGGGCTGGCAACTGCGGCTCCTGCTGCAACGACTCGGGGAAGCCTGGGAATTTTTTTGGTCTCGCTGGCAATGGCAGCCCGCTGATTCCCCCCAGTGGACGTTGCCGGAGCCCCTGAGACAAGTGCTGCTGGGGCTAATCTTGGCCGGACTAGGGCTATGGTTGGCCTGGATGCTCTATAGGATGGGGGCCAATTGGTGGCACCAGCCGGGCCAGTGGCAACGGCGGCGGCCGACCTCGGTATCGACCTCCCAGGCAGCCTCTTCCCCGGTGAGATGGCAGCAGGCCCAGCACTGGGCCCAACAGGGTGACTACCGACAAGCCTGCCATATTCTCTATCTAGCTGCCCTGCAATATCTGCACCAACAGCAGCACCTGCCCGCCAATCCCAGTTACACCGACGGCGACTACCTCGACCAAGTGAGCCAACTGGCCCAGCCTCGCCCCTATCAACTCTTAATTCGCACCCACGAGCGCCTGGAGTTTGGCAACCATCCCGCCGCGGCCGACACCTACGAGCGCTGTCGCCGCGCCTTTCAGGAGATCATGCGGCCATGAGGCAACGACGGCTCTGGTTGCTATTCGGGATGGGTCTGCTATTGCTCCTGGGTCTGCTGTCCCTATCGACCCCCAGTGCCTTCTCCCTGGCCAGTGGCTCCACCTGGAATCGCAATCCCGATGGCTATGCCGCTTGGTATGACTACATGGAAGCACAAGGGGTCGCGATTCAGCGTTGGCAGCAGCCTGTCGCTGATCTACTGAAACAGCGCCGCGACCAAGAACCAGCCACCCTGGTGCAGATTCATCCAACTTTCTGGTCGGTCGAGGGCAGTTGGGCCCAGCGGCCCTGGTTGGACGATTGGCTGCGCCGAGGCAACACCCTGGTCGTGTTGGGCTTGAGCTACCCGGTCACGGCGGCCCCCTTTGAGACCCAGATCCCCAGTGATCGGGGCCCCGTCACCATCGCCACCCGACGGCGGCAAGCCGCCGAGAAAGGGACCCCCTTACTGCAGGACGATCAGGGTCTGATTGTCTGGCGACAGCCCCAGTCCGCCGGTCAACTGATTCTAGCGGTGACACCCCATTTGGCCGCCAATGCTTACCAGCAGGCAGCGGGCAACTTTCCCTGGCTGGCCGACCTGGTCACCCAAGCCGGGGGACCGATCTGGGTAGATGAGTATCTCCATGGTTACCGGGAGGCTGAAGCCTCGGCCACAGCAGGGGCCAGTAGCTGGCTCACCTACCTAGCCCAGACCCCGCTGGTGTTGGTATGCGGCCAAATAGTAGTGATTTGCCTACTGATCGGGTGGGCCCAGAACCGGTATCTCGGGGCTCCCCAGGCAATCCATCCCCCAGTGGTGGATAACAGCACCGCCTATATTCAGGCCCTGGCGGAAGTGCTATACAAGGCCAATAGCCATCAGTTCGTGGTCGATGCCCTAGCAGCGGCGGAGCGGCAGCAGTTGCAGCAGCGCTTAGGCCTAGGAACAGGGCCGGTGGATGATGCTACCCTGGCCACGGCCTGGCATCAGGCCACGGGGGGCGCGGCAACCGAGCTACATCCCCTGACTCCGCCCACTAGCTTGAATACAATGACTCTGCGAGAGTGGTTACGTCGTCTCCATGTCCTGCATTCCCGTGATCTATGACTGAGTCCCACACTTCGTTACATCGCGTTGGCCAGGCGCTCAGCCGGGTGGTGGTGGGCCAAGGCACCTTGGTGGAGCACTTGCTGGTGGCCTTGTTGGCCGGGGGACACGTGATTTTGGAAGGGGTGCCGGGCACTGGCAAGACCCTGGTGGTCAAGGTGCTGGCCCAGCTGATGCAGGCAGACTTTTGCCGCATCCAGCTGACGCCGGACATTTTGCCCTCAGATATCATTGGCACCAATGTGTTTGACCTCAATAGCCGCCGTTTTACCCTGAAGCGGGGACCGGTCTTTACCCAGGTGCTGTTGGCCGATGAGATCAATCGCACGCCGCCCAAGACCCAGGCGGCCCTGCTGGAGGCCATGGAAGAACAACAGGTTACCCTAGACGGGACTCGCCATGCCTTATCGGATCTGTTTTGGGTGATTGCCACCCAGAATCCACTGGAGTTTGAGGGCACCTATCCCCTCCCCGAGGCTCAGCTAGATCGGTTTTTGTTCAAGTTACAGGTGGCCTATCCAGATCCCCAGGCCGAGAAGCAGATGCTGCTAAACGCCCAAGCTGGCTTCGAGGCCCGGCGGCTGCAGTCGGTGCAGCCCCTGGCCACCGCCCAGGAGATCTTGACCGCCCGGCAAGGGGTGCAGCAGGTGACGGTGCAGGAATCGGTGTTGGACTATGTGCTGGCCTTAGTCCACAAGACCCGTCAGCATGGGGATCTGACCCTGGGCACATCCCCTCGCTCGGCGGTGCTGTGGTTGCAGGCCAGTAAGGCCCATGCCTGGCTGCAGGGGCGGGACTATGTCACCCCCGATGATGTCAAGGGGCTGGCCCCACCCCTGTTGCGCCATCGCTTGCTGCTAGGGCCGGAGGCCCAGCTCGATGGCCTCACCCCGGAAGCCGTGATTCAGGGGATACTGCAGAGTGTGCCGGTGCCCCGGTAAGGCGATGATCCCGACGACCCGGCTCTATCGGTGGTTGTTGATTGTCGGTGCGATCGCACCCTTGGTTAGTGGCCTCATCCCCAGCCGTCAGTCCCTGGGTTTAGGTTTCCTGATGCTGCTTGCCGTAGACAGTGGGCTCCTGGTGCTCATGATTGTAGATGGTCACCGCCTCCGGTCGCAGCGGTTACAGGTAACTCGTTCCCCCTTATCTCGCCTGTCCATTGGTCGTGACAACATCATCACCCTAGAGGTGCAGTCGGGCGCTTGGGGAGGCGACATGCAAATCTACGACAACTATCCTGCGACCTGCGGCGGCACTGCCATGCCGCTACGGGTCAGCCTAGCTCCTCGGCAGCACCAAACCCTTAGCTTCCACGTGCATCCCACCCAGCGGGGAGAATTTGCCTGGGGCGATCTCCAGGTACGCCAGCGCAGTCCTTGGGGCCTGGCCTGGGTAGATTGGACCATCACGGCCGCCACTACCGTTGCCGTATATCCCGACTTGTTAGGCCTCAGAGCCCTCTCAGTGCGCCTGGCCCTGCAGTCTACCGGCACCCTGCGCCAGGCCCGACGATTAGGGGTTGGCACCGAATTTACGGAGCTGCGGAACTACGGGATAGGCGACGATCCCCGCCTGATCGACTGGAAGGCCACCGCTCGTCATCACCAGCCCTTGGTGCGGGTACTAGAGCCCGAGCGAGAGCAAACTCTGATCGTACTGCTGGATCAAGGTCGCCTGATGACCTCCCGAGTCGGCGGGTTGAGCCGCTTCGATTGGGGCCTCAACGCTACCCTCGCCCTGGCCATGGCTGGCCTCCACCGCGGTGATCGGGTCGGCATCGGCGTCTTCCATCGCACCCTCACCACTTGGCTGCCCCCCCAAGGGGGCTCGTCTCGCCTGACACGTTTTTTGGAACAGTTGACGCCGCTGCAACCCGTGTTGCAGGAATCCGACTATTTGGGGGCCGTCACCACCGTCGTTCAGCAGCAGCCCCGGCGAGCCCTAGTGGTATTACTCACCGATATTGTCGATAGCACCGCCTCGGCGGAGTTGCTCTCGGCCCTGATGCGCCTGCGGCCTCGCTATTTGCCCTTCTGCGTCACCCTGCGAGACCCCCAGGTAGATCGCCAAGCCCACACCTTCACCACCGAGGTGATAGCCGCCTATGGGCGCGCCGTGGCCCTAGATCTACTGGCCCAACGCCAGGCCGCCTTCGTGCAGTTAAGACAACGGGGAACCCTGGTGCTGGATGCCCCCGCTCCTCAGATCAGCGAGGCTCTGGTGGATGAATACCTGCGCATCAAGGCGAAAGGCCGTCTATAGAAGCTGGGAGACCGCTCGTTCTGGCGATTTCCTCTGCCTTGGCCTGGATGCTATGTATATGCGTACTATCACTACGCCTTATCACAAGTACCTACGACTGGAGCAGCCAATGGGTTAGAGGTGATTTAAATCACCGGAATATAAAACAATTGCATTATATTAAGGAGTGTAAATTCTTGTGGGTTTTCCGCCAAATAACTACGGCTGCGCCTCGCTGCTGCCTATACGCCTTGCCCATTAAATTGACTTAAAGATCGACCCAATCAAAACTCGCCTAGCCATCTTGGATTCGTTTGTCTGTTGAATTTAGATGTTGAATTTAGATGTTGAATTTAGAATTTAGCATAGAGGTTCACTCAGATATGATGGCGAGCTTCATGGGCCGCTCGCTGCCTAGTAGAGCATAGTACTAGTCTCTGAATTTAGCTAATGGATAGTCTTACGAGTACTGAGCTCGTGCATATTTGGAGTTCTTACACTGATGCAGCTCTCTTCTAGACAGCAAGTCCTGCTGATTGTTTTGGGATATGCCTTCTCAGGTAGTCTCTGGATTCTATTTTCTGATTACCTAGTCGAGCTAATTACCGATGATCTGACAATGGCCGCTCGCCTGCAGACGATTAAGGGCTGGGGCTATGTCTTAGTAACTAGCTTGGCATTATATGGCTTAATCGATCGCAGCCAGCAGTCTTTGAAACATAGCTTTGAGCGCACCAAACAACTCCAGGAACAGCTGCAGCTACAGATTGACCGCATGCCTATTGGTTGTGTCCTGTGCGATCAGGATCTCCAAATCATCGACTGGAATCCTGCTGCCGAAGCCATCTTTGGCTATAGCAAATCCGAGATACTCGGCTATCAGCCCCACCAGCTGATTATCCCCTCCTCAGCATATCCTCAAGTCAGCCAGATTTTCCAGCGTATTGCCCAGGGAGATATGGCCGCCCACAGTGTAAACGAAAATATCACCAAGGATGGTCGCCTAATCATCTGTGAGTGGACCAATACTCCCCTAAAAGACGACCAGGGCCGATTCATCGGCCTGCTTTCCATGGTGCAAGATGTCACCGACCGGCAGCGGGCCAAGGAAGATTTACAGCGATTGGCCTTTTACGATGACTTAACGGGGCTACCCAAGAGCAATTTACTACTGCAACGGCTGCAGCAATTGCTTCAGGAACCCAGAACGACTCCCTTCGCCCTGCTTTATTTAAATATCGAACAGTTCCAAGTGATTAAGTACAGCCTCGGGCGTCAGATTGCTGAAACTCTTCTGGTAAAAGTCGCCCAGCGGCTGGAAGCCTGCTTGGCCACCCCCGGCCTGCTAGCCCGGGTAGAGGGCAGTGAATTTGCCATCCTGCTGGAAACCGTGGCAGATGACTACGAAGCCAACCAAATTGTCAATACCTTACATCAGGCCCTAAATCAGTCCTTTACGGTCCAAGACTTGCGCATTGTTGTCACTAGTCAGATTGGCATTGTCCTCAGTTCTCAGGTACGGATGACCCCCGAGGAGCTATTGACGGCAGCAGATACTGCTATGAATCGAGCTAAGGCCATGAGCACTACCCATGAGACCTTCGACCGTATCATGCAACTGCAGGCAGCCCAACAGCTCCAGTTAGATGCCGATTTGCGGACTGCCTTAGAACAACAGCAGTTTCAACTGCACTACCAACCGATTCTGGCGTTAGACAATCAACATCTGCTTGGCTTTGAGGCCCTGGTGCGCTGGCATCATCCCGAACGGGGGCTGATTGCACCAAGCGAGTTTATTCCCTTGGCCGAACAAACTGGCCTGATTGTCCCCCTAGGGGAATGGGTACTGCAGCAAGCCTGCCAACAGCTGCAGCAGTGGCAACACTATGCCGTTCAAGGGCCCTTGTCCATAAGTGTCAATCTATCGGTGGTACAGCTGCGCCAGATGACAATGCTTGCCGTCATCGATCGGATCTTGCAGCAGACTCAGCTCAATCCTCAGCAACTGCAGTTGGAGATCACTGAAACCGCCACCATGGCAGATGCACCTCGGATGATAAGTGTACTCAGGAGATTACGAACCCGCCGCATTAGTCTAGCCGTCGATGATTTCGGCACTGGCTATTCATCCCTGAGCTATCTGCATACCTTCCCCTTCGACGCCCTCAAGATCGACAAATCCTTTGTCAGTCGATTGGGCCACGATCAACAAAGCTTAGAAATCATCCGCACTATCTTGTTACTGGCCCGTAACCTGAATAAAGTCGTCGTCGCCGAAGGCATCGAAACCCCTCAGCAGTTGGAATATCTGCGGAAACTGGGCTGTGAATGTGGGCAAGGATATCTCTTCGCCCGACCGATGAACGCTCCAGCCACGGAGGTATTCTTACAGTCGCATCAGTCGCGTTGTTTAAGAAAAGGTCAGGAGTGATGAAGTTTTCTGCATTGGGCGCGGCAACCGCGCCCCTACCCTGTCCCCTTACCCTCTATCCGCTATCGGCCTACTCGCCCGCCCATCCACCGTTTGACAGGGAGCCAAAACATTCACTCACTCAAAACTCAAAACTCAAAACTCATCAACCCGTGGGGCCTTCCTTCTCGTCACTCGTCACTCGTCACTCGTCACTCGTCACCCGTCACTCTTCCCCCTTCCCCCTTCCCGCCCGGCGACAATACTGCACAAACCCAACAAATATCCCCGTGCCTAACAGATATTTGATCTCGTTGGCGATCCAGGGTTGCGGTGAAATGAAGCCCTCAATCACGCCAGCGATCACCAGCATCGGCACCAGACCGTAGACCAGCTGGGCGGCCTGTAGGCCGTAGATCTTAAGGGCGTCGATGCGACGATAGGGAACCGGCATCAGGATGGAACGGGCCAACAGTAATCCGGCGGCTCCGGCCAATGCGATCGCAGGCAGTTCCAAGGCCCCATGGGGAAACACGAATCCCCAGAGCTCATAGGCCAGATTGGCCTGGGCCACCAAGGCTCCCACCGCCCCTAACATGACGCCATTGAAGCCCAGCAAATAAATCGTAAACAGCCCCGGTGGCATGGGAATGACGTTCCCCGGCCAGGGCATGCTCACCCCCCCCACGATGGCCCGCAGGGAGACGGCGATGTTGTTCACCATGATGGCACTGGAGGCCACCGGCTCTACCCCAAGAATAGAAACGGTCCAGAGTTCCTGGCTGTCATTCACCTGGGCCACGAAGTCGGGACCCAGCACCAGGCCCATGAAGCGAGGATCATACCAAGCCAGCCAACCGCCGATGAGCCCGCCACCGATCAGCAATCCAGCCGCCCCTAGAAGGTAGGCCCAGCTCTGCCGCACCACGGCCGGAAAGCCATGGCTGTAGAAGGCCCACACCGATTGCCACTCCTGTCGCCGTGACCCCTGATAGATCTGGCTATAGGCCCGATTCGTCAGCTGCTGCAGCTCCTGCACCAGAGATTCCCCCCCGGCCTCGCTACGGGCTCGAGCCAGATCGGCAGATACCGAGCGGTAGAGGCTGGCCAACTGCCGCACCTGTTCACCACTGAGCGACCTGAGCCCACGCCGTTCCGCCTGGTGCAAGAGCACTGCCAATTGTTGCCAACTGCCTTCCCGTCGCGCCATCCATCGCCGAATGTTCATGACATTTGCCAAAAATGTTGGGTCAGAGTCGGATGCCTAGGATAGGCTGGTGGGCGATTCCCCAGTGTAGTCCATGACCTCCTTGGCCAGTCTCTATCGCCGTCCCCTTAGCATTGGTAATGTCATCAATGCGGCATTGCAGCTGTACCGGACTCATTTTCGGCAATATCTGGGCTTGGCCCTACAGGCGGCTCTGTGGTGGTTGATCCCGATCTATGGCTGGGCCCGTAGTTTAACCACCTTGGCGCAACTATCCCGGCTGGGATTTCGACATCTCCTCGACCAACCCGAGCGCCCCGCTGAGACCTTTCGGGTGCTGCAACCGCGGCTGTGGAGTTTCCTAGGAGCCGGGATTCTGCATTTCCTACTGTTGGTGACGGTCAATATGACCCTCTCCTTCGGAATTTCCCTGAGTCTCTTGCCAGTATTGATGGGGTTGGCGGGGCTGTTTGGGGACAGTGCCATTGCCGGGGTGTTCGCCCTGCTGCTGCAGTTCTTGTCGCAAGTGATCATCTTTGTGGGACAGATCTGGGTGCAGTCGCGACTATTCGTCTACGATATTGCCCTGGCCATGGAGCGGAGCACCGATGCTACCCAATGTTTCGGCCGCAGCTGGACCCTGACCCGGGGCAGTATCCTGCGGATTCAGGGAGTGATTTTGGCCGCCTACTTGATCAGTACGCCACTGTTTATCCTGGCTTGCTTGCCCTTGCTGGTGCTGGTGCCCTCGCTGATCCAATCGGCACAGACCCTGCCCATCGATCCAATCCCCTTCGCCCTTTGGGTTCTGGCCACTCTGGTTGGGTTTATCGGCGTCATAATCGTGGTGAACATTCTGCTATCGCCCCTGTGGCAGGCGATGAAGGCAGTACTTTACTACGATCTGCGCTGCCGCCGGGAGGGGTTGGACTTTGGCTTGCGCACCGGTCGACAGAACTTGAGAGCAGGCGTTGTTGAAGATCTGGGTCGCTGAAGTCAATGAAGTTGCTCAAGTCGGTTACTATCACCACCCCCGAAAGCGTTGAGTTGGAGTTTGTCTTAGCTGGCATCGGCAATCGGGCCATTGCCCTACTGGTCGATTACCTGCTGCTGGCGATATTCTTGTTGCTACTTCAGCTCATCTATCTGGTGCTGATCGATCAACTGGCCCTGATGGGGGTGTTTCTGGGCACCGAGACCGAGACGTTGGAGCTTTGGCTGATCGCCATCTTTCTGGTGGTGAGCTTCGCCCTCTATGTCGGTTATTTCGTCGGCTTCGAGACCCTTTGGTATGGCCGGTCTCCTGGTAAGCGACTGGTCAATATTCGAGTCATTCGTGATGATGCCCAACCGGCCCGACTGTTTCAAGCCACGTTGCGATCGCTGCTGCGCCCGGTGGATGATGTCCTCTTCCTGGGCTATTTTTTGATTATGTTTGGGGCCCGGGAAAAACGCCTGGGCGACTGGCTAGCCGGTACCCTGGTGGTGCAAACAGATCTGCCGACAACGCCGCCGGGTATTCCCTTCACTGATAAGCTCCGTTCCATCGCCGCCGCCCTGATGCAACAGGGGGATCTGGCACGCCTAGATCCAGATGACTTTGCCCTGCTGCGGGAGTTTCTGCAACGACGCCAGGGCCTAGTCACTTCGGCTCGCAACCAATTGAGTATGGAACTTGCTCGCAGTCTGCGCCAGCGCATCTGTCTAGAGACCCTCCCCCAGGAGATGACTGCCGAGACCTTTTTAGAAGCCCTCTACTGGGCCTATCAGCGCCAGTATGGTCGAGGGCGGAACCACCGGTCGTCGTGGTGACTGCGATGGAACTCTGGCAACTTGATGTGCGATCGCACCCTTACCAATGAGCATTTCACCAATTTAACCATGACCATGCAACACCTGTTGGGGCAAGCGGGGCTTGGGGAAAGAGAAACGAGAAGCTAGGAAGGAAGTCGCAACGTTCAGTGATTCAAGCCCTTAAATTTCTTATCATCCTTGAATCATCGTTGGAGTAGTGACCATCTGGATTATGCCCCTTAGGGTTGAATCAAATATGGAGCATTGCGCTTATAGTTAGCAACCAGCCGCCAGTGCTGAACTTTGGGGTAGATAATCAAGCTTAAGAGGGGGAAGCCCCCCACGGGAATGAGCATCGGCGAGCCGCACAGAGCTATCCCAAGGCTGACTCCCGTAAATGCGACCGCTAGTGGTACTAATACGGCACGACTGTAGCCAAAGCTATTCTGCTTCATCTTATGAGCAACTACAGTGCAAAGATATAGCGTGACTCCAAATACAGCTGTAAACAGCAAAAAGTGCCAAAGGTTATAGATAATGATGCCACTTGCCAAGACCATCATTCCTATGAAATAAGTTCTAATTTGATGCATTAGCTTATCTCCCGATTAGCAACACTAAAGTAGAGATGTCATCAGTGACTATCCCTTGTTCAGTGCACGAAGCAAAATCACCATAGTCACTGGCAAAAAGGTACTACTGACCAGCAGTCCAATCAGATGCCAGAGTGGCAACGGTCGTGAGGGCAGTGTTAGGTCTGCCGTCGTGATGCATAGCGACACGGCAATGATGGGTTGCTCACTATTAGACTGAAGAATAAGTTCTCGCACGTAGGTTGTCTTAGCCTGCAGTCGCCGGGTATCTACAGATACCACCGTGGTTGTTTCATTGCCAGCCAAGTAAGTCGGATGGATATCAATCCAGTCACAGGGGTCATAGGGCCGAGGGGTTATGTGCCATTGCCCTTGCAAAACCGCATCAGGCCTTAAATTACTGACCCGAATGACGTCCTGTAATTGGGCCCCTAATGTCGGGGCCTCTAATCGAATTTGGGAATGACTCAGGCTAGCTCGGGCTCTGGCAATCAGTCTGAGCGGCAGTAATGCCTGCAGCGCAGTACGAGCATCGGGAAACCGATGGTCTGGGTTAGGATCTAGCATGCGATCTAACCAAGACAGAAACTGCGAGCTAATCGTTGTATGCGGCTGCCATAGAATGTCTTGACTGCGATACCGATAGGGGTTGTCGGCATCGGTCAAGGTATCCATTTGATGGGTGGGCGTCCCACTTAGCAAACTCAACAAAACCGCTCCCACAGCATAGTTATCGGAAGCAGGCCTAGGCTCTCCCAGCATTTGCTCACGGGGGGTGAATCCCAAGGTTCCTGCCCTGGCCGGTTCAAATGAGGAAGGATATCGGTGCGATACAGCCAGATCAAAGTCGGTCAAAATAAGTGACAACTTGCCATTTGATAACGGTCGAAAGAAGATATTTTCAGGTTTGATGTTGCCATGAATAATCATTGGTATTTGAACCTGAAAATCTGCCAATACTTCGAGTAAGCTAATCGCAACTGCTTTGATCTCCTCAGGGCGAAAGCTCCGTCGACTCGCTAAACTCCTAGCGTCTATATAAGCACGCACTAGATAGGTATATTCTCCCTTTCTGCAAATGGCTTTATAGGCAGCGATTCCGGGATGCTTAAGGCTGAACAACGTCTCTAATCTGGGACTATCTGGCCCTAGTAAGGATAGGCTCGATGGCTGCAGTTGCTTCAGCACAACCACGGTGTCAGTAGTGACATCAACGGCAAGGTAGGTCGCCGACTTGTCTTGCAACTTTCTCCCCAGCAGCTGGAGTCTTTTATAGTGATGGGCAGGTTTGAAGATACATTGCATAACCGTCAACGTTCTCCGTTTACGAGGGTGTAATTAACCGAGACAATCAGTCTTTAAGCTGCACCCGATGGCGATGACGTGGCTATTGTTGAAAGGCATGGAAAGGATGGCAAATGGGAGGATCTCTGTCTGGTACCACCCAAATGATGTACTGTCCCCCTAGGCCAATTCCAAAAACGTCATAGCACGCCACCTGGGTATGAAATCGGCTGAAAACCCAATAGTTCTGGACTTGAGTAGAGTGATAGAGGAGTTGTTGTAAGAGGGGGCGGGTCATCGGGGCAATCATTTCGCAAAACTCCCCCTCGGGATGACTACACCAGCTGTCATGGGCCCGTCTAGACACCGTTTTTACATATTGTGTCTTACTGTAGGGATTGGTGAGGGCTAAAGTTGCCACTATAAAGCCTAAAAGCATCCCAGTAAATAGACGTTTCTTTGCTACTTTTTTGGTATGTCGAGGGCTTTTCAAGACAAAATGGTCATAGGGTTTGATAACCATTGCAATGGCTCCAAAATCAAATAGGGCTAATGTTCATCACAAGCCTGTGATGTTGAGCGACTCCATGACAGAGGCAAGAGTGCTAGAGATGGCCTAACTGGCCTGGAGTCAACCCAGGAGACTCTGAAAACAACTTGCCAAGATGATTGGTCACAAGGTTTTTCACCTAGCTGCACAGGCGCGACGTCTAGCCACTGGCTATTGGAGTGCTGTTAGTCAATCAGCTCGTGGTCATAACGGGTGTTTCATTGACCTGCTCTCCTGGAGTTCTGTGTGGAGTATGAACACCGGAGAATATGATCACGCTCTGAAGATCTGACTCAGGCATATGAGGAGATGACAAAAGTTACTGTGTACTAGTGACACTCTCCCCTGATTCTGGGTAGACTCTTAGAACCGTTGAGACATAGTCTCCGGCGGTGTAATGGAAACTGAAGAAGCTGGCCCGGCATTGCTGGCTTCTTCAGTCCTAACCTTATTCTTAGGGCAATCACATTTTCTTGCCAGATAAGGTATGGCAGCTCAACCACTGGCATCGCCTCAAGGTGGTGGTCTAGAATTTACCAAAATTTCTGTATCGAATAATTCAAAATTTCAGATCTCTCCGATTTTTTGTGATTTAAAGCACACCCAGTCCCAGCAAACGTGAGAAACTCTTATCAGGATTTTGGGGGGAATGCTGGCATTTTCATCCAAGATCTCCTTCAGAATTCTGGAAAACTCTCGTTACCGACTAGAAATGACCCTAGGCCAATGCGCTGATGAGCAGCGTCTAGTCTATCTTTTCCATCACTTGTGTGCATGTTTAGCCATGCAGCAAAAGGCTGGGGGAGAGCCTAATGCATCTGCGATCGCAAACAGGTTGGGCAATAGAGATCTTCGTAGAATAATCAGCCAGCTGTTACAGGAGGAAGTGGCCTGGGAGATTAAGCAAGAACAACTCGGCAAACTCGGCAAGGCCACTACAGGTAGTGTAGTCGAGATGCTGAATGCGCTTAATCAGAGTCTACGGGAAGCTTATCAGGCTCACGAAGAGCCTTACAACCGAGCTCTGACACCAGAGGATGTCCTGACAGTTCTATACAAACTTGTTGACCTTACCCCTGATGAGCGCAAAGCCCTTAATCTTCCTTCAACAGACGGCCTCACCCTATTGAGAAGGGCCCTGCTGATTTTACAGACCACAGGAGATCTAGAAAATCATGAGATGCTCTTTCAGGTCTACAGAGCTGCCGTTGGATTAAACTTTGGAGATAGTAATGAGCCGTTAGATACCCTCGAGAAGGTGGATGATTTGGTCGCTCGAGTAGTTAGGCAGACACTCGAATACCTGCCAGAGCGATCGGATAGAGGTACTAACAATGACATTTCACCTGGAAAGGAAAGTACTGTTAGGACTTTGACTCGAAAGGCCCAGCGGGAAATTCGCCGACTACTGACTCGAAGTGGTAATCAAGTAAGCCCGATCGCCAATAGCGACATCGTGGTCAACGCCTATGCGCGTAAGTACTTGCAGCCTGCATTTGTCACCAAGCTTGCTCAAACTGTTGTTGCCAATGAGCGCTTAACCGACCAGTTTCCGGTATATCTGAAACGTATTTCGATCAAGCCATGTGGTCCTCTACCCTTTGCTGACAGAGAACTCGAGGGGTTACAGCAATTTGATGGTCCCTACCCTCCTCTCTTACATCCAGTCCTGCGCCAGTTAGACCAAACCCTGTTGCATAATGCGGCCTCAGAACTGCCGGGGCCAGGTGACTATGAACTAGCCTCCCAAGAAGCCACCGAAATCATTGCTGAATTCTACGTCAAGGTGCCTAAGGACTACTCACCGGCGGTCGCACCTATTTTCCGCAAGTTGGCGAGTCAGAATAGCCGTCGCATCGACTTTTCTATCCGCAGCACTGGTGTTGGCGGCACGTTGTCCCATGTGATTAAAGTCATTAATTCTGCTCTATTATCGGATATTCCATGTCTAAAAGATTATTTTCCGATTGGCCATGACATTATATCTACCCAAAAAATTATTCAAGATGATGTCGCTTCTCCTGTGTGGGCTCACAGCTTAGTCAAACTCTGCAAAAAGGAAACGGTAGCTCAGGCACTACAATCCGGCAGCTCTACAAAGTTAGGGGTCTATGAAGAGTTTTCCTTCGCCGATCCTATAGGCCATGGGGACTATTGCGGCTTCGACTTTATTATCTCTCAGGCTCAATCGGCCTTGCACGCTAGGCTACAGGCCATTCGTAATTCCGGGGTTTCGCCCAACACTTATATTCAACATCTTTGCCAACGTACTGAACGTCATATTGCATTAAAAGACGCTTGGAATCGGTTGGGAGGTTATCCTTTTTCCTCCTTGGCTATGATTGGGCTTATATATGAGCAAATATTACCCCCCAACTCTGGTGATGTTCTGCTTCAGAGAACAGACCCTTATATTTATTTTGATGCTTGCCTATCGATTACAGAAGCGTTACTTGCCGAAGGGCTTTATCGTCAAGCCTATAGACACTTAAAACGCTTAAGAGTATTAGATGATTTTGTCAATCAGGGGCTCAACATTAATCGACCTGAACTCGACAACTTCGAGATTTTTTCAGGAGCATTAATCATTCGCTATTTGTTGTGCTTGGCAGAGTATTACTATCTGTATGACACAGCGGATACTTCAGATCATTATTTACCGCCTGGTTGTCCTAGCAATGTCAATCGTGAAGGACTTGTTCTGCGAGCATGGGAAGTACTCAATCAGGCTCACACTCACGTTCGTATCCGCTTGGGGAAATATGTTGCTATTAATGAGGTTTCTCAAGGAATTTTCCACCCACACTACCTTTTATTAGGAAAAATTGCCTCTCTGAGGGCCAAACTGATGTTATTTTTCCCTCAGCTTGTGCCACTAGATAATGAGCACCTACCCACTGATAATACCTTCGGCCGAACCCGGATAGAAGCCTCGATTCATTGGGGCCGTATCTATCTGACAGAAAAGGCTAGACTCTACGGGGCTGCCAATGGGGAAGGCGAGGTCTATGCCTGTTATGCCGCCATGCAATGTTGGGTGCATTTGATCGCGGCTTATGCTGAGCCAGAAGACCTTAGATCGTCTAGACAGCTAGGCAATCTCTCGCCTGAGAGCTGTCTCAAATGGGCTAGGACACTAAGAAATCACGCCCTCATTAGCTATGCCGATGCTGGTAGGCGATACTATTATCAGATCAAAGAGAAAAGCGGACTTCCTAGAGATGATCAGGATAAATTTGGCTTCTACCTTATACAGAAGATCCCGGCCATCTTTGAATTTCGGGGAAATCAACAAGATTCATCAAGTCGCCACTTGCAGGGGTTGCTAGCACTAGATATGTCATTGCTGGCCATTGATCCAGAACGCTTACCGAAGTTATCTCCCAATCATCCTGAGCGGACAATATATCTATTTGGAAGCAATGCATGCTACTTATTTTTTGCCCGTGGTCTATATATGTTATGCAGTAACGACTCTGAGGAGTTTAGCTTAGAGAACTCATCCACAGAAGAGGAAATTTCGTCACCGGAAGAAGACATTGATTGGCGAGCCAAATTACAGCATTCGATTCGTTTATTCAACATGGCTTGGGGAATTGCAGAAGAAGGGTGCAGAATTCGAAAAGACAAGCGAGATAGGGAACGCCTATTTTACATTAGTCGAGTGCTGAATAGTGATGATGCCGAGGAGGAAGTTTCTATGGATATTCCTCCAGAAGTAAGGTCTATTCGTGACTTATACCCGCGTCGGATTACCGAAATCGCTGATTTAGGAAAAGTATTTGCAGCTGCCTCTATGGTGTTATGTGCCTATACGGCAGAGCCGGAAGAGTGTATATCTCTGAATAATAACGCTGAGGTGCTGCTTGCTAAACTGTACAGTGCTCAACTTCTAGAAGACTCAAATCACCTCAGAGCACTTATCCGTAGACAGAAGCGTTATAACGGACATATCGCCGGTTATTTAGAGCAGGCAAAACACACAATATTGAGCTACCGCAATTCTGATGATTCAGACATCTCCATCGAGACGAGACGTAACTATCTGATCAGAGAACTTTTCTTTCGTCTACATATGAGTTAGGGCCTACTGGATCGAGAACTGCTGTAAGGAGGGCCATCGGTTGAGAGAGCAAGGTCTTGGTCGACGGCTAACAGTGCGATCGCATTTAATTCCGGGTCATGCTGCCCTTGCCCAGAATACTGAGTCAAGAGGGAATATCAAAGTTAAAGAAAGCCGATTTAGTGGAGTTATTGACAGCCGCCTAAAGAAAACAGCCCCGGCGTCTTAGGCCGAGGCTGTGCGAAGGTATTTTCAGGACCAAAGCTAGCGCTTAGTCGATATCGCCCATGGCCAGCACGGGTTCTGTCTCACGCTCGATGCCCTTCTCAAACCCGGCTGCCGAAGCCCGAGCCCGACCGGCGTGCCAAAGGTGACCAACCAGGAAGAAGAAGGCAAGAACGAAGTGAGAAGTGGCTAGCCACTGCCGGGGGTTCACGAAGTTCACTGAGTTGATCTCAGTGATAATGCCACCCACGGAGTTGATGGAGGCGTTAGGGGCGTGAGTCATGTACTCAGCCGCACGCCGTACTTGCCAATTTTGAACGTCGTTCTGAATCTTATCGAGATCTAGACCATTGGGACCCCGCAAGGGTTCTAGCCAAGGACCTTTAAAGTCCCAGAAGCGCATGGTCTCACCCCCGAAGATGATCTCGCCAGTGGGAGAGCGCATCAAATATTTACCCAGTCCGGTGGGGCCTTGAGCGGCGCCGATGTTAGCCCCTAAGCGCATATCACGCACTAGGAAGGTAAAGGCTTGGGCCTGGGAAGCTTCCGCATTAGTCGGTCCGTAGAATTCACTGGGATAGGCAGTGTTGTTGAACCAAACATAGAAAGCGGCAATGAAACCCATCAGAGAGAGCGCCCCCAAGCTGTAGGAAAGATAGGCCTCTCCAGACCAGATTAGAGCTCGACGAGCCCAGCCGAAGGGCTTAGTCAGAATATGCCAAACACCGCCAGCAATGCAGATAAGGGCAATCCAGATATGACCCCCGATGATGTCTTCCATGTTGTCGACACCGATGATCCAGCCCTTACCCCCAAAGGGAGTATCGGTCAGATAGCCTAAGATCTTGGCTGGATTCAGGGTGGGGTTGGTGATGATCCGCACATCTCCACCGCCAGGAGCCCAAGAGTCATAGACTCCACCAAATACACAAGCTTTTAGCACCAGCAACAGCGCTCCACATCCCAGCAGGACCAAGTGGATACCGATGATAGTGGTCATCTTGTTCTTATCTTTCCAGTCATAGCCGAAGAACGCGGAATATTCTTCCAACGTCTCAGGGCCACGTACGGCGTGGTAGATGCCCCCAAGCCCTAATACGGCAGAAGACACCAAGTGCAGCACGCCAACGACGAAGTAGGGGAAGGTGTCTATGATTTCACCACCAGGACCCACACCCCAACCTAGGGTGGCCAGGTGAGGGATCAGGATAAAACCTTGCTCGTAGAGAGGCTTCTCAGGGATAAAGTGAGCCACCTCAAACAGAGTCATGGCTCCGGCCCAAAACACAATCAGACCGGCATGGGCGACATGGGCACCCAACAACTTACCAGACAAGTTAATCAAACGGGCGTTACCAGCCCACCAGGCAAAACCAGTGGATTCCTGGTCACGCCCAGTAATGAACGTGTTACTAGAGAGCGTTACCACGGGGCAGTACCTCTTCTGGGAATACAAACTTCTGATGGGGTTGGTCAGTGGGCGCCATCCAAGCCCGGATGCCTTCGTTCAGCAGAATATTCTTGGTGTAGAACGTCTCGAACTCAGGGTCTTCGGCAGCTCGTATCTCCTGCGACACAAAGTCATAGGCCCGCAGGTTTACCGCTAACCCCACGACACCGACTGAGGCCATCCACAAACCAGTCACTGGCACAAACAACATGAAGAAGTGCAGCCAGCGCTTGTTGGAGAAGGCAATCCCGAAAATCTGAGACCAGAATCGGTTTGCCGTCACCATTGAGTAGGTCTCTTCCGCTTGGGTCGGCTCAAAGGCACGGAACGTGTTGGCGTTCTCCCCATCCTTGAACAGGGTGTTCTCGACGGTGGCACCGTGAATGGCACACAACAGGGCGCCGCCTAACACTCCAGCCACCCCCATCATGTGGAACGGGTTCAAGGTCCAGTTATGGAACCCTTGGAAGAACAGCAGAAAGCGGAAAATGGCTGCCACGCCAAAGCTGGGGGCGAAGAACCAGCTGGATTGCCCCAGCGGGTACATTAAAAAGACCGAGACAAATACCGCAATCGGGGCGGAGAAGGCAATGGCGTTGTAGGGCCGCAGGCCCACTAGACGAGCAACCTCAAACTGACGCAGCATGAAGCCGATGAGACCAAAAGCGCCATGCAGGGCCGTGAAGGTCCATAGACCACCGATCTGACACCAGCGCACAAAGTCGCCTTGGGCCTCAGGTCCCCACAGCAGCAGCAGCGAATGCCCCATGCTGTCGGGGGGGGTGGAGATGGCTACGGTCAAAAAGTTACAGCCTTCCAGGTAACTGGAGGCTAACCCGTGGGTATACCACGAGGTGACGAAGGTGGTACCGGTCAGCCAGCCCCCAATCGCCAGGTAGGCGCAGGGGAACAGCAGTAGGCCAGACCAACCGATAAACACAAAGCGATCGCGCTTCAGCCAGTCATCGAGAACGTCGAACCATCCTCGCTGAGCTTGCGCGCGTCCCATTGCTATGGTCATGTCAAATCCTCTTTATATGACATACAGTCCAATAAAACATGGAGACTATCTCCACCGGCCTGGGCCACGGAAGAGTCTCCAAGCGAGGAGCCAGGTCTTACCGTAGGAGACGCATCCCTTGGCAAACCAGCAGGTTCTCGCTGAAACCCTACTGGACGACCTTGGCGACTAGCCCAAAGCAGCCTACTTAGAACTACTTTAGGGGATCGAGGTTTTTAATTATGATACGGAGAGATTCAATTTTTTACAATCTGACATGTTGTGTCTCAGGAAGGAATGGGTGCTGATCGGGCCTTTCTGAATCAAGTTTTTAAGGGATGGGACAGGATTCAGTACACTGGGAATTGCCGA
Organism: Halomicronema hongdechloris C2206; assembly: GCF_002075285.3. Classification (GTDB taxonomy): domain Bacteria; phylum Cyanobacteriota; class Cyanobacteriia; order Phormidesmidales; family Phormidesmidaceae; genus Halomicronema_B; species Halomicronema_B hongdechloris. The sequence goes on along the minus strand of NZ_CP021983.2, from coordinate 4,827,325 downwards.
TGGTGGTGACGGCGTCTGAATCGGTGAAGCCCTATCTCTATTAGCGCTTGAAACTACCGAAGCTCCGTGCCGTGGCCACTCCTAGCGCGGATCTAGGGTATTGGATTGCTAATGATTATTTGATGAACAGTCTATGACGGTATCTGCCCAATCTGCTGATAATCAAGTGCTCAAGCGCACTGTTCTCGGTGCTCGCCGTCTGAGTAATTACTGGTGGGCTACGGTGACTTGCTTGGGAGGCTTGGGGTTTCTATTGGCTGGGATTTCCAGCTATTTGAACGTCAATTTGCTGCCTTTCGCCGATCCCACCCAACTGGTTTTCATTCCCCAAGGCATTGCTATGGGATTTTACGGGGGCTTGGCCCTGCTCTTGTCCGCATATCTGTGGTTGATTGTGCTGTGGGATGTGGGCGGGGGTTACAACGAGTTCGATAAGACGGCTGACCAAGTGCGCATTATCCGCTCAGGGTTTCCGGGCAAGAATCGCCGGGTCGAGATTATCCATCCCTTAGAGGATGTGATTGCGGTGCGCGTGGCCATTAAGGAAGGGCTGAGTCCTAAGCGAGCCCTGTATCTGCGGATTAAAGGGCGACCAGATATTCCCTTGACTCGGGTGGGGCAACCCCTGCCTCTCTCTGAGTTAGAGAATCAGGGGGCGGAGCTGGCCAGATTTTTGCAAGTGCCGCTGGAAGGGCTGTAGGGGTTTCTGGGTACCCCCAGTCAATTCCTCCTCTGTCGTCTAAAGCCTGGATGAGGGTCTAACTTGTGCTGCTGGACTGAGGCCGCAGTATGTCATCACCACCTTAAACACGATTGCCCATTCGTCGGGAGTCCATTCATGAGTGTTCAGATGCGTCAGGGACTGCTGTTGTTTTTAGTAACGCTGACCCTGTGGCTGGGAAGCTGTACCGGGACGCCGCCTGCTGATGAGGCGGTTGATTCTAGCCCCAGTGCACCGACTGAGGAAGAGGTGACCGTAGCCCCCGAACCCACCGATCCGACGGCAGGGTTACCGGTGCTAGAAGGCTTGGCTACGGTGGAATTGGTGGTGAATGGAGACACCATTGTGCTTGAAATCGACGGTGATGATGCCCCAGTAACGGCGGGTAATTTTGTCGATCTGGTTGAGCGGGGTGTCTATGATGGCACGGTGTTTCATCGGGTGATTCGAGAGCCGGAGCCCTTTGTGGTGCAGGGGGGAGATCCCCTGAGTAAGGATCCGAGTGTACCGGCCCGACGATTTGGTACAGGTAATTTTGTCGATCCGGAAACGGAGACCCCCCGCTATATTCCCTTGGAAATCAAGCCGGCTGAGGCGGAGCGGCCTCTCTATGGCAAGACCTTTGAGGCGGCTGGTATCAGTGCGTCACCTGCCTTGCCCCATACGCGCGGGGCCGTGGCCATGGCTCGCTCTGACATGCCCAATTCGGCCTCGGCCCAGTTTTATATTGCCCTAGGGGATTTGGCGTTTTTGGATGGTAACTATGCCGTGTTTGGCTATGTCACAGAGGGCATGGACGTGGTCGATGGCATTCAGCAGGGGGATACCCTGGAGTCGGCCACGGTGACCGATGGGTTAGACAACTTGCAGGTTAATCCCTAGTAGGCTAAGGCAGAAGGGGAAATCCTGAGAAATTCAGCCTTTCTGCTCTAGTACTCGACCACGACGATATGGATGTAGTGGTGACGGGCATTGGTGTGGTGACGGCCTTGGGTGGGAATGCCCTGACGACATGGCGGCGGTTGTTAGCTGGGCAATCTGCGATCGCATGTCGGCACCCTTTCCCAGAGCTGCCGCCCCGCCCCTTAGCCATGCTGGGAAAGCGACCGGTGCAGCTGCGGCCCTTGCTGCGCCAGGCGGTGCGTCAGGCCCTGGCCGATGCTGGGCTGGCCCCGCCCCTGCCAGATTGTGGGGTGATCATTGGCTCTAGCCGTGGCTACCAGCGAGACTGGGAGGCCTTTGCCGCCGGGCACCCCCTCACCCATTGGCTGCAGACCCTGCCCCACATGGGGGCGATCACGGCGGCACGCCAGATTGGCTCCCTGGGCCGACCCTGGCGCCCATGGCCGCCTGTGCCACCGGGCTGTGGTGCCTGGCTCACGGCTATGAGTGGATCCGCACGGGACGATGCGATCGCATCCTGGCCGGCGCCGTCGAAGCCCCCATCACCCCCCTAACCCTGGCCGGCTTCGAGAAGATGGGCGCCTTGGCCCAACACGGATGTTATCCCTTCGATAGCCAGCGCCAAGGCCTAGTGTTAGGGGAAGGGGCGGCCATGTTGGTATTGGAGTCGGCAGAAGTGGCCCAGCGTCGTCAGGCTCCCATCTACGGTCAACTGCTGGGGGTCGGCATTACCGCCGACGGCTATCATGTCAGCGCCCCAGATCCGGCTCAACGCAGTCGCCACACCGCCCTGGCCACCTGCCTGCAGCGCAGCCAGCTCTGCCCCGATCAGGTCGACTGGATCCACGCCCATGGCACCAGCACTCGCCTCAATGACCAGACCGAGGCCCAGTTGCTACAGCAGTGCTTTCCCCATCGCCCGGCGATCACGTCCACCAAGGGGGCTACCGGCCATACCCTGGGAGCCTCCGGCGCCATTGGCGTGGCCCTGAGCCTGTTGGCCCGGCCACCAGACCCTGCCCCCCTGCGTGGGCCTACGGCAGCCCGCCTTTGATCTCAACCTGGTACGAGCGGCCACCGCAGCGTCCATCCAAGCCACCCTCTGCCTCAGCTTCGGCTTTGGCGGTCAGAATGCGGCCCTGGCCCTGGCCCGCTGGCCGCAGCATCGAGTGAGGAAGCTAGACTAGTCATGGTCTGGTGATTCAGATCTCCTGGCCCAGTTCCCCTAGCCGCTAGAGCAAAATCTAGGGCAGTATGCAGCTAGGATGCTAAGGCAGCTTGCCCTGTATGACTTTCAGTCAGGCTCCGCCAAGCACGTAGCGGCCCCGCAGGGGCAACGAAGTCGTTGGCATAGCCTGCCCGGAGGGCATAGGGAAGGCAGAGGCAGAAAGGGACATCCTGATACATGCAGGCCTTGCCGCGCTAGTCAACAGAGGCATTATTGCTGCCACAGAGTACTAGGCACCTGGCCCACCTCACCCGTATATATCCATTAGGCTAAGACCCCAGAGATGACCATGCATCCACCCCGTAGACATCCTCGCCGCCTATCCCCCGGTGCCATGGCAACCGGGGCCTTGACGGTAGCGTGGTGTCTCTTGCAGAGTTTAACGCCCCTACCGCCGGCCCTAGCCCAGGCAGAGAGCGAAGAGCTGACCTATGGAGAGTTCTTAGAGAAGATCGACCAGGGCCAAGTAGAGCAGGTCAATATCGATCCCAGTCGGGGCAAGGCAACGGTGCAACTGAGTAACCAGGCCGAGGATGAGCCGCCGCGCCAGGTGGTGCTCTTCAGCAACGACCGCAATCCCGAGCTGATTCGGCGGCTGCGAGCCAACGATGTTGACGTCGAGATCGCCGATGCCAGTGGCAATGGGGCCATAGCCTGGCTCGCCACCAACTCACTCTTCGTGATGATTTTGGTATTAGGGCTGCTGCTGATCCTGCGGCGCTCGGCTTCGGGGGCAGGGGGAGCCATGAACTTCGGGCGCTCCCGGGCTCGGTTCCAGATGGAAGCCAAGACCGGCGTGCTATTCGACGATGTGGCCGGTATCGAAGAGGCCAAAGAAGAGCTGCAGGAAGTCGTCTCCTTCCTGAAGAAGCCCGAGAAGTTTACGGCCATTGGGGCTCGCATCCCCAAGGGGGTGCTGTTGATTGGCCAACCGGGCACCGGTAAGACCCTGCTGGCCAAAGCCATCGCTGGTGAGGCCGGAGTGCCCTTCTTCAGCATTTCCGGCTCCGAGTTTGTGGAGATGTTCGTCGGTGTCGGGGCCTCGCGAGTACGGGATCTGTTCAAAAAGGCCAAAGACAATGCCCCCTGCATCGTCTTCATCGATGAAATCGACGCCGTCGGTCGCCAACGGGGCACCGGCATCGGCGGTGGTAACGATGAGCGGGAGCAGACCCTGAACCAGTTGTTGACCGAGATGGATGGCTTCGAGGGCAATAGTGGCATCATCGTCATTGCCGCCACCAACCGCCCCGACGTCTTGGATTTTGCCCTGTTGCGGCCGGGCCGATTCGATCGCCAGATCATCGTCGATCTGCCCACCTACAAGGGGCGGCTGGCCATTCTAGAGGTCCACGCTCGCACCAAGAAAATTGACCCAGAGGTGTCTCTGGAGGCCGTGGCTCGTCGCACCCCCGGCTTTTCTGGGGCCGAGTTGGCCAACCTGCTGAATGAAGCGGCCATCCTCACGGCCCGTCGCCGCAAAGAGGCAATCACCATGCAAGACATCGAGGATGCCATCGACCGCCTCACCATCGGCCTTAGCCTCACCCCTCTGCTCGACAGCACCCGCAAGCGCATGACCGCTTACCACGAAGTGGGCCATGCCCTGCTGACCACCCTGCTGGAGCACTCCGATGCCCTCAATAAAGTCACGATTATTCCCCGCTCTGGCGGCGTCGAAGGCTTTACCCAATCCCTGCCCAACGAGGATCTGATCGACAGCGGGCTCTACACCCGCAGTTGGCTGCTGGATCGCATTACCGTGGCCCTGGGCGGTCTAGCGGCGGAGGCAGAGGTCTACGGCGACCTAGAGATCACCACCGGTGCTAACGGCGACATCAAGCAGGTGACCACCCTGGCTCGGCAGATGGTGACCCTCTACGGCATGTCAGACCTGGGGCCAGTGGCCCTGGAAAACATGGGCACGGAGGTATTCTTAGGCCGTAATATGATGCCCCGCTCTGAATATTCAGAAGCCATGGCCACCCAGATTGATGAGCAGGTGCGCACCATCGCCAACCACTGCTATGGCAAGGCTCGCCAAATTCTGCGCCAGCATCGGTCGCTGATGGATCGCTTGGTCGACCTATTGCTGGATATGGAGACCATGGACGGAGACCAGTTCCGCCAGATCGTCAGTGAGTATACTCCGATTCCCGAGAAGCAGTTGACGCCATCGGCCTCTAGTTAGGACTCTGCAGAGCGGCTCGCTGACTGCGATACATGGCCTGCAGCACTAGAGCCGGATCGACCCAACTGCCCCGATATTTCAAGCCCCAGTGCAGGTGCGGTCCGGTGGTGCGGCCGGTCATGCCGACTCGACCGATGCGGGCCCCAGCCGGCAGTCGCTGCCCCTCGACAATGCGAAGGCCCCCGTGGCTGTCTTGCATGTAGCGGCGGCCGTTTTCCTGCACTACGTGGCCGTGCATGTGGCAGTAGATGTGACGCCAGTCGCCGGAGCGGACGACGATAGAGGTGCCGCAGGAGCTATTGTCGGAGACTTCTATCACTTGGCCGCCCCACCAGTTGCGCACATAACTGCCGGAGGGAGCGGCTAGGTCGAGGCCATAGTGGAAGCGCTGCCCGCCGCTGTAGGGATCTTGGCGATAGCCGAAGGGAGAGGTGTAGGCTTGGAAGTTTTCCACCGGGAAGGAGGCCCCTTGCCAGGGATCTGCGATCGCAACGTTACCGGCGGCAACCTCCACCGCATCTACCTGGGCCGGATGCTGGACCAGATCGACTATGCCCCAGAGACTGATCCCGGCCACCGCCAGCATTCCTACCGATCGCCGCCGTAGCAATCCGGCTCGCCTAGAAAAACGAATCAGCGTCGTCAACAAGCGTGTCATAGGCACTGCCCACTAGATGAAACTAGGGTGAGCCAACCGCCTGAGGATCCCTGGCCTGAGTATCCCTGGATAGCACAGAGCGCGATAGTCCCAGCTGTTGGCCGCAAAGACAGATGTCAGTAATTCGCTAAATAGCTTAGCCCAATTTGGCCCCAGAGACACGCCTAGAGAGAGGTGAAGCCATAAATTTCATCGTTAGCCGGGCAGGGGTTTGACCAAGACCCGATCCCCCTCGACTTTGACGTTGAATCGGGGTAAGGGGCTGGGGGCCGGACCACCCACCACATCGCCATCGACGGCGTATTGAGACTGGTGGCAGGGGCAGACAAATAGCTCCCGGGCCACGTTCCAATCCACGGTGCAGCCGGCATGGGTGCAGGTAGGGTTGACGGCATAGATCACATCCGGACTGTTGGGAGAGCGAGCCAGCAGGATGGTGCCCACCGGCGAGTCCTCGCTGAGAACTTGGCTATTTTCGCCAAACTGGCTGAGGCTGGCTACCTCAACATATTCAGACTCTGCCTCCGATTCCGATTGGGGGGATTGAGACCTAGGGGGTGCAAGCTGCGATCGCAACCGGCAATGAACTGCCCAAACAACCAATCCCAATCCAACCTAAAAACTCTCGACGATCCATACAGTTACCTCAAGGTAATAGCCTGTCCTGTAGGCTGCACCCGTTTCTCCTCTCATCAACGCCTATAGCAACCGGGCCTATGCTTAGGACGGTTGCGGTCAGGTAGCTCCCTAGTCTAGGCATGTCAGCGATTCTCAATGTCCTAAGCTACCTGACAAATGCAATAGCTATCTAGAGATCGTTGACACTATCCCAAAGGGCATATGATCCCTCCGTTGGGGACCATAGCACTGAGTCCGCTTCTATCTTGTATCACGACTAGCACGCCTGCTCCCACGGCTGGGCGGCCTCAGGGGCTTTGGTCAGCCCGAATGCAACGCCGCCGAGCGACCATAGCGCTGCATCACATGGTGATGGGCTGCCAGTTCTTCCGCATCATCCAGGGCCGGCAGCGTGAGTTCCGGATCATTATATTTGCGACTCAGGGCCAGCCAGAGCAGATAGTCAGCCAAATGGGGATTCTTCGGCAATAGCGATCCATGCATATAGCTGCCAAAGATATTGCGATGGCGAGCCCCTTCATGGCCTTCGAAGGCATTGTTGCCAAAGCCAGATAGCGTTGTCGCTAACGGCACCACCGTCGCCCCCAAGCAGGTCTGGCCAGAATGATTTTCAAACCCCACCAGAGTCCGAGGAATCGGCTTCGGCTCGGTGTAGATGGTCTGCATCTGTTGGTAAATGTCCGGGGAGAGTTCCGCAATCAGGTTGCCAATGCAGCGCTGCTTCACCTCGGTACTAGGGGCCCGAGTGCGGACATCGATAATGCCCAATCCCTGTGTTTCCTGGCCATTGCCCATGAGAAAGGTGTGGCCCATCAACTGGTAGCCCCCGCACACCCCTAAAAACACCCGATCACTCTCCGTATCTTGGTAAATGGCCTCAGCCTTGAGTCGATGAAAATCATCCACGACCATCAGCTGATCGTGATCTTGACCGCCCCCCATGAAGTACAAATCCGTCTGCCCCGGGTCAGCTGTGTCTCCGATCTCTTGCGATCGCACCCGGCAGTCAATGCCCATCCACTGGCAGCGCTGCCGCAGCACCAACACATTGCCCGTATCTCCATAGAGATTCAAGTGGGTGGGATAGAGGTGGGTCAGGGTCAACTGCAGCGCCATGGCCATTCACAGATATCTACTCCAGCACTTTACCCATGGCCTTGCGGAAAGCCAGCATGGCCGTATAAGTGGGCAGTACATAGATGGTATCGCCGTCTTGGCCGCGACTGCAGGTCTGATCGATGGCCGCCGGAATCGACTCGCAGACCGCGATCGGGCAAGGGCTGCCAGGGGCTGCCGCCAGGGCATATTTTAGCCGCACCGCCATATCCTTAGCCCGAATGCCACTGCAGAGGATCCACGCCAGGTCGGCTCCCTGTAGCCGCTCCAGCTCGCTGTCCCAGAGCCAAGACACATCTTTGCCGTCGGCGGTATTGTCGTTGATGATCAGCAGCAACTTTAAGGCCGGCAGCCGCTTCAGCAATTCCAGGGTCAGGGTGAACCCAGCCGGATTCTTAATCAACAGCACCTGATAGCAGACCTGGGTCCCTCCCCGCCGCTTCACCAGAATTTCCCCGCGACCAAAGGCCGGGTTAAACCGCTGCAACCCCTGGGCCGCCTCTGGGAGAGTAAGGCCCAGACGCTGGGCGATGGCCAGGGCCGTGAGGGCATTGTAGACATGGAAGAAGCCCGGAGCTAATACCTTAACTGAGACTCCCGAAATGGGCTGATCATCAAGGACTCCGCTGACCTCGCAGGTGCTGGTTAAATCCGGCTGAATTTGAATCTGGGTGGCCCGCAAGATATTCTGACTCAGGGAATCCGTGGCTCGGGGAGTACCCTCATAGGGCAACTGCCGGGCAATGGCATCGGTCAGGGCAATCCAGTAGGTAGGGTTGGCTAGCCCCTGGGTGAGGCGGGCCGTGCGCGGATCATTGCCATTCAGCACCACCGTCGCTTGCGGGCATTGGCCAATGCCATCCCGAATCAACTTTTCCGTCATGTCGGTTTCGCCATAGGCATCCAGCTGGTCCCGATACAAGTTGGTGACGGCAATGATATCGGGCCGCAGCAGGCGAGCGATGCGAGGCAGGGTGGCCTCTTCCACCTCGAAGATGGCATGGGTGGCCTGCAGACGACCCCGGAGATCGGCCTGCCGCAACAACTGCGACAAAATACCCTGACTCAGATTCGCCCCCGCCTGATTACGTAGCACCCGCATCTGGGGCCGTTGCCCCAGAATGGCACTGAGCATGGTTTGGGTGGTGGTCTTCCCATTAGTGCCGGTGATGACGATGATGTAGGGAATCTGGGCCACCAGGGCCGGAAACACGAAGGGGAAATAGCGATTCACCAACAGACCCGGCAACGCCGTACCAGAGCCGCGTCCACTCAACCGCAGCAGGCGAATCAGCAGCTTCGCCAACACAACAATGGGAATCAGGACGATGGCTTTCATGCTGTGCCTTAGAGCTGGCCGCAGTCGGCAATCACCACCGGTTGCCTGGGTTTGCCGCTGCTGCTACCCACCGCTTCCATGCGCTTGACCACATCCATGCCCTCGACCACGTGGCCGAAGACCACATGCTTGCCATCCAGCCAAGGGGTGGCCACGGTGGTGAGGAAAAATTGGGAGCCATTGGTGCCCGGACCGGCATTGGCCATGCTCAAGATTCCCGGCCCGGTGTGCTTTAACTCGAAATTCTCATCGGCGAAGGTGCGGCCATAGATCGACTCGCCGCCGGTGCCATTGCCGCGGGTAAAGTCACCCCCCTGGCACATGAAGTCGGGAATGATGCGGTGAAAGGAGGATCCCTTGAAATGCAAGGGCTTGCCCGAGGCTCCCGTGCCCTGCTCTCCCGTGCAGAGGGCGCGGAAGTTCTCAGCGGTCTGGGGCGTCACATCGGTCCGCAATTCTATCACGATGCGGCCGGCCGGTTGGCCACCGATGGTGATGTCGAAGAAGACTTGGGGATTGGTCGAGTCAGTCATGGCCACAGGAGATAGGTAAAGACGATCTCACCAGGAGATGTCTGGGGTACTCAGGCATTAAGCCATAGGCCGGGCGAAACTGCAATCTCAGGGTGTGGCCTAATCGCTAGAAGTCAGGCAGGCTAGGTATAGCTGTGGTCACTTTGCTTAGGACATTTCGGTCACCCTGAGCGGAGTCGAAGGGCATTACTGTGGCGTTAGCGCGACGTTATGGCTTTCCCCGCTGGGGAGGCGATGCCAACGACAAGCTCAAGCCGAACGGTGTCTTAACCATGATGGCTGCCGCTATATCTGGCGGCTTGACTCAAGCACAGTACCGATTGGCCACCTGGCATGGCAGCAGACGCCAGCAATCCCTAGACTTGAATTATGATGAAGCCACGCTAACCCTGGCGCTAGTCCTATGGTTCACACCGACCTTGACCAGAACCTACCCAGCAGTGACGAACTACCCTGTTCAGACGATACTCCTGTGGATAATGAGGATCAAAACTTCTTGCCCAATTACCTGCTCTTTCTGCTGGAGCTGATCTGGAAAGACCGGGATGATTGGTTCTTCGGCGTGGACATGGGTATCTATCACACCACTGGGGTTAGTCCTAAGGTACCGGTGGTGCCGGATGGCTTTTTAAGCCTGGGAGTGCCCCGGCGCAAGTCGGGCAATACATCTCGCAAGAGTTACGTCGTTTGGGAAGAAGACGATATCGTCCCCACGTGGGTGCTGGAAATATCGTGTCTTGGACGCCGGGGGGCGAGTATGACACTAAGCTGGCTTTTTACGAAAAGCTCGGGGTCCTCTACTACCTGGTCTACAACCCAGAGCATTGGCAACGGGATCGCCATCAGCCCTTCGAACTGTATCAGTTGATCGAGGGACGCTATCAGTTGCAGCTGGGAGAGCCCTATTGGATGCCTGAAGTGGGGCTGGCTGTGGGACGCAGCCGAGGTGTGGTCGGTGGCATCGACCGTGAAATTCTGTCCTGGTTTAATCAGCACGGCCAGCGTTATTTATCGGCTGAGGAACGAGCTCAACAGGAACGGCAAGCTCGCCTGGAGGCGATCGACCAACTGCACCAGATGGGCCTCTCGGTGGAGCAGATTGCCACCGCCTTGCAGCTATCGGTAGCTGTGGTTGAGGAACAACTGGCAAAATGAGCTTCTGGTGAGGGATAGGATGAAACTTATGGCTAAAACTGCATTGGATCTAAGCCCCGATGAATGGAAACAGTACAGGTTGCCTGAACGCCCCATTACACCAGAGATCGAAGCACGTTGGTATCGGGCCTGGCAACTCATTCCTGAATTGGTGAGGCGACTACGGGAAGACTTTGGTGCTCAACAAATTAAGGTGTTTGGGTCTGCAATCAATGCCGCGTATTTTTCAGCGGAATCTGATATTGACTTAGCCGTATGGGGTATTCCCAGCGCGAGATACTTTGCAGCAGCGTTAGCCGTAGACGAATTTAATCCTGAATTTAAGGTGGATTTGATCGACCCAACCCGATGTCACATCAAGCTTCGCGAACGGATCAACAATGAAGGTATTGACGTATGAGCACTCAACTAATCCGTCACCGCAATACCTGCAACTGTTGCTCCGAAAGATTCAACAGCTGCGCAACCGTTTCCAGCTCCATCCCAGTAGCCAGTAGATTGTGGGCGGCTTGCAACAATTGAGCCTGAGCCTGTTCGGCATCGGTGAGCAGCCAGGTGCCGTTGCCGTCGCACCAACGCAACCAATGCCCAAGCACCCCTTCGAACTCGCCCTGCCAAATTCCCAGGCCAATCTGCAAATCCCCTAGCCATACCCTGGGATTCTTGGGATTGAGGGCCTGTTCCTGATACTGGCCGCCATCCAGCTTGAAGTAGCGCAACTGCTGGGAGTGGCGCTCATACACCAGGTAGTGAGGGATGCGCAAATAACGCTCATAGACCTCCAACTTAGCGGACGGGTGGGCGGCATCTGGGTCAGCGTCTTGATTCAGAACCGATGTTGGGGCAGGCATCATCGCTTCTGACGCACTATTTCCATAGAAACGGCCTAGATCCTCCCGTTCCGTCCCCGGAGACAGGAACTCAATCGCCACGTAGGGACTGCGGCCCTCTTGCCAGACCACATAGCTGCGACGCAGATCTTTACCGTCATACAGTCGCGGCACATGGATGGCTAGGAACCAATCGGGGCGTTTGTACCAGAGGGGATGGTTGACGTCGTAATAGAGGTTGAGGTCAGAGGCTGTGAGATAGTTGCCTTGGGCCACCTGCTGCAGGCGTAGGGTGCGGCTGAGGAGTTGGGGCTGTAAATCATGAAATACGTCTCGCGACGGGCTGGCGCCAACGTCGGGCAAACCAGGCTCCTCGGGATGCTCACTGGGCAAGTCATACATCGTCGGTAGGGTCTCCCGCGGCGACCGCGGCGGATCCGTCTGCTCTAGCTGGGGTTTGCGGGTGATCGGAACCATAGTTAACCTCAATTCCGGCCTATGTTAGAGGACATTTATTTTTCGCCCAGTTTATAAGACTTATCGGCCTCACACTTCACTAGGCCTGACTCATTTTCCAGGGTCATGGAGCCCGTCGGCGTATAGTCTATGCCGAGGTGCAGCAAGTAAAACTCAAGCAGCGCCCCAATTCGTTCTTTGATGGTTTCATGCTGCTCACCGGGCATTGGCCGAATCTCTAACACCCCATCTAAGAAAGACAGCCGCATGCCAGGGCGGTCGAGCAGCTGCTCCACGGCTTTGAATTCTCGCCAGGTCATCGCATCCACCAAGATACAGCGTTTTTGAAGCTAGTGAGGTACACGGATGACCATGAAACCACTGATATCAGAAGGTAGGCTATACCTCACCCAGCAAGGAAATGCTGTAGGAGCCTTGAGCTGATTCAGCGTGACAGCCATGGCTCAAGGTCGACTAGAGTGGTCAATATCTATGAATCGTAGTGTTCCTGGGCCGGCCGTGAGCAGGGCATTCTTGCAGGATTAGCCCCTAAAGC